>NZ_JBIBVN010000014.1:15331-204781 GCF_043080425.1 Streptomyces sp. NPDC015032 | reverse complement strand
GTGTCCGATTCCCGGTCGAAGCGGGGCTGCTTTCCAGTTCTTCGCTTTCGCGTTTCCCTTTCCGGCGGTTCCAACCTTACCAGACTCTTTTTCGTTCCGTTTCCGGTCCGAATATGAATTCCGGCGGCCTATTGGAATGGCCTTGCCTTTCGGCGGATCCGACTTTATCAGAAGTTCTGAGTCGGAATTTCCACCCCGTTCGGGCCGTCCATGGCGCACGAGTGTGCGCGGCGCTTCCCGGTCAGGCGGAGCCGTAAACGTACTGGAGCGGGGCCCCCGATGCAAATCGGGGGCCCCGCTCCGGAGTTCGCGCTGCCGGGATCAGACCTCGACGACGACCGGCAGGATCATCGGGCGTCGGCGGTAGGTGTCGGAGACCCACTTGCCCACCGTGCGGCGGACCAGCTGCTGGACCTGGTGCGGCTCCAGCACACCGTCCTGGGCAGACCTGTTGATCGCTTCCTCGATCTTCGGCACGACGGCGCTGAATGCCGAGTCGTCGATACCGGAGCCGCGGGCATGGATGTCCGGGCCGCCCGTGATCTTGCCGGAGGAGCTGTCGACCACGATGAAGACGGAGATGATGCCCTCCTCACCGAGGATCCGGCGGTCCTTGAGGGAGGTCTCGGTGACATCCCCGACCGAAAGGCCGTCGACGTACACGTAACCGGCCTGGACCTTGCCGACGATCTTGGCCCGGCCGTCGATGAGGTCGACGACGACGCCGTCCTCGGCGATGACGATGTGGTCCTTGGGCACGCCGGTGAGGGCACCCAGTTCGGCATTGGCCCTGAGATGGCGCCACTCACCGTGGACCGGCATCAGGTTCTTCGGCTTGCAGATGTTGTAGAAGTACAGCAGCTCGCCGGCCGAGGCGTGGCCCGAGACGTGGACCTTGGCGTTGCCCTTGTGCACCACATTCGCGCCCCAGCGGGTCAGGCCGTTGATCACGCGGTAGACCGCGTTCTCGTTGCCCGGAATCAGGGACGACGCCAGGATCACCGTGTCGCCCTGGACGATCCGGATCTGGTGGTCACGGTTGGCCATACGGGACAGCGCGGCCATCGGCTCGCCCTGGGAACCCGTGCAGACCAGCACGACCTCGTCGTCCGGCAGGTCGTCGAGGGTCTTGACGTCGACCACCAGGCCCGCGGGGACCTTCAGGTAGCCCAGATCCCGGGCGATGCCCATGTTGCGGACCATCGAACGGCCGACGAAGGCGACCCGGCGACCGTACTCGTGGGCCGCGTCGAGAATCTGCTGGATGCGGTGAACGTGGCTGGCGAAGCTCGCCACGATGATGCGCTTCTGGGCGTTGGCGAAAACCGTGCGCAGGACATTGGAGATGTCCCGCTCCGGCGGGACGAAGCCTGGCACCTCCGCGTTGGTCGAGTCGGAGAGGAGAAGGTCGATGCCTTCCTCGCTCAGCCGCGCGAACGCGTGCAGGTCGGTGAGCCGGCCGTCCAGCGGGAGCTGGTCCATCTTGAAGTCACCGGTCGCGACGGCCATGCCCGCAGGCGTGCGGATGGCGACCGCGAGAGCGTCCGGGATGGAGTGGTTGACCGCTACGAACTCGCAGTCGAAGACGCCGATGCGCTCGCGCTGGCCCTCCGCGACTTCGAGGGTGTACGGGCGGATGCGGTGCTCCTGGAGCTTGGCCTCGATCAGCGCGAGGGTCAGCTTGGAGCCGATGAGGGGGATGTCCGGCTTCAGGCGCAGCAGGTACGGGACGCCACCGATGTGGTCCTCGTGGCCGTGCGTGAGGACGATGCCCTCGATGTCGTCGAGGCGGTCCCGGATGGTGGTGAAGTCCGGCAGGATCAGGTCGATGCCGGGCTGCTCCTCCTCCGGGAAGAGAACTCCGCAGTCGACGACGAGCAGGCGGCCGCCGTACTCGAAGACCGTCATGTTGCGGCCGATTTCGCCGAGGCCGCCGAGCGGGGTGACCCGGAGGCCGCCCTTCGGGAGCTTCGGCGGGGTGCCGAGTTCGGGATGCGGATGACTCAAAAGACTCTCCTTACCACGCACGCCACGTACCGCTTGGGCACGTGGCGCGCATGTCATTTCGTGCACTTGCTGTTGTCTGTGCTGTCGCTCTTGCGAGTGGTCTTGGCTTATTCAGTTGTGAAGTCTGTGGTTAAAGCTCTACCCCGCCGGCGGCGAGATCGATCTTGAGCTGCGCCGTTTCCTGGGCGGTGAGTTCCACCAGGGGGAGGCGCAGCGGGCCTGCGGGGAGGCCCTGGAGGGTCAGCGCGGCCTTGGTGGTGATCACGCCCTGGGTGCGGAACATTCCGGTGAAGACCGGCAGGAGCTTCTGGTGGATCTCCGTGGCCTTCTGGACGTCGCCGCCGAGGTACGCCTCGATGAGGGCGCGCAGATCCGGGGTGACGACATGGCCGACGACGGAGACGAAGCCGACGGCGCCGACCGAGAGGAGCGGCAGGTTGAGCATGTCGTCGCCCGAGTACCAGGCGAGGCCGGACCGGGTGATGGCCCAGCTGGCGCGGCCGAGGTCGCCCTTGGCGTCCTTGTTCGCGACGATACGCGGGTGCTCGGCGAGCCGCACCAGCGTCTCGGTGTCGATCGGCACTCCGCTGCGGCCGGGAATGTCGTAGAGCATCACCGGCAGGCCGGTGGCGTCGGCGATGGCCGTGAAGTGGCGGAAGATGCCTTCCTGCGGCGGCTTGTTGTAGTACGGCGTCACCGCGAGGAGGCCGTGGGCACCGGAGCGTTCGGCCGTACGGGCGAGTTCGACGCTGTGCCGGGTGTCGTTGGTGCCGATGCCGGCGACGACGTGGGCCCTGTCCCCCACGGCTTCCAGTACGGCCCTTACGAGCTGGTCTTTCTCCGCGTCGCTGGTGGTCGGGGACTCGCCGGTGGTGCCGTTGATGATCAGGCCGTCATTGCCTGCGTCCACCAGATGGGCGGCAAGCCGCTGGGCACCGTCGAGGTCGAGTGCACCGTCCGCCGTGAAAGGCGTGACCATAGCGGTGAGGACCCGCCCGAAGGGGGTCTGCGGAGTGGAGATCGGAGCCATGGGTAACACGCTACTCGTTGCTCAGTGCCCAATGTCCCCTCGGGGGGACACGCAGTAGGAGCCCGGCACTGCCTGCTCGGGGGTTCAAGCAGTGCCGGGTCCGTTTGATCAGCCTAGATGAACTTCACGAAACGCCGCAATACGGACACCGCTTACGGGGCCACCCGTCCGTTTTTGTTGAAGGCTGCATGGGTGAGGGGCATGAGCCGGGCCCAGTGCTCCTCCATCTGCTGGCCCACCATCTCGATCTCCCGCTGCGGGAAGGACGGCACCCTGGCCAGTTCGTGCTGGGTTCGCAGGCCGAGGAAGTGCATCAGCGAGCGGGCGTTGCATGTGGCGTACATCGAGGAGAACAGGCCGACGGGAAGCACGGCGCGGGCGACCTCACGGGCCACTCCCGCAGCGAGCATCTCCTGGTACGCCTCGTACGCCTGGCGGTACGAGTCCTCCATGACGCGGCCGGTGAGCTCCTGCTGGGCCTGGGTGCCCTCGACGAACTCGTACTTCCCCGGGCGCCCCTGCTGGACGAGCTTGCGGGACTCCCCCGGGACGTAGAAGACCGGTTCCAGCTCCCTGTAGCGGCCCGATTCCTCGTTGTACGACCAGCCGACGCGGTGGCGCATGAACTCGCGGAACACGAAGATCGGGGCGCTGATGAAGAAGGTCATCGAGTTGTGTTCGAACGGGCTGCCGTGCCGGTCGCGCATCAGGAAGTTGATGAGCCCCTTGGAACGCTCGGGGTCCTTGGTGACCTCTTCCAGGGACTGTTCACCGGCCGTGGAGACACGGGCCGCGAACAGGACGTCGGAGTCGCCTGCGGCGTGTTTCACCAGGTCAACAGTGACATCGCTGCGGAAGCTCGGCTTTGCGGGCTCGGGGGTCTCGGTCACCGGCGGGGTCCTTCCAATTGCGTCGCTCGGACAGCGCCCACTCTACGGGCCGCCTCCGACAACGGGGGCGGGAAGGCCGGTCCCGGGATTTCTTCGAATAATTCGGCGATTCGGGGCACCGAACGGGCCTGTCGTGCGTCTGACTCAATAGCAGCATCCGTAACTGGTTTCAAGGAGAGTTTCCTCATGTTCCGCCGGCGGGAATCCGTCCCGTTCTCGTTCGTAGCCGAGGCCGACCGATTCCGCAGTAACATCACCCCGCCCCCGCGTGAGCGCACCAGCGTCTCGCAGCTGGCCGGCCGCTCCCTGATCGGGCTGACCGTGGTCGCAGGTCTCGTGGGGTCGCTGATCCTCGGCCTGCCCGCGCTGAGCCCCACCCAGAGCCTGTCGCACTCCCAGCAGACCGAGGCCGCCCACGGGCGCTGACTCGTACAGGCCCCCTGGGGTGGTCGGAGCGGTGACCTCCTCGGTAGCCTCACCGGGCACAGCAATCGAGCGTGCTTGTGAGTGAGGATCAGTCGTGCCCCTGCCCTTCCTGACGGCCGACCGCGAGTTTGACGCGAGCGCCGAGGACGTCGTGCTGCCGTTCGACGACCACGACAGTTGGCGGCGCCCTTACCGCCCCGGGCCCTGGCGGGTGGCAGCCGCTGCCTCCCTGTTGCTGCTCGCGTCGTTCATCCTGTTTGCAGGGATGATCACCGCGTTCGCCGGGGCGGTCCCGGGTGCCGCCGTCTGTCTGGGACTCGCGCTCGTGGTCATCGTCTGCGCCCTGCGGCTGCTCCGCGCCGGCGTCTGGGTGAGCCAGCACGGCGTACGCCGGGTGGGCTTCCTCACGACGACGACCGTGCCGTGGAACCAGGTCGCGGCCGTCCGCACCGTGCAGCAGCCGGTGAAGTGGCTCGGGTTTCCGCGCACGGTGCAGGGACAGGCGTTGATCGTCGTACGCCAGGGTGGCGCGACACTCCCGCCCCTGCTCACCGACAACAACGCGGATTTTCTGGCACGGGGCGAGGCGTTCGACCGTGCTGCCGACACGGTCGAGGCGTGGGGGGACGAGTACCGGCAGGGCTGAGAGCCTGTCGGGTGACCTCTGAGGCGAGGGGTAGCGGGGCCGTCCGGTCCCCGCTTCGTCAAGCGCCGGATGGGCTCGACGGACATCCTCGATCGCCGGGCGGGCTTGATTCGGCCGGTGCGACCCGTCCGAGGGGCGGCTTCGTGTGCAGGGCGATGGCACGCTGCATGGCTTTCCGGGCCCGTGGGGTGTCCCTGGCGTCCTGGTAGGCGACGGCCAGGCGGAACCAGCAGCGCCAGTCGTCCGGGGCGTCCTCGGTCTCCTCACGGCGCCGTGCGAACACGGCGTCGGCCGAGGCGCGGTCGATGCGGCCGGCCGGGGTACGGACCAGTTCGTCGACCGGCAGGCCGCCCTCCGCGTCGAGTTCCGCGGCCAGCGCGTTGGCCCGTGCCACGAACTGGGTGTTCTTCCAGAGGAACCAGGCCCCGATCACCGGCAGGATCAGCACCGCGACGCCGAAGGTGACCGTCAGCGGGGTGCCGTGCTCGATGAGCAGGACGCCACGGCTGCCGACCAGGGCGAAGTAGAAGACCAGGACGGCAGCGGTGACGAAGTATGTGATCTTTGCGCGCATGGCGGGGGCTCAGTCAGTTCAGGTCGAGGAAGTGTTCCAGGCCGACCGTGAGGCCGGGAGTGGTCACCACGCGGCGTGCGCCGAGCAGGATGCCAGGCATGAAGCTGCTGTGGTGCAGTGAGTCGTGGCGGATGGTGAGGGTCTCCCCCTCACCGCCGAGCAGCACTTCCTGGTGGGCGAGGAGACCGCGGAGCCTGATCGAGTGGACCGGGATCCCGTCGACGTCCGAGCCGCGGGCACCGTCCAGGGCCGTGGCGGTGGCGTCGGGCTGCGGGGCGCAGCCGGCCTTCCGCCGGGCCTCGGCGATCAGCTGCGCGGTACGGGTGGCGGTGCCCGAAGGGGCGTCGGCCTTGTTGGGGTGGTGGAGTTCGATGACCTCGACGGACTCGAAGTAGCGGGCGGCCTGCTCCGCGAACTTCATCGTGAGGACGGCGCCGATGGAGAAGTTCGGCGCGATGAGCACACCGGTCTCCGGGGAGCCGGCGAGCCAGGTGTTCAGCTGCGCGAGCCGTTCGTCGGACCAGCCCGTCGTACCGACGACGGCGTGGATGCCGTGCCGGATGCAGAAGTCGAGGTTACCCATCACCGATGCGGGGGTGGTGAGCTCGACGACGACCTGGGCGCCGCATTCCGCGAGGGTCTCCAGCTTGTCGCCGCGGCCCAGGGTGGCCACCAGCTCCATGTCGTCGGCGGCCTCGACGGCTCGTACCGCCTCGGATCCGATCCGGCCCTTGGCGCCGAGAACGGCCACGCGCAGCTTGCTCATTGCTCTGCTTCCTTACGGGTGGGGTTAGGAGACCGCTTCGTCGAGGCGGTCGGCCTGCTTGTCCTTGAGCGGGCCTATGACGGAGAGCGAAGGGCGGTGTCCGAGGACCTCGCCCGCGACCGCGCGCACGTCGTCGGGGGTGACCTGCGCTATCCGGGCCAGCATGTCGTCGACCGACATCTGGTCGCCCCAGCACAGTTCGCTCTTGCCGATGCGGTTCATCAGCGCGCCGGTGTCCTCCAGGCCGAGGACGGTGGAGCCGGAGAGCTGACCGACGGCGCGGCCGATTTCCTCGTCGCTCAGTCCTTCGGACGCTACCCGGTCGAGCTCGTCCCGGCAGATCTTGAGGACGTCGTGGACCTGGCTGGGCCGGCAGCCCGCGTACACGCCGAAGAGTCCGCAGTCGGCGAAGCCCGAGGTGTACGAGTAGACGCTGTAGGCGAGGCCGCGCTTCTCCCGTACCTCCTGGAAGAGGCGTGAGCTCATGCCGCCGCCGAGGGCGGCGTTGAGGACGCCGAGTGCCCAGCGGCGGTCGTCGGTGCGGGACAGGCCGGGGACGCCGAGGACGACGTGGGCCTGCTCGGTCCTGCGGTTCAGCAGCTCGACGCGGCCCGCGGTGCGTACGGTGCGCGAGCCCGCGCGCGGCGGGACCGGGACGGCGTCGGTGCGGGACAGGGCGCCCGTGCGCTCGAAGGCCTTGCGGACCTGGCGTACGACCGTGGCGTGGTCGATGTTGCCCGCGGCGGCGACGACCAGGTGCGTGGGGTCGTAGTGCTTCTTGTAGAAGCGGGCGATCCGGCCGCGGTCGAGCGCGTTGATGGTGTCGACGGTGCCGAGGACCGGGCGGCCGAGGGGGGTGTCGCCGAGCAGTGTGTGCGCGAACAGGTCGTGCACGCAGTCGCCCGGGTCGTCCTCGGTCATGGCGATCTCCTCGAGGATGACACCGCGCTCGGCGTCGACGTCCTCGGCGGTGATCAGCGAGCCGGTCAGCATGTCGCAGACGACGTCGATGGCCAGCGGCAGGTCGGTGTCGAGGACCCGCGCGTAGTAGCAGGTGTACTCCTTCGCCGTGAAGGCGTTCATCTCGCCGCCGACCGCGTCGAGGGCGGCGGAGATGTCGAGGGCGCTGCGTCTGGCGGTGCCCTTGAAGAGGAGGTGTTCGAGGTAGTGCGTCGCGCCGTTGAGGGTGGGGGTCTCGTCGCGTGATCCGACGTTGGCCCAGATCCCGAAGGTGGCGGAGCGGACGGAGGGCAGCGTCTCGGTGACGACCCGGAGGCCGCCCGGGAGCACGGTGCGGCGGACCGTACCGATGCCGTTGGTGCCCTTGAGAAGCGTTTGGGTACGGGCGACGGCCCGCGCCTTCGAGGAGGCGCGGGCCGTCGTCACGGAACTACGGGACGTCACTTGGCGGCGTCGTCCTTCTTCTCGGACCCCGCGGCGGAGCCGCCATCGGACTCAGCGCCCTCGATGACGGGGATCAGGGAGAGCTTGCCGCGGGAGTCGATCTCGGCGATCTCGACCTGGACCTTGGTGCCGACACCGAGCACGTCCTCGACGTTCTCCACGCGCTTGCCACCGGCGAGCTTGCGGATCTGCGAGATGTGCAGCAGGCCGTCCTTGCCCGGCATGAGGGACACGAACGCACCGAAGGTGGTGGTCTTGACGACCGTACCCAGGTAGCGCTCGCCGACCTCCGGCATGGTCGGGTTGGCGATCGAGTTGATCGTGGCGCGGGCGGCCTCGGCGGCCGGTCCGTCGGCGGCACCGATGTAGATGGTGCCGTCGTCCTCGATCGTGATGTCGGCGCCGGTGTCCTCCTGGATCTGGTTGATCATCTTGCCCTTGGGGCCGATGACCTCACCGATCTTGTCCACCGGGATCTTGACGGTGATGATCCGCGGGGCGTTCGGGGACATCTCGTCCGGGACGTCGATGGCCTCGTTCATCACATCGAGGATGTGGAGGCGGGCGTCGCGGGCCTGCTTCAGCGCGGCGGCCAGGACCGAGGCGGGGATGCCGTCGAGCTTGGTGTCGAGCTGGAGCGCGGTGACGAACTGCTTCGTACCGGCGACCTTGAAGTCCATGTCGCCGAAGGCGTCCTCCGCACCGAGGATGTCGGTGAGGGCGACGTAGTGGGTCTTGCCGTCGATCTCCTGGGAGATCAGGCCCATGGCGATACCGGCGACGGCGGCCTTGAGCGGCACACCGGCGTTCAGCAGCGACATGGTGGAGGCGCAGACCGAGCCCATGGACGTCGAGCCGTTGGAGCCCAGCGCCTCGGAGACCTGGCGGATCGCGTAGGGGAACTCCTCGCGCGTCGGCAGCACCGGCACGATGGCGCGCTCGGCGAGCGCACCGTGGCCGATCTCGCGGCGCTTGGGCGAGCCCACGCGGCCGGTCTCACCGACGGAGTACGGCGGGAAGTTGTAGTTGTGCATGTAGCGCTTGCGGGTCACCGGGGAGAGGGTGTCCAGCTGCTGCTCCATGCGGAGCATGTTGAGGGTGGTGACGCCCAGGATCTGGGTCTCGCCACGCTCGAACAGCGCGGAGCCGTGCACCCGCGGGATGGCCTCGACCTCGGCGGCGAGCGTGCGGATGTCCGTGACACCGCGGCCGTCGATGCGGACCTTGTCCTTGATGACGCGCTCGCGGACCAGCTTCTTGGTCAGCGAGCGGTAGGCGGCGGAGATCTCCTTCTCGCGGCCCTCGAAGGCCGGGAGCAGCTTCTCGGCGGCGATCTCCTTGACGCGGTCCAGCTCGGCCTCGCGGTCCTGCTTGCCGGCGATGGTGAGCGCCTGGGCCAGCTCGGACGTGACGGCGGCGGCGAGCGCCTCGAAGACGTCGTCCTGGTAGTCCAGGAAGACCGGGAAGTCGCCGGTGGGCTTGGCCGCCTTGGCGGCGAGGTCCGACTGGGCCTTGCAGAGGACCTTGATGAAGGGCTTCGCGGCTTCGAGACCGGCGGCGACGACCTCTTCGGTCGGGGCCTCGGCGCCGTCCTTGACGAGCTGGATGGTCTTTTCAGTGGCCTCGGCCTCGACCATCATGATCGCGACGTCGCCGTCCTCCAGGACGCGACCGGCGACGACCATGTCGAAGACGGCGTCCTCGAGCTCGGTGTGCGTCGGGAAGGCGACCCACTGGCCCTTGATCAGGGCGACACGGGTGCCGCCGACCGGGCCGGAGAAGGGCAGGCCGGCCAGCTGCGTGGAGCAGGAGGCGGCGTTGATCGCGACCACGTCGTACAGGTGGTCGGGGTTGAGCGCCATGATCGTCTCGACGATCTGGATCTCGTTGCGCAGGCCCTTCTTGAAGGAGGGGCGCAGCGGGCGGTCGATCAGGCGGCAGGTGAGGATCGCGTCCTCGGAGGGCCGGCCCTCACGGCGGAAGAAGGAGCCGGGGATCTTGCCGGCGGCGTACTGCCGCTCCTCGACGTCCACCGTGAGCGGGAAGAAGTCGAGCTGGTCCTTGGGCTTCTTGGAAGCGGTGGTGGCCGACAGCACCATGGTGTCGTCGTCCAGGTACGCGACGGCGGAGCCGGCGGCCTGCTTGGCCAGGCGGCCCGTCTCGAAGCGGATGGTGCGGGTGCCGAAGGTTCCGTTGTCGATAACGGCCTCGGCGTAGTGGGTCTCGTTCTCCACTAGCGTTTTCTCCGATACATATCGTCTTCATCGCCCCCACGCCCGTGTGGCGGGGAACGGTAGCGGAGAAGCCCTCCATCGGCGGGCCGGTCTTCGATCGAAGCACCCGGGTCGATGAGTCCGGGGGCCACTACCGAGGACCGGCGGCGGGGAGGTCTGCTTCTCGCTCGTCGTGGTTCGTTCTACGGGTCGTTCTTCGGGTCGTTCTACGACCAGATTCGAGTCGTTTCTCGGGTCGTTCTACGACCAGATTACTGAGATTCGGCTCGGCTTGGCATTCTGGCCGTGCGGGCGGGCCCGTCCTGTCCCGTACAGGCGTCCGTACGCACAATCGTACGTACAGCAAAGGGAGCGGCCCCCTCAGTGGTGGGAACCGCTCCCTTCACGGCGTATTACTTGGCGCCGCCGGCCGCACCGCGGCGGATGCCGAGGCGGTCAACCAGGGCACGGAAGCGCTGGATGTCCTTCTTGGCCAGGTACTGCAGCAGGCGGCGGCGCTGGCCGACCAGGATCAGCAGACCACGACGGGAGTGGTGGTCGTGCTTGTGGGTCTTGAGGTGCTCCGTCAGGTCCGAGATGCGACGGGAGAGCATCGCGACCTGGACCTCGGGGGAACCGGTGTCACCCTCCTTGGTGGCGAACTCGGCCATGATCTGCTTCTTCGTAGCGGCGTCGAGCGACACGCGGTACTCCTCTTCGATAGTTCGATGCGCCCACGAGCGCCCCTGGTCTCGCTCTCAGGGGAGCTTCCGTAACTCGGAGGCGAAGGTCCGATGAGCGCAGCTCCCAGGATGATCCGGGAACGCGTACACAAACGGCCGTCACACAGCGTACCAGCCCGGCGGAGCCGGTCCGGCCGGGGTGTGGTGACCCGGGGCGCCCGGTGCCGCCGCGTTCCCGGTCGCCCCGCGGGATCGTTCCTGCCCGGCCGAGCCGGTCCGGCCGGGTGGGCCCGCGGGGTCAGCTGGTGAGGGCGCGGATCGAGTGATAGAGGTCGAAAACGGCGAGACACAGGGGCATCAGCGTCAGGAGCACGCACGCTTCGGCGATCTCCAGGAAGCGCCCCCAGAACGGGGTGACTCCCTTGCGCGGCACGATCAGCCCGATGGCAGTGATCAGGGCGGCGGCGCCCGCGACGGCCGCGGTGAGCCAGATCGTACGGATGTCGAGCGAGGTGCTGTCCCCCGTGACGGCCTCACGCAGCATTTCGGTCGGCGGATTGAGGGACAGGCCGAGGCCCAGGAGGACGAGTGCACCGAGACCCGCCGCCAGGGCGCAGCCGACCTGGGCCGTGTAACGGAACAGGTGGGAGCGCATCAGCATGGCGACTCCGGTGGCGAGCGCCAGCAACTGGCCCCAGATGTTGTCCGAGAACCCCAGGACGGCTGCGGCGCCCACGGCCACCAGCGCGCATCCGCCGACCAGCCCGACGAGCAGTTCGTGGCCACGCCGCGCCTGGGCGGCGATGCGGTCGGCGTCGACCGGGCCCTGCGGTGCCGGTTCGGACGTCCCGTAGTCGCCGACGGTGGTACGGGGTGGATCGAAGCCGATGGGGAGGCGGGCGAAACGGGTGGAGAGACCGGGCAGGAAGGCCAGGACACCCACGGAGAGCGGGGCGCACACCGCCGCGGTCTCGGCAGGCTCCATGCCCGTCATGATCGCGATGAAGGTGACCAGCAGGCCGATGGCGGCGGCGAACACGAACGCGACGAAGAGACCGTCCCCTCCGGGGGTCACGATCATCAGGATCACCGCCACCACCAGCACGGCGGCGCAGGCGAGCAGGAACTGCAGCCTGCCGATGCCCTGGCCCGCACCGAGCGACAGCAGCCCGGCACCGGCGACCGCCGCGTTCGCGAGCGCGCCGATCCCCAGAGCCGTGGACGATCCCCGGTCGTCGTACACGCGCGCACGTACGCAGGCGAGCGCGAGAGCGAGTACGGCGACGACAGCGGCAAGGACGCCGGGCAGGCCGTGCATGTCGTGCCGGACGTCGGAGTTCCACAGCACGAAACCGAGCAGGACCAGCAGGACCGACCCGCCGAAGAGCCCGGCTCCGCGCATGAGGCCGTCGCCCCAGAGGGTGCGGTCCCGGGCGACGGCGGTGGCGACGGCGTCGGAGACGTCGTCGAAGACCGCGGGGGGCAGCGACTCGGAGAAGGGGCGCAGGGACAGCAGTTCGCCGTCGAGGATCCGTTGACCGGCCAGGGTGCGACCGCCGTCGAGGACGGTGCCGTCGCGGCGTACCAGGTGATAGCCGACCGGAGCACCCTGGGCGGGACCCTGCCCCGACAGCCGGAGGATCTCCGGGTACAGGTCCGCGACGGGAATGTCCTCGGGCAGCGCCACGTCGACGCGGCTGTCGGGCGCGACGACCGTGACCCGGCAGAAACCGGTTCCGTTGCCGGCCGGAACTCCGGGACCCGGCCGACCGGATCCGGTGGCTGCCGCTTGGGCCGTCATAGTCACCTGCTGCTCCCCCTCATCGTTCTTCCGAAACGAACCCCGGGGCCGCTGGCCTCGCTCGCGCTCCGAATGCCCGTTTCCTTGCGGTAGTTAGCGGATGCTTACACGCGTCGCGACACCCTACCGCTCCCTGGTCATCCCGCACGCCAGTAGGATCCTCCCGCGGATGGAGCCCGTCGCCACGGGGGCGCCGATACGAACAGTTCTGTCCGGCAAGGGAATTGGTGAGCTGTGAGCCAGATTGTCGTCAAGCGCGCACCGCGGGCTCTGCCCTCCGAAGTGCCGGACGAGCAGGTGCAGTTGCAACCCCCGCCCGAGCTGCCTCGTGGTCAGCAGGAGGGGATGATGATGCAGCTGCTGCCGATGCTCGGCATGGGCGGCTCCGTCGTCTTCTTCTTCATGACTCCGAATCCGATCATGCGCATCATGGGCATGATCATGATCGCGTCAACGGTCGCCATGGCCATTGCGATGATCGTCCGCCTCCGGCAGGGCACCCAGGGGCAGCTCGCGGACATGCGGCGCGACTATCTGAAGTATCTGACGCAGACAAGACGCGCCGTTCTGAAGACAGCCCGTAAACAGCGCGACGCGCAGTTCTATCTCCACCCGTCCCCGGACCAGTTGTGGGCGCTTGTCGCCGAGGGCAGCCGGGTGTGGGAGCGCCGTGTCGGTGACGCCGACTTCGCGCAGGTACGCATCGGCCTGGGCACTCAGGAACTCGCCACGCCGCTGATCACGCCCGAGACCGCGCCGGTCGATGAGCTGGAGCCGCTGACCGCCGGGGCGATGCAGCAGTTCCTGACGACCCACAGCACGCTGGACGGCCTGCCCATGGCGGTCTCGCTGCGCGCCTTCTACCACCTCACCATCAGCGGCGAAGCGGAGTCCGTCCGTTCCACGGCCCGCGCGATGGTCGGTGCGCTCGCCTCGCTGCACTCCCCCGAGGATCTGGTCATCGCCGTCGCGACGGGTCAGGACGCCGCCCCGCACTGGGACTGGGCGAAGTGGCTTCCGCACGTCCAGGCCACGGACTCCGTCGACGGTGCCGGCAGCCGCCGTCTGATCACCACCGACGTCGCGGAGCTGGAGGAGATGCTCGCGGGCCGGCTCGACGGCCGGCCGCGCTTCCAGCCCGACGGCCAACCGCTCATGGACCAGCCTCATGTCGTCGTCGTGCTCGACGGCCGGTCCGTATCGCCGGTGTCGGCGCTCGCTGCGGCCGAGGGCCTGCAGGGCGTGACGGTCGTCGAGGTCGTACCGGGTGAGGTCAACGGGGCCCGCGGCGGCCTGTCCGTCGTCGTGCACCCCCAATCACTGCAACTGGAGTCCGAGCACGGGCTGGTCTACGACGGTCTTCCCGACCTGCTCAGCCAAGAGGCCGCCGAAGCACTGGCCCGGCAACTGGCGCCGCTCCGTGCGGCCTCGGGCGGGGACGAGGACGAGCCACTGCTCGCCAATCTCGAATTCACCGATCTGCTGAACCTCGGTGACGCGGCCTCGATCGACGTCAGCAGGACCTGGCGGGCCCGCTCCCAGGCGGAGCGGCTGCGCGTCCCGATCGGCGTCGGCGAGGACGGCAGTCCCGTGATGCTGGACCTCAAGGAAGCGGCGCAGGAGGGCATGGGACCGCATGGCCTGTGCGTCGGCGCCACCGGTTCCGGCAAGTCCGAACTGCTGCGTACGCTCGTGCTCGGCCTTGCCGTCACCCACACCTCGGAGACGCTCAACTTCGTCCTCGCGGACTTCAAGGGCGGTGCCACCTTCGCCGGTATGGCGCAGATGCCCCACGTCGCAGCGGTGATCACCAACCTCGCGGACGATCTGACGCTGGTGGACCGCATGGGCGACTCCATCAGCGGTGAGCTCAACCGCCGGCAGGAGATGCTGCGCGACGCGGGCAACTACGCCAACATCCACGACTACGAGAAGGCACGCGCCGCGGGCGCCCCGCTGCAGCCGATCCCCTCCCTCGTCCTGGTCATCGACGAGTTCAGCGAACTCCTCACGGCCAAGCCCGACTTCATCGAGATGTTCGTACAGATCGGACGCATCGGCCGTTCGCTGGGCGTCCATCTGCTGCTGGCCTCGCAGCGCCTCGAGGAGGGGCGGCTGCGCGGTCTGGAGACCTATCTGTCCTACCGGATCGGCCTGCGCACGTTCTCGGCGGGCGAGTCCCGGGCGGCGCTGGGTGTGCCCGATGCCTACCATCTGCCCAACGTCCCCGGTTCCGGCTACCTGAAGTACGGCACGGACGAGATGGTGCGTTTCAAGGCCGCGTACGTTTCCGGCGTGTACCGCTCGGGCGCCGAGGCGACCGTATCCTCCGGCCCCCTGCCGGTGGACCGCAGGCCGGTGGTGTTCACGGCGGCTCCGGTGCCGGTGCAGTATGTACAGCCGAGCCCGCGGGCGGAAACCTCCGTACCCGACGCGCGTACGCCGGACGACGACGCCCTGGCGGACACGGTGCTCGATGTGATCGTGCGCCGACTGGAGGGCCGGGGGGCCTCCGCGCACCAGGTGTGGCTCCCTCCGCTGGACAACCCGCCGTCGCTGGACGAGCTCCTGCCGGGTCTCTCCGCGGTCGAGGGCCGTGGGCTGACCCAGCCGGGATTCGAAGGTTCCGGCCGCCTCGTCGTACCGCTCGGCGTGGTCGACAAGCCGTACGAGCAGCGGCGCGACACGCTCTACCGGGACTTCTCCGGGGCGGCGGGCCACATGCAGATCACCGGTGGTCCGCAGTCCGGCAAATCCACGCTGCTGCGCACCCTCATCGCGGGCTTCGCACTCACCCACACGCCCCAGGAGGTCCAGTTCTACGGACTCGACTTCGGTGGCGGCGGCATGGCCTCGGTCTCCGGTCTTCCGCACGTCGGCGGGATCGCCTCCCGGCTCGACCCGGAGCGGGTGCGCCGTACGGTCTCCGAGGTGTACGGGATCATGGCGCGGCGCGAGGAGTACTTCCGCAGCGCGGGCATCGACTCCATCGCCACCTTCCGCAGGCTGCGGGCGCGCGGCGACATCTCGGCCACGGACCAGCCCTGGGGCGACGTCTTCCTGATCATCGACGGCTGGGGCAACTTCCGTTCGGACTACGAGGGCCTGGAAGCCGCGGCCGTGGACATCGCGGCACGCGGCCTCGGTTACGGCATCCACCTGATCGTCACGGCGTCGCGCTCCATGGAGGTCCGGGCCAACCTCAAGGACCACCTGATGAACCGGCTCGAACTGCGGCTCGGCGACGTCATGGACTCCGAACTGGACCGCAAGGCCGCGGTCAACGTGCCGGCCGGCGTGCCCGGTCGTGGCCTCACACCCGAGAAGCTGCACTTCATGGCCGCGGTACCGCGGATCGACGGCATCAACTCCGACAGCGACCTCTCCGAGGCAACCGCGGCCATGAACCAGGAGGTCGCCCGGCACTGGACCGCTGCGCCCGCCCCGGCGGTCCGGCTGCTGCCCCGCGAACTCCCGGTGCAGGAACTGCCCGCGGGCCACGCGCATCCGGAGCGGGGCGTCGCGTTCGGTATCGACGAGAACAACCTGGAGCCGGTCTTCCTCGACTTCGAGCGCGACCCGTTCTTCCTGGTGTTCGGCGAGAGCGAGTCCGGCAAGTCCAACCTGCTGCGACTGCTCATCAAGCAGCTGGCCGAGAGGTACGACGGGAACGTCTGCAAGTTCTTCGTCATCGACAACCGGCGAGCGCTCCTGGACGTCACCCCTGCGACGCACCTGGCGGAGTACGTGCCCATGTCCAACAACATGGAGCACCATATGGACGCGCTGTACGACCTGATGAAGCGCCGTACGCCGTCGCCCGACGTCACGGCCCAGGAGCTGCGCGAGCGCAGCTGGTGGAGCGGTCCGACGGTGTACGTGGTCATCGACGACTACGACCTGGTCTCCACGTCCAGCGGAAACCCGCTGGCCAAGCTCACGGAGATGCTGCCGTTCTCGCGTGACGTCGGCGTCCGGTTCATCGTCGCCCGTAGCACGGCGGGCGTCGGACGGGCCCTGTACGAGCCGTTCATGCAGCGCATCATGGAGCTGGGCGCGCAGGGCCTGATGCTCTCCGGCGACCCCATCGAGGGGGACGTCCTCGGCAACGTACGACCGCGCCCGATGCCTCCGGGGCGCGGGGTCTTCGTCACGAGGCGACGGGGGAATCCGCTGGTGCAGTCCGGGCTCATGGCCGGGGAGCGGTAGGGCCGCCTGCGCGGTGGGCGGGCGGAGCGGTAGCGCCGCATGCGCGGTGGGCGGGGCAGGCCGGTGTGCCTGTTCCCGCCCGGCACGTACTCTCGCGCTCTCCGCGCCTCTGGCGCCGGCAGCCGGCCACTGCTGCGGCTGCCGTTCACAGGACAGAAGAGATTCCGAATGTCCGGTACTCCGGGCACACACCGAAGGGTTCTCGCGCATGGCATGGGCCGAGTGGGAGCAGCTGAAGGCCGACGTGGCCGACAGGAACAGCACGCAGATGCAGCTCAACACAGCCTGACCTGCAGGCAGTGGCAGCAAGCAGGGCGACCTGAAGGTCGATCAGCAGGACCTCTGGCTGCTGTCGGCGACAGCGCGTTCAGACTGTTCGAGGACCTTGCACAGCACGGCCGGGACGCGTGGTCCAGCAGTCAGACCGCCGCAAGGGATCTCACCTCCCAGGAGTTCGAGCTCGGTGGTGGCCTCGACCAGGTGCAGAAGAAGTGGGAGAAGCAACTGCAGTCGCTGGTGGATGCCTGCGCCCACATCTCGAATCACATGGATTACACCATATGGCTTCTGCCTATATGCCTGAGATCAGCCAAGCCCTGACAGGGGAACGGTCCGACTCGATTTTCCTTTCCAACAGTGCCGACCCGCCCGGATTGGAAAGAGTGGATAGTGAGAGATTTTTTTACGAGGTTGCTCGCGATAAAGACGGGAGAGCTGCGATTCGATTGGGTGAGTCGATTTACACCAGTAGCCTCCTTGAGGCTCATGTCTCGGATCCTTCTCTTTTTGATGGTGATCCGAACATTGCGATCAAGGCGGTCGCCACCAATGCCGGACTTATTGAGGGAATCGTGGGTCACTCGGTTGCCGACGCTGCGATTGCAGGAAAGCTGGAATCTGAAAAGAGTGAGAACGAGGCCCTCAAGAGTCAAGGTGACCTCTACAAGGCCATCACGTCTGCAGGTGTTGGAGTGGGGGCTGTGGCGCTGGCACCTCAGAACCTGTCGGGCGCAATGGTGGGAGCGGCAGGCGGCGGATTCTTCGGTGGAATCATCAGTATGGCAGTCGATCGGCTGATGGACGGACGCGAGGAGGAGAGTGCACTCGACGCTTCCCTGTACGCATCAGGAAAGGGGCTTGCTCACGCGCAGGATTCAGCCGTAGTGCAAACGCAGGATTCAGCACGTAATGCAATTTCCGTGCATGAGTCAAAGCTGCCTGGTGATTCTACAGATATGTTGATTCTGGAAGGAGTCAATGAAGGATGGACGCGGAGTGACCAAGTTTTGGAGGACAGTCATGCCCGCCCCAGCTCGTGAGAGTGAAGATGGGGTTGCCGCAATGAGTATGGAGAAAAGAACGGTCATTCAAGTCGTTCTGGGCCTGGCTGTCCTGGCTGTGGGCTTTTTCGGCTATGTGGAGATTTTCACCAAGGGAGTTGACCGCTTGCCTTCCAAGGTGTGTTCGGGCGCAATTGATCGGGGGATAGTGGCCAAAATTCTTCCGAGTACGATGACGGCTCACGAACGCGCAAGAAAAGTTTCCCCGTTCAAGGAGAGCTTCATCTTCTCCTGCAACGTCAAGACTCGCAGCCAGGACTCAATCATTTCCGGTGATGGATTGGTGCACGACGCCTCCTTTGACGACTGGCGAGAAGGTTACGGCCACGGTCGGGAGGAAGGGAAGTTCGAGGTGCGAGCGGGAGCCGTCAGCGTGATCGCATCCCCGGATGATGTTTCCATGTACGTCCCTTGTACGCCGCCCGGAAAGAAGCCCGAAGAGGCGCGAAATACCTATGCATTGATCGTGGAGTCCAGGGCAATCGGTGAAACCCGGGCAAGCGGAATGGAGTTGCGGCAGGCGGTCACCGACTTTTCCTATCAACTACTGAAGCACAACTATAAAATTCAACAGTGCCAGGAAGCCCAAGAGCTTCCCGACAAGCTGCCCCGCTTCAAGTGATGCACGGCCGGGCGGAGCGCAGGGCGTGTTCCGTTCGGGGACGGGCCGGTGGGGTTCACCTTAGGTTGGTGACGTTCGGCAAAACGGGCGGCGCGAAGATCCGAGTAGCCGGGGGGAATCTCGCCCCCGGCTACTCGGATCCGTACAGGGGCTAGGTGCGGTGGGCGACTACAACGCCATGGTCAGTGCAGGCTGCGTGGCCCCGACGGCGGACCACCTCGTCGTGCAGATCACCATCAGCCGCCAGTCGAACGACGTCGCCGAACGCCGCAAGCACATCAAGGCCTTCACTCTTCACTTCGTACCAACAGTGAAGAAGGCTCTCGCTGCACGGCCTGACGCCCCTGCCCATAGCCGTCTCTCCCGGCAGACAGCTATGGGCAGGGGCCATTACGGAGAAGCCCTGTCCCCCTGCGCTATGCGCGGGTGACCTGGTCAGCTTTGATCGACTCAAGCAGTGCGGACAAGCCGACGCTGCTGGCAATGAGTATGACGTTTGGCTCGTCGCTCTCTCGCAGTCGGAACGTGCTATCAGACGCGCCGGCAACATTGATGCAGTTCGCGCCCTCGGTGCTGTACGAGGACTTCTGCCAGTTGTACTCGGACATGAAATGGCCTCTCAGAGACTTCCAGCAATCTTATGGACGAAGTCCCGGCTTTGCGCGGGGCTGAGCGCGCAGCTCTCCATGCGGTCCAGGACAGATCTATAGCGCGCAAGCTGCGCCTCAGCATCGAGGAAATCGCAACCGTGATCGGAATCCAGCACAACGGTGTCCAACTGCGGAACTTGCCCGGCGACGTAGGTGATCGGCCGCCCAGCAGCGGGGAAATCCTGGCGCTCGAAGGGAATCACTCTGATCGTGACGTTGCCCTGCTCCATCATCGCGGCCATGTGACGCAACTGCGCGCGAGTGACCTCAGGTCCACCGAACCGCATGCGTAGCGCTGCTTCATGAACGATGGCGGTGTAGGGAAGTGTGACCTCCCGGAAGAGCACCGCTTGGCGCTTGACTCGGAAAGAAGCGCGATGTTCGATTTCATGGGGTCGCAACTGCGGAACACTCTGCCTGAACACTGCTCGCGCGTACTCCAGTGTCTGTGCCAGTCCCGGCATGGAGACGACTACCCCCACACGCATCGAGGTCGCCCAGTTCTCACACTCCGCGACCTCGATCAGTCCCGCAGGCAGCAGCTCGCGGTACTCGTCCCACCAGCCGCGCTCGCGGCCGCCTGTCATCTCCGCCATGGCATCCACCAGAGCGGCGTCATCGCATGAATAACTGTTCGCCATGGCACGCACTCGGTCAGCACTCACCGCATAACGCCCAGCTTCGATCATGCTCATTCTCGCCTGCTGAACACCGACGCACGCCGCAGCCATCATCGACGTGAGTCCGGCCCGCTCCCGCAGCTTGCGTAGTTCGGCTGCCAGGCGCCGCTGCCGCAGAGTCGAGGCATCTCTCGCGCCACCCGAACCCACCTCCATTCGCGCAGGTATTCCATCCGTCACTCACACGACGGAATATTCAAACTCTCCCCGTGAAAGGGATACACCTATCCCCACACCGGCTGCGTTACCAATGCCGCCCAACTCCTCCCACTGACAGGAGGCTTCGCATGGCTAACGTATCTCCACCTTCCTCCCCCACAGGCAATCCTGACCGCTTTGCCGACGAGATCCGGGCCCTCGTCGAAGCCACCGCACCCCGCCTCTTCGCCGTGGTCGAGCAGTTCGAAACCGACAGCGGCGAGCCCGACGCCCGTGTCGCCGCGTGGGGCCTCGCGCACGACGACGGGAGTGCCCAGGTCACCGCTGTGGACGGCGGGTTCCGGATGTCGCTGCGCACTCCCGACCGTGCGATCCAGCTGGTTTCCCTGCGCCCGGGAAGCGTCGGATGCCTGGTGCGGCCGGAGCCAACCACCCTGGCTATGCCCGCAAGTTGACAGGGATCAACTCTCTCGCCGCCTACCTGCTGAGGATCTGAGACGGGGATGGTGCTGCTCCGGGGTCTGGTGACAGCGCCCCTGCCTCGTGGCAAGGGCGCTGCGCTGTGCCCGGCTTGGTGTTCGGGACACAGGTGAGGGTGGGCACCTCCCGTGCGTGCCCACCCTGACCTGTGTGCTGCCGAGTTCTACTCGAAGTTGGCCCTCGCCCGCTTGTCGCCGGCATGGTAAGCAGCACCAGCTTCGCGCACCTTCTTGGAGATCTCGCTCAGGGCGGTGTGAATCCCCGTGGCGTCGTTGTCCCAGCCCTGCTGAGCGGTGTCATAGGCACTCTTGGCTTCGCCCACCCAGAGCTCGGACACATTGGCGATCATCCGCTTGATGGACGCAAGGTCCTCCTGGAGCTGCTTGCTCTGCCGGTCAATAGCCCCGGCGGCCAGGTCCAGGCTCGCGTAAGTGACAACCATCGTGCCGTCGTTGTTGTTCGGCATGCGGTCCTCCCGTGTTATCTAGGTTTGGTGTGACTGCCTCGTGCGTGGTGCGGTCGCGGCAGGATCAGAAGTTGTTGAGGTTCGAGGTCCTGGCCTCCGCCGTCGCGTCACCCGAGTAGCCGCTGACGACGTCGACGCCCTGGAGGGCCTGCTTGATTTCGTCTTCGGTGTTACCAGAAATGGTTCGCGCCGCCTTGATGGCCTCCTGGAAATTGAGGAGCCGATGGGCGATGCTGACCATCTTCCGATTGACCTCTTCCTGCTTGGTGTTGAAGGCGCCGGCGCCGATGCCCTTCCAAGCGCCTTCCAGACTGTCGATCGTCGCCTGCAGCGTCTTCAGCTGGCCTTTCACTGAATCGAACCGCGTGGAGAGCTCACCCTCCAGCTTGAGGAGAGCGGCATCTGAGAGCTTCTGATCAGCCATGGTTTCGGCTTCCTTCCTGGTGCTCTTATTCGGTCCGGCTTCAATCGCCGGGGGGTACGGATGAAGAACCGACGGCCAGTCAGGCGGTACGGCGCTTACGGGCGAGCGCAAAGGCTCCGCCGCCGAGCACGACTACCACTGCCGCTCCGCCGATGATCAGGCCGAGCGGAGTACCGTCGTCCTTCTCCTTGCTGGAGCCTGCCATAACGGCGTCGTCAGCCTTTTCCTTCTTCTCGGGCTGTGACGAAGCTGGTGCAGACGGGGCGGGGGAGGTCGAGGAGCCGGACGTCTTTTCCTTGGTGAGGGGGCTGATGTCCGGTGCGCCGGGGTTGCCCTTGCCCTTGAGGATGTTGACGGCCGGGCGGATGACGCCGTGGCCGAGGTAGTTACTGAGAGTGCCCTTCTCCCAGTCGCCTCGTCCAGCCGTATCAAAGAGGACGTTGAGAACCTGGTTGGCCGTCCAGTCGGGGTGGGCGGACCAGATCAGGGCGGCGGCGGCTGACGTGATGGCAGTTGCAGCGCTGGTTCCGCCATTTCCCTGACAATATCGCTCGAAATTCTGGTCGCACCAGAATGGCAAATCATCTCCGGGTGCGGCGATATCCACAAAATCACCGTGTTCGGAGCTATCAGACACTTTGCCTAGTCGGTCAGTAGCAGCAACGCCGACAACTTCTGGATATGCGGCGGGGTACTCTTCCTTGTTACCTTTCCTGGCTTCATTGCCAACAGGCGCGAAGAAGAGTTTCCCTTTACTCTGTGCGTACGTTACAGCTTCTCGCTCTTTCCGCCCCGGGAACTCACTGCCGAACGACATGCTGATGATCTGCGCATCACTGTCTGCTGCGGCACGAATCGCATCCGCAGTATCATTGGCATTCACTGAATGCTTATTCTGGAACTGGGTATCAGAAATCCTCATCGGAATAATCTTTGCCCCCGGAGCCAGCCCCTTCAAGCCTCCGCCTCGACCTGTTCCCGCGATCAATTCAGCCATGGTGGTGCCATGTCCGTCATAGTCATCAGTCTCATCTCCGTCGACACCCGTAGCGTCAAGTCCCTTGAGAACCTGCCCTTTTAGCGACGTCGTTGAAGGGTTAACCCCTGTATCGATGACAACCACTTTGATGCCTTCGCCAGTGGCGATCTTCCACATCTCCTCGGCATGCATAGGTCCGAGGTACCACTGCTTCGACTGCACGTCTGCAGCAACGGCTGGCGGAGCTGCCCCGGCCAAGCCCACACTCCAAGCAGCAGCCACAGCCAAAGTGCCGACCAGACGTCCCCTCAGGCCTTGAGGGGCGATGCACTTCCGGGTCTGGTTCATTCTTGCTGTCATCCTGACTTCCGAACCTTCCCTCTACCTACTCGATCACCGGAGGTACGACTCCACGCCGCCCGGCAGCCCAAGTCTCTTCGTCTTCTGTCAGGTAGTCGGGACGGGTCGAGCCGCTGCCTTGGTCCTCATCGTCAGAGTCCCGACGACGTGCAGGTCCACGCACCAGACCCGCACCACCTGCGGTAAAACCCCTTTCACCCGAGTTAGACCCCGGAGCGCCGCCGCGGGGAGTACCCACGACGCCGTTCGAGCTGGGAGTGCCTCGCCCACCAGGACGGTTGCTGCTCGCTCCGCCTGCTCCGACAACTCCCCGCTGACCTGTGCCACTGGCAGAGCCGCGCGCTCGAGCCGCTCCCTCGGCACCGATGACCGTTCCGCGCGGAACACCACGAGCCCCGACAGGCGTGCCCGTGCCACTAGCGGCACGCTGCGGCGCCCCACCAACGATGCCGTTTGCTCGGCCGGCACGCGGGCCGGAAGATCCGGCCGTGCTGGCATGGCCTCCTGTCATAGGCCTGCCGCCAGTCACACCGGGTCTGCCTGCGACAGGCGGCTGGCTCCCGCCAGAGCGCCCGGGTGTGCCTGCACCCGAGGTGCCGCCCATGGGTGCTGGACGCCCATTCGCAACAGGGCCACCACCTGCGGAGCCACCGGATCTGGCCCCGCCCCCTCCGGGCTGGCCAATTGCCCTGGGTATACCGGTTGATCCCGTGGACCGCCGCGAGCTGCCTGTCAGCGCGTTCACAAAGCCATTCGCCACGGGAGGAGTCGATACTCCGCTTGGTCCGGCGGGGCCTGTGACCGAAGGGACCGGAGCTGGGCCTGGTTCGGTCACGGTAACCGGTGGCATGGCCACACTGTCGATCTCTGTCGAGGTGCTCTTGTCCAGCACCGGCGCCGATCCGAGCACCTCAGCCGGGGCTTGGCTACCAGAAGTACCTGTATTGACAGCACTGCCCACGGCAACGCGCTCCGAGCTGCCTGGCGTCGTGCGATTTATCGAGGCATTGATGCCAGACTGCGAACTCCCGAAATGGTCTCTGTCACGCCTCGAGCCAGTGGGCTTCGGCATCGCAACATCAAGCTGCTTCTCGAACCGCGGCGGCTCCTGCGCCGCCAACGTCTCGGCCGAAACCGCGTAGTACGAAGCCAGCCGGTTCGCCTGGTTGATGGCTTCCTGGCGATGCTTCTCGACTTTCACCGCCGCGGCGTACTCCGGATTGCCATCGATCCGCTTCGGGGCCTCGATGTCCTCCACGGACTTGCGGTCCAGGCGGTTGTCCCGCGGCGGCAGGGATTTGCGCACCGATGCGAGGCCCGTGCCCGCGACCGTGATCTGTGTCCCGGCCGCCTCCGCGAAATCGCCCAGGCTCAGGGCGTGGGCGACCAGACCATTGCCCCAATCACGGAAGGCGGTTCCAGACTCGCCCTCCCAGTCGACTTCCTTGATGAAGTCGCCCAGCTCATCCGCGGCCTTGTTGATGGCCGACCTTGCCTTCAGGAGCGCCTGACCCGACTCTTCGAGGTGCTCCGGATTGGAGTTCTCGATCAGGTCGATCATCGCGTTGAGCTCATGGCCCTCGAACGAAGTCCGCCCCGAACGCCCGAAGCCGAAGGACTCCATGACGTGCTGGACCTCCCGGTTGACGTCAGTGACGATCAGCTGGGCCTGGACGCGTTGCTCGTCTTGCGCCTGCTGTTCCTTGGGAGTCAGTTCCGGCTTCTTGTCGTCACTCATCAGCTATCACCCAGGTCGTCGTAGGCAGAGCCGGTCTTGCTGTCGGAGCGCGGCTGCTCAAGCTTGTCCGCCTTCTCGGCCTGCGTCTTCTCCTGTTCCTTGTCCAGGCGGACCTGGATCTCATAGAACCGGCGCCGCACGTCGTCGTCCACGTTGTCGAAGCCGACGGCCGCCGCGTGCACGCCGAGGCTCAAGTACTCGATCTGATCGCCGAGAGACTTGGAGAGCGCGACGAGCGCCTCGTGGACGCGGTTGTACTGCGTGTACAGTCCGTCCGCCTCCGCGAAGCACGCGTTCTGACCACTCAGAGCAGCGCGCGAAACCGTTTGCGCCGCAATCTTCGACTTACCGGCCGGCGAACCCTCAAGATCCGCAAGGAGCGTATTGACACGCCTCCTGAACGTCTCCAGCGCGCCAACACCACGCCGGAGGTTGCCCGAGCCTCCCCCGCCACCGCCTGGATCGCTCACGATCCTGCCCTCCCCGTTTTCCCCGTTTGCTCAGACTGCCACTCGTTGCTATCGCACCCGCGTGAACAAGTCTGACCTCATTCCACAAACTCTATCCACTGGCTACGAGAGGACCAACCCTCTTATCCATCACGTAACTTCCGCAGACCCTTCCCTGGCTGATGGCTTCGTCAGGCGTTGCCGGCGCTTCCCAGGCGCCTGGACCGGCGTCGGGAATCGCGCACGGCCACGGCGGTGCCCGCGATCGCGGCGACCAGTACTGCCCCGCCCACCACCACGTAGGTCGCCAGGCGTGCGTTGCGTTCGTCCGCCGTTTCGCCCAGGTGGAGTTGAGCCGGTGTCGGGGCTTCGCCCTTGCTCACGCCTTCGTTCGCGACGGGGTGTTCGATGGGCTTGTCGTCCTCGGTCAGGGCACGCACCGGGTCGATGACGCCCCAGCCCACCAGATGGTCGTGGCCCGCGACCGAGCGTTCCGCCGTCTGCTGGATCTGGGCGACGATCTGTTCCTGCGTCCAGTCCTGGTGCTTGGCCTTGATGAGCGCGGCGACTCCTGCGACGTACGGGGCCGAGAAGCTGGTGCCGTTGTCGGCGCAGTGTCCGCCGCCGGGGACCGTCGAGATCATGTCCACGCCGGGGGCGGCCACGCCCACGAAATCGCCGGACTGGGAGAAGGCCGCCCGCTCGTTGTTGCGGTCCGACGCGGCCACGGCCAGGACGCCGTCGAACGAGGCCGGGTAGGTCTTCTTGATGTTGCCGCCGAGCCCGTCGTTGCCGGCGGAGGCGACGACCACGATCTCCTTGGCCAGGGCGGCGTCCACTGCTTCTTTCAGGATGGGCGCGGGCTTCACGGCGTTGGCCGTGTCCTGGGAGATGTTGATGATGTCCGCGTGGGCGACGTCGGTTGCGTAGCTGATGGCCTCGGCCAGCGTTTCGGCTGTTCCGTGGCCCTCGGCGTCGTTCTGCTGGAGCGGGATGATCGTCGCGTCCGGAGCGAGGCCGGTGAAGCCGGTGCCCTTCATCTCTCGCGCGGCGATGATTCCGGCGACCTTGGTGCCGTGGCCGACCGTGTCGGTGGTGCCGTTCTCCTTGCCGCGCTCGATCTTGCCGCCGTTGTCGTCCTTGAGGTTCTTGTCCAGGAAGTTGCGGCCGCTCCCGGTGTCCACGGCCTTCGTGAGCTGAGGGTTCTTGACGTCGACGCCGGTGTCGATGACCGCTACCCGTACCCCCTTGCCCGTGGACTGCTTCCACAGCTCGCCCATCAGGACACGCTGCAACGCCCAGGGGCGGCCCGTGTACTTCTTCGAGGGGAAGGTGCACTGGGTGGAGTCGTCCGCCGCCGCGGGCAGTACCGGCAGCGTGACGAAGAGGACGGCGGTGGCGGCCGCGGCTGTCAGCGGACGCCGGTACGCGAAGGAGTGCGTCGTCATGTGGATACGCCCCCTCAGGAACCCTGCGGCTGGCGGGCCGCGCCGGTCGACAGGCGAGGTCCCGTGGGCAGGAACGAGGACCAGGCAGCCGGGATGGGCGCGGGCACGACGTCCTTGTACCCGAGCCGGTTCTGCGCCTGTTGCGCCTCCTGCTGCCGCTGCGCCCTCTCCTCCTTCGAGCCTGATTCACCGATGCCGGAGTCGTCCTGCACGCTGTCGCCGTTGGACTGCATGGCGTAGCGCAGACCGGTGTCGGTGACCAGGAAGAGGGGGCCGGAGTCGGCGCTGGATCCCTTGAACTGACGGAAGAGCTGTCCCGATCCGGGGGTGGCGTAGGCGCTGCTGGAGCCGGTGGGGAGCGTTGCGGGGAAGCTCGTGCCCGCCCACGTGCTGAGCGTGCTGGTGCCGTCCTTCGTGGCGACGCCGCGCAGAACGTTGCACACGGTGTTGCGGCTGCCGGGCGCGGTGCTCGCGGAGTTGACGGGCGCCGGCTTGCTCGTGGGCCAGTCCATGTCCTGCTTGAACGCCTCACCGGGCACGAACGCTCCGGCACTGACGGGCTTCGCCTTGCCGTCCTGGTCGAGGCTGACCAGGGCGCGGCTGCTGAGCAGGAGCTTGGCGACGAAGTCCGATACCGGGGCGACCCTGCCCGGCAGGACCACGTACTGCTGGGTCCTGGTACCGGAGGTCGCCGCGAGGATCATGCCCACCTTGTTCACGTCGGGCTGCAGCTTCCCCGGGACACCCGCGTCGGCGCCGGGAACTCCCTCTATGGCCGGGAAGGCGATCTCGTCTCCGGTGTGCAGCGTGGCCAGCCAGGCGGCGGACACCCGCTGGGGGACGCGGTCCTGGTCGACGAGCGTACGCAGCAGCAGTTCGTCCTTCTTCACCTTGTACGCCTTGCCCGCGGCGTCCACGATGTAGCGGGTCCTGTCCGGTCCCGGTCCCTCGACGTACATCAGCTCACCGCCGTGCAGCCGCTCCGTGCCCTCGGTCTTCTGCTGCTCGCGCTCGGCGAAGACGAACGCCGCCTTCTGGATGGCCCTGCCGCCCTCGCCGGGCCGCTCGCAGACGGCCCACCGCTTCTTCGATCCGGCTTCCTTCTTGTCCGGCAGCCGGTCGGGGGCGTACGGAATGCCGAGGGTGGCGCCGTGGGGGATCTTGCCGTTGTCGAGGACCGATTCGTCGACGTTGATGACCTTGCCCTTGTCCGGGGCGAGGAGGAGTTTGGCGGAGGACATGTTCAGCACCGGGTGGAGCTGCGTCTTGCCGTCGGTTTCCAACACCACATAGCGTGTGGTGGATTTGCTGGCGATGATGACATTCTCGTAGGGAGTGTCCCATTTCTGGGGTGCTACGGGCTTGAACATCCCCCAGGCTCCGAACGCCGCGAGGATGACGACGCCGACGATCGCACCGGGCATCACCGCACGCAGGGGGCGGGGTGCACCCTCCTCCGAGCCGCTCGGGTTGGGTTGCAGGAACTGTGCGATCAACCTCCGCTTCGCGAAGGTGTAGGCGTTGAGTTCGTCCCGCCGTGATGCCATCTGTCCGCTGCCCCTTTTCCCCCGTGGGCGACCAGGTTGCCACACACTCCGTGGGCCACTGTCACCGACCGGGCCCCCTACTATGCCTGTTGGCGCTTGGCCGTCACTGCTCAGGTTAGGGTGATCGCCCGGTCAACACCCGTGAAAAGAACCGGTGAACAGGGACACGAGGGGGCAATGCGGCGATGGGTGCAGCGACGCGCGAGCGCACGGGGCGGTCTGCCCATCGAGCGTCCAGCACTTCCCGAAGGCAACACGGCAATGAGCCGGCCGGCGCAGCACCCCAGCCATCGGTGAACGCCCCTGCGGCGACGACTCTGCGGCCGATCTCGCGGACCGGTCGCATCGGTCCGCTGCTGCGGCAGATGGTGCTTGTCGAGGCGGCCCTGGCGGTCGCCGCGGTGGGTGCCGTGCTCGGCGGTATCTGGCTGGTACTCGCAGGCGCGGTCGCCTGTCTGCTGGTGCTTCTCGCGGTGGTACGTCGCCGGGGGCGCGCCGTGCAGGACTGGCTGTCGACGACACTCTCCCTCCGCGATCGCAGGCGGACCGCGGCGGCGCCCGCCATGGATGCGGAGCCGCAGCTGGCGCCGGTGGCGGAAAATGTGCCGGGATTCGCTCCGTACATCTACGTCGACCGGGACCGCCGCACGGTGGGCATGCTCGGGGACGGCACGTTCCTGACCGCTGTCGTCAGGGTCGAGGCCGGCGGTGAGTCGCTCCGCCAGGCTCAGGGTGCGCGGGCGCTCCCGCTGTCCCTCCTGGGGGATGCCCTCTCGGTGGACGACATCGTGCTGGAGTCCGCACAGCTCGTACAGCAGGTACGCCCCGCTCCGGCGCAGCATCTGCCGCAGCAGTCGTCGGCGCGGCTCTCCTACGCCCCCCTTCAGGAGCAGACCGGGGCGCCCGCGGTGCGGATGACCTGGGTGGCGGTGAAACTGGATCCGGAACTGTGCCGGGAGGCGGTCGAGGCGCGCGGGGGCGGAATCGGCGGAGCTCAGCGCTGTCTGGTTCGGGTCGCCGACCATGTGGCGAGCCGGATCACCGGCGCCGGGTTCCGGGCCGTGGTGCTGGACCAGGAGGAGCTGCACTCCGCCGTGGCGACATCCGCCTGTGCCAATCCCATGCTGTCGGCCCGCGCCGGACGCCAGGATGCCGCGCCGCAGCGGCGGACGATGGAGACATCGAGGGTCTGGCGGTGCGACGACCGCTGGCACACCGCCTATGCGGTGGACCGTTGGCCCGAGTTGGGCCGGGGGGCGACTCCTCTCCCGCGCCTCGTCTCGCTGCTGACCCAGGTTCCCGCGTATGCGACGACCTTCAGCCTGACGGTGCGGGGCGGTTCACGACAGGGCGATGTGTCCGTGTCCGGTCACGTACGGATCACCGGCGGATCCGATACCGAACTGGTCGGGGTGCGAAGGACGTTGGAGCAAGCCGCCCGGCACGCGAAGGTCGGCCTGGTGCGGCTGGACCGCGAGCAGTTGCCGGGCGTACTGGCGACGCTCCCGCTGGGAGGCGCACGATGACGAATCGCACCGGGCTCAGGCGAGGACTGCGCGGCCCCCGCCACGCGGGGCACACCCTGGCGGCCGAGCACCTGGGCGCACTGTCCTTGCCGGTCGGGGACGACGGCGTGATCATCGGCAGCGATGCCGAGGGGCGCACGCAGATGATCGGGTTCCACCGCCCGGCACCGTACGACGTCCTGTTGATCGGCGGCCTGTGGACCGCACAGGTGCTGGCGCTGCGTGCGGCAGCCACGGGTGCGCGGGTGGCGGTCGAGACCGGGCGGACCCAGGCCTGGACCACTCTGGCGCAGGCCGCGGGTGCCGGTCTTGAGTGCATCTCCCTCCATGACGTGGGCCGGGTTCCGCCGACCGGAGCGACCGTGGGCAGCCCGGTGGTGGTGGTGCGCGACTGCGGCATGCGCCCGCCCCGTGGCCGGGTGGTGTCCTCGCCGTGGCAGTCGGTGTTGACGCTGCTGCCGTATCTGAGCCCGGTGGCGCCCCGGTTGATGCGGGCGTCGACGCTCGTGGGCATCCAGCGGGTCTCGCCCGCCGAGGCGGACCAGATCGGCCGGATCCTGGGGCTCGCCCGGGCCGAGAGCGAGGCCCTGCCCACGCTGGCGGACGGTGTCACGCTCTGGGTGGCGGGCAGCGAACGCCACTGGGTGATGACCAGCGCGACCGATATCGAGAGCGGCCTGCTGGGCGCTGCTCGCCGGATGGATTGAATACTGTTCCGTTCGCTGCCCCGGGCTCGCCGCTTCCGGGGAGGATGGCCGGGAAACGACACGGTTCGATCGAAGGGACGCCGACATGGGCACCCAGCAGGAAAAGGAAGAGCTCTACGCTCTTGACATCTCGGATGTGGAGTGGCTGAGCGCACCGGGGACCGAGAACGTCGAGGAGCGGGTCGAGATCGCGCATCTGCCGGGCGGTGCAGTCGCCATGCGCTCGTCGCTGGACCCGGAGACCGTGTTGCGGTACACGGAGGCCGAGTGGCGTGCCTTCGTCCTGGGCGCACGGGACGGTGAGTTCGACCTCACATAAACAGCGGTCAGGTGAGGGGGTGGCTGTCCGGAGACGGTGGCCACCCTTTCAGCACGCTTGAGTGTGTGCAGAGTTGACCGCTTCGGATCGTACACGCTGCCCTATTGGGGCACTTGAGGACGGTTCGTGACCTACTGGATGGTTTCTGCTGAGCGGAACGGCCTGCCGGAGCGGGCCCCATGACGATTAGGGTGGGTCCGGGCGCGGCAGAAGAACCTGCGGGCAGGTGATGCGTCTCCCGGGGGGGGAGAGCCGGGCGGTTAGCAGGACGGAATCGGTCGCCCCCACCCACCACGGCACAAGGGTGCTCGACCACACCAGGAGGCAAAGTGAACGGCGATCGGGACGAGATCCGCGGGGGCTGGCACAGGCCCGTCGACGAGTCGTCCGACGCGGAGCCCGCCGAGATGACGGGTGAGTTCACCATCGACTACACCCCGCCCGCCTGGTACACACAGAACACGCCGGGAGACTCGTCGGGCGGTGCCGGATCGCACCTGGCGCCGCCTCCGCCACCCAGCGGGGCACCGATGTCCTTGCCCGCGCCCGCGCCACAGGCCGGGAGCGGTTTCAACCCCAACTGGGCTCCGGCGCCGCCCGCGCCCGTGCAGTCCGGGGCGGGCGACTCCGCTCCTTCGCCCGCTCCCGCGGAGGGGGCGGTGACTGCGGCTCCCGACGGGATGACGGACCCGCTCGGGGGCGGCGATGTGGAGAGCGGCGCGACCATGCGTTTCTCGCCCGCCGCTCTCAGGCGGGAGATCGCGGAGCGCGAGGAGGCGCCGAAGAACACGGACGGGGGTGAGGACGGCTCGGACGCGGGCTCCGTGGAGGCCGGTGCCGGTGCCGACGGTACGGACGAGGGCGCGGCCCCCGGTTCCGCTTCCGCCCCTGACTCTGTCCCCGCTTCCGTTCCTGCTTCCGTTCCTGCTTCTCTTCCCGCTTCCGGTTCCGATTCCGCGCAGACGGCGGATTCGTCCGCCGACGCGACCGACGACACCGCCACGGATTCCGGCGCCGACGCCGCGGCGCCCACCGAAACCCCGGACGTCGCCACGAGCAGTGCCGCCGACGGACCGGAGAGCCCCACGCCCTCGGACGCCGTCACGGATGCGGCGCCCCAGGACGCACCCCCCTCCGGCGCACCGCAGGACGCCCCGGCACCCGCCGCGCCGACCCCCTGGTCCCCGACGCCGCCACAGGGCGCCCTGCCGCCGCTGCCGCCCGCCTTCCAGCCCGCCGCTCCGCAGCCCATCCCACCCCAGGCGGCACCGCAGTGGCCCGTTCCGGCTCCGACACCGACACCCGCTCCGGCCCCGGCCCCGGCCGACCAGGGGCCGGGCGGCTACGGCTTCCCGCAGACCGGAGCGCCCCAGCCACCGCAGGCACCCCAACTGCCCCAGGGCGGCTACGGCTTCCCGCAGCAGCCCGCTCCGCCCGCGCAGCAGGCGCCGGCACTGGGCGGTTACGGCTTCCCGCAACCGCCTCAGGCTGCCCAGCCTCTTCAGGCACCCCAGCCGCCGCAAACTCCCCAGCCGCCTCAGTGGCCCGCGCAGCCGAGCGCACCGCTCCCACCGCAGGTCCCCCAGGCGCCACAGCAGCCGGTCCAGGGCGCACCCCGTCTCCCCGCGCAGGCCGCGCCACAGCCACCCCTGCACCAGCAGCAGCCGCCCGCGCACCAGCAGCCCCAGCAGCAGCCACAGGGCCAGGGCCAGCCGCAGGGACAGCCCGTCGACCCCCGCACCGGGGCCGCCTGGCCGACCCCGGTCACCCACGACCAGCGCGAGCGTTCCGTGCCCGGCGCCCCGCTCGGGTACACGGCGGCCGTGGAGCTCTCCTCCGACCGGCTGGTCCGGGGCAAGCAGAAGGCGAAGAGCAGCCGCACGCCGTCCGGCGCGGCCCGCTTCAAGCTCGGCGGCAAGAAGGAGGAGGCCGAGCGGCAGCGCAAGCTCGAACTGATCCGTACGCCCGTGCTGTCCTGCTACCGGATCGCGGTCATCAGCCTCAAGGGCGGTGTCGGCAAGACCACGACGACCACGGCCCTCGGCTCGACCCTGGCGACCGAGCGGCAGGACAAGATCCTCGCCATCGACGCCAACCCGGACGCGGGCACGCTCGGCCGCCGGGTGCGCCGGGAGACCGGGGCCACCATCCGTGACCTGGTCCAGGCGATCCCGTACCTCAACTCGTACATGGACATCCGCCGTTTCACCTCGCAGGCGCCCTCCGGTCTGGAGATCATCGCCAACGACGTCGACCCGGCGGTCTCCACGACGTTCAACGACGAGGACTACCGGCGCGCGATCGATGTACTGGGCAAGCAGTATCCGATCATCCTCACCGACTCGGGCACCGGCCTGCTGTACAGCGCGATGCGCGGAGTGCTGGACCTCGCCGACCAGTTGATCATCATCTCGACGCCGTCCGTCGACGGTGCGTCCAGTGCGTCCACGACGCTGGACTGGCTGTCGGCGCACGGGTACGCGGAGCTCGTGCAGCGCTCCATCACGGTCATCTCGGGTGTCCGCGAGACCGGAAAGATGATCAAGGTCGATGACATCGTGCAGCACTTCGAGACGCGCTGCCGCGGCGTCGTCGTCGTCCCGTTCGACGAGCACCTGGCGGCCGGCGCGGAGGTCGACCTCGACATGATGCGCCCCAAGACCCGCGAGGCGTACTTCAATCTCTCCGCGATGGTCGCCGAGGACTTCGCGCGCGCACAGCAGCAACAGGGGCTCTGGACGTCGAGCGGCTCCACCCCGCCCCCGCAGTACGCCCCGCCGATGCCCGGCCAGCAGCAGTACGCCCCGCAGCAGCCGTACCCGCCGCAGCAACAGCCGTACGGCGGCCAGCAGCCCCCGCAGCCGTACCCGCCGCAGCCCGGACCCGGAGTGCAACAGCACGGCTGGCAGCAGTCGTTGCCCTCCCAGGCCCAGCCCACGGCGAGCCCGGCCGGACCGCCGCCGCCTCACCAGCAGCAGCCCGGCCTACCCGGTCAGCCGGGGCAGCCCGGTCAGCCGGCACAGCCGGGGCCGCAGGCTCCCGTTCCTCCCGCGGGATGGCAGCAGCAGCCGCCGTCAGCGCCTCAGCAGTAAGGCAACAGAGGTCTAAACCAATGAGGGCCCGCACCGTCTCCATGGTGCGGGCCCTCCGTGTATTCCCGCAGCCCACACGCCGTTTCGAGGACCGTTGACGCGGCTCGACCCCCGCTGATAAACCTTCGCTTCACCAGCTGGCGAACCAGAGATCAACCCGCCTTCTCCGTGCGAGTCATGACGCGAGGTCCCTGACCATGGTCGAAAGAGTTCCACCACGCTCCGTCCAGCCACGCTCCGTCCAGCCACGCTCACGTCTGCGTGTCCTCCTGGCCTCCGGCGCCGCGGCCCTGGCCCTGGCCGCCGGTTCCGTCGTCCCGGGCGCGCCCCTCGGTGTCGCGCCGCAGCAGGCGCAGGCCGCCGACAGCGGCACGTCGACGCTGACCGTCGCCGTCGCACAGAGCGTCGACTCCCTGAGCCCGTTCCTGGCGCAGAAACTGATCAGCACCAGCATCAGCCGGCTCATGTACGACTTCCTGACGAACTACGACCCCAAGGACAACCACGCGGTCCCCGCCCTCGCCACCAAGTGGGAGCCGTCGGCGGACAAGCTGACCTGGACGTACACCATCCGGTCCAATTCCACGTGGTCGGACGGGCAGCAGGCCACCGCCGAGGACGCGGCATGGACCTTCAACAAGATGATGACCGACGAGGGCGCCGCGCAGGCCAACGGCAACTTCGTCGCGAACTTCAAGAAGGTGACGGCGCCCAGCCCGACGCAGCTGGTCATCGAGCTCAAGGAACCGCAGGCCACCATGGCCGCGCTGGACGTGCCGATAGTCCCGAAGCATGTCTGGGAGAAGGTCGGTGACTTCTCCAAGTTCAACAACGACACGGCGTTCCCGATCGTCGGCAACGGGCCGTTCGTCCTGTCCGACTACAAGGTCGACCAGTATGTGAAGCTCAAGGCCAACAAGAACTTCTGGCGCGGGGCGCCGAACTTCGACGAGCTGGTCTTCAAGACGTACAAGGACCAGGACGCCGCGGTCGCCGCGCTGCGCAAGGGCGAGGTCTCCTTCGTCGCCGGCTCCCCGGCGCTGACGCCGGCCCAGGCCGCGTCCCTCAAGGGCGAGAAGAACGTCAAGGTCAACGAGGGCCCCGGCCGCCGCTTCTTCTCACTGGCCGCCAACCCGGGCGCGCAGACCAAGGACGGCAAGAAGTTCGGCAACGGCAACAAAGCCCTGCTCGACCAGAAGGTGCGCCAGGCCCTCTTCCTGTCCATCGACCGCAAGACCATCATCGACAAGGTCTTCCAGGGCCACGCCGTCGAGGGCCAGGGCTACATCCCGCCGCGCTTCTCCGCGTATCACTGGCAGCCGTCCGCCGACCAGATCCTCGCCTACGACCCGGCCAAGGCGGCCGGGCTCCTCGACGAGGCGGGCTACCCGCTCAAGGGCGACCGGCGCGTCGGCAAGGACGGCAAGCCGCTGGACCTGCGCATCCTCTGCCACGCCACCGACCCGAACGACAAGGCGATCGGCAAGTACCTCCAGGAGTGGTGGGGCAAGCTCGGCATCGGCCTCAAGGTCGACTGCCGCGACGACGTCTCCGTGCCCTGGTACGCCGGTGAGTACGACCTCGCCTTCGACGGCTGGTCCGTCAACCCGGACCCCGACGCCGTCCTCGGCATCCACACCTGCGACGCGCTGCCGGTCAAGGCCAAGGCCAGCGCCACCACCGACAACTTCATCTGCGACAAGACGTATGACGAGCTCTACAAGAAGCAGCTCGCCGAGTACGACCCGGCCAAGCGTGCGGACCTCGTCAAGCAGATGCAGTCGTGGCTGTACGACTCCGGGTACATGAGCGTCATCGCGTACCCGAACGCGGTCGAGGCCTACCGCACCGACCAGATCAAGTCGATCACGACGATGCCCGAGGCGGCGGGCAACATCTACGGCCAGGACGGGTACTGGAGCTGGTGGTCGGCCGTTCCGGCGGGCAGCGGCAGTTCGGACAGCTCCGGCGGGTCCGGCGGCTCCGGCTCGACTGGTGTCGTCATCGGCATCGTCGTCGCCGCACTCGTCGTCATCGCCGGCGGGATCTTCCTCGGCGCCCGCCGGCGAAACACGGTGGACGACCGTGAATAAGTTCGTATCCCCAGGTTCCTGCGGAAACCGCCGCCTTCGCGAAGCGGCACCGTACACTCGGATCCTGCCCACGGGCAGCGGTCAGGGCTTGGCCGTCATGAGGTTCCGTGGAACCGAGTGAGAAGCCGCCCCGCGTGCGGGGAGGAGGAGTCACGACAGCTGAAAGCGCTCCGGCGCTCGTCCAGAATGCGGGAACACGTTCAGGCAGCGACGGTCCGGCTGCGGCCGGACCGTCGGCCGCCCGCGGTCCACGGGCGCGCAACACCAAGGCCTATGTCCAGTACGTCGCGGCGAAGATCGCGGGTGCGGTCTTCTCCCTGTTCGCCGTGCTGGTCACCAGCTTCTTCCTCTTCCGTCTCATTCCCAGCGATCCGGTGAAGCAGATGACCGGCGGACGCCGCGTCTCCGCCGAACAACTCCAGTCTCTCCGGCACCAGTTCGGGCTCGACCAGCCGCTCTGGAAGCAGTTCACGAGTTATGTCGGCGACGCACTGACCGGGGACTTCGGTACCTCGTACCAGTTCCACGCCCCCGTCATCGACAAGATCACCGAGGCACTCCCGGCGACGCTGCTGCTCACCGGCACGGCGTACGTCCTCTACACCGCGCTCGGCATCTGGCTGGGCACCCGTACCGCCTGGCGCAACGGCTCCCTCAGCGACCGCTTCAACACCGCGTTCGCGCTCACGCTCTACTCGGTGCCGTCGTTCTGGCTGGGTCTGCTCCTGATCATCGTCTTCTCGGTGGGCATCGGGCCGATCCCCGGGATGTTCCCGACGGGCGGCATGGAATCGGGCGGCGGGAGCGGGCTCGGCCACGTCCTCGACGTGGCCCACCATCTGGTCCTGCCGGTGGTCACGCTGGTCGCGGTCGGCTATGCGCAGACGCTGCTGGTGATGCGCTCCTCGCTGCTCGACGAAATGGGCAGCGACTATCTGACGACGGCCCGTGCGAAGGGGCTGCGGGACGATGTCGTACGCCGCAAGCACGCCGTGCCGAACGCGATGCTGCCGACGTTCACGCTGATGTTCGTGAACCTGGGGCATGTGGTCGCCGGGCAGATCCTGGTCGAGACGGTGTTCTCCTGGCCGGGTCTCGGCGGCCTCTTCTACCAGGCGCTCAGCGTGCCCGATCTCCCCCTCGTACAGGGGCTGTTCTTCGTCTTCGCCACTGCGGTGATCCTGGCGAACACCCTTGCCGATGTGCTGTATCCGCTGCTCGATCCCCGGGTGGGCCGATGACGACCGAATCCATGCCCACGCCCACGAAGGCCGGGACGGCCGAGAACCCGCGGGCGCTGGCCCGCGCGCGCAAGCGGCGCTCCCTCGCCCGGTTCTGGCGGGAGTACCGCAATCACAGCGGCGGACTGTGGGGGCTGGGCGCGCTCGTCCTGATCGCGCTGATCGCCCTGCTCGCGCCGCAGCTCGTCGGCTCCGACTCGCAGAGCGTCACCGACGCGCCCGGCGGCGCGCTGGAGTCGCCGAGCGGTGAATTCCCGCTCGGCACGGACCAGTTCGGACGGAGTGTGCTGGCCCTGCTGGTCTGGGGCGCCCGCGTCTCGTTGACGGTCGGCCTGCTCGCGGCGTTCCTGTGCGTCGCCATCGGCACGGTCGTCGGCATCGTCGCGGGGCATTTCCACGGCTGGTACTCGACGGTTCTGATGCGGATCACCGACTGGTTCCTGGTGATGCCGACCCTGGTCCTGGCGATCGCGCTCGCCACCGTGATGGACCGCTCGATGTGGACGGTCATCATCGCGATCGGCGTCACGACCTGGCCGACCACGGCTCGGCTGGTCCGTGCCCAGACCCTTGCCGTGGAGTCCCGTCCCTACATCGAGCGCGCCCGGGCCCTGGGCGGCGGCCACGGGCACATCATGGTCCGGCACGTGCTGCCGAACGTGATGCCGCTGGTGCTCGCGCAGACCACGCTGGTGATCTCCAGCGCGATCCTCACGGAGGCCACCCTGGCCTTCCTCGGCCTCAGCGACCCGACCATCACCTCCTGGGGCGGCATGCTCCAGGACGCCCGCGAGGCGGGCGCGGTGAGCGCGGGCGACTGGTGGTACCTGGCACCGCCCGGCATCGCCATCGCCCTGGTGGCCCTGGCGTTCACGCTGTGCGGGCGTGCCGTCGAGTCCGTCCTCAATCCCAAGCTGGGGGTGACCCGTTGAGCACGACGAGCATCGACATCAAGAGGCCGCCGCTTCTCGACGTACGGGACCTCACGGTGACGTACGGGGGCGGAGCACAGGCCGTCCGCGGCGTGAACCTCACCGTCGACGCCGGGCAGAAGCTCGGCATCGCCGGTGAGTCCGGCTGCGGGAAGTCGACACTGGCGCTCGCGCTGCTGCGGCTGCTGCCCGCCGGGACGAAGGTCTCCGGCGAGATCCTGCTGAACGGCGAGGACGTCCTCGCCATGAAGTGGGGCCAGGTCAGGGCGGTGCGCTGGGCAGGGGCGTCGATCGTGTTCCAGGGCGCGATGCACTCCCTCAACGCGGTGCACCGCATCGGCGACCAGATCGCCGAGCCGATCCTGCTGCACCGGAAGGCGACGCAGGCCGGGGCGGCGAAGAAGGCCGGTGAGCTCCTGGAGCAGGTGGGACTGCCGGCCGCCCGCGCGGACGCCTATCCGCACGAGCTCTCCGGCGGACAGCGGCAGCGCGTGATGATCGCGATGGCGCTCGCCTGCGATCCGGGCCTGATCATCGCGGACGAGCCGACCACGGCGCTGGATGTGATGATCCAGGCTCAGATCCTGCGGCTGATCGAGCAGTTGGTGTCCGAGCAGGACCTCGGCCTGATCATGATCAGCCATGACCTCGCGGTGCTCTCGGACACCTGCGACCGGCTCGCGGTGATGTACGCGGGGCGGGTCGTGGAGGAGGGCCGGGCGTCCGAGGTCTACGAGAACGCGCACCACCCGTACGGCAAGGCCCTGTCCGGCGCCTTTCCGCGCATCGGCGACCCGGCCTCCCGGTTCGCGCCCCGCGGGCTGCCCGGCGACCCGCCGGACCCGTCGGCGCTGCCCGGCGGCTGCACGTTCCATCCGCGCTGCCCGGTGGCCCTGGACTCCTGCGCCACGCAGGACCAGGAACTGCGGGCGGCGGGGCCGGAGCGGCGGGCCGCCTGCGTGCTGGTGGAGCCGGGGGCGGTGGCCGAGGCCCCGGTCCTTCCGGGTGCCGAGGAAGCAAGGAGCACACCATGACCACCACCACTCCCCTGCTCAGCGCGGAAGGGCTGAAGGTCACCTTCCCCGGCCGACGCGGGGCCGCCCCGGCGCGTGCCGTGGACGGCGTCGACCTGGACATCCGGCCCGGCGAGATCGTCGCCCTGGTCGGTGAGTCGGGCTGCGGCAAGACGACGCTCGCACGGTCGCTGCTGGGTCTGGTCCCGCCGACGTCCGGGCGGGTGACCTTCGGCGGACAGCCGCTCGACTACGCGAGCCGGGCGCTGAAGGCGTACCGCAAACGGGTCCAGCTGGTGCTCCAGGACCCCAGCGGTTCACTCAACCCGAGACACACGGTGTACGACGCCGTCGCCGAGGGCCTGCGGATCCACGGGTACGCGGGGGACGAACGGGCTGCGGTGGCCGAGGCCCTGTCGCGAGCGGGACTGCGGCCCCCCGAGCGGTTCTTCCTGCGCTATCCGCACGAGCTGTCGGGCGGACAACGCCAGCGGGTCGTCATCGCGGGCGCGCTCGTGCTGGAGCCGGAACTCATCGTGGCCGACGAGCCGGTGGCCTCGCTGGACGCTTCGGTGCGCGGCGAGATCCTGGCCCTGCTGCTGCGGCTGCGGGACGAGCTGGGCCTGTCCGCACTGGTGGTCACGCACGACCTCGGCCTGGCGTGGAACATCGCCGACCGGGTCGCGGTGATGTACCTCGGCCGGATCGTGGAGACGGGCGAGGTGGAGCAGATTCTGACCGCTCCGCAACACCCGTACACCCAGGCGCTGTTGTCGGTGCTCCCGGAGGCCGGGACCGATCCGGTGATTCTGACCGGTGAGCCGCCGGACCCGTCCAGGGTGCCGTCCGGATGCCGTTTCCACGCCCGCTGCCAGGTACTGGCCTCGGGCGAGGCGGAGCGGGCGGGCGTCGCGGACGCGTGCCGTACGAAGGACCTGCCGGTGCTCGCGGGCGGCGGGCAGACCCAGGTGGCGTGCCACTGGGCGAACGCGGTGGCGAAGGCGCGGGCGTGACGCGGTGATCTGAGGCCCGTCCGGCGGAGTGGGGCCGGGACCGTCGAAGAACGGTCCCGGCCCCGGTCACGCAGAAGGAGCGATTCAGCCGCGCTCGTACGCGGAGACCAGCTCGCTGCACCGCTTCACATCGGCGGCCATCGCCACGAGCAGGTCGTCGATCGAGTCGAACTTCAGCATCCCGCGTACGTAGGCGAGGAAGTCCACCGAGACATGGAGCCCGTACAGGTCGAGGCCGACCCGGTCGATCGCGTACGCCTCCACGGTCCGCTCGGTGGCGTCGAACTGTGGATTCGTGCCGACCGAGATCGCGGCGGGCATCGCCTCGCCGTTCACATTGAGCCAGCCCGCGTACACGCCGTCCGCGGGGATCGCGGTGTGCGGCAGGGTCTCCACGTTGGCTGTGGGAAAGCCCATCTCACGGCCGCGCTGCGCCCCGCGGACCACGACGCCCTCGACCCGGTGCGGCCGGCCCAGGATCTCCGCGGCGCCCGCGACATCGCCCTCGGCGACCAGGCGCCGGGTGAGGGTGGAGGAGAACGGCTCGCCACCGCCCGCCTCGCCGCTCACGTACAGGTCGATGACCTCGACACCGTAGTCGTAGGTCGCGCCGAATTCGGTGAGCAGCTGCACATTCCCGGCCGCCTTGTGGCCGAAGCGGAAGTTCGGGCCCTCGATGACCAGCTCCGCGTGCAGTTTGTCGACGAGCACCTTCACGATGAAGTCGGCCGGTGCCAGCTTCGAGAACTCGGCGGTGAACGGCAGGATCAGCACCGCGTCCACTCCCAGCTCCGCCATCAGCTCGGCACGCCGATGGTGCGGGGCGAGCAGCGGCGGGTGGCTGCCGGGCCGTACGACCTCGCTGGGGTGCGGGTCGAAGGTCACCACGACCGACGGCACGCCCAGCTCGCGTGCCCGCTCCACGGCCCGCCCGATGATCAGCTGGTGTCCGCGGTGCACCCCGTCATAGGAGCCGATGGTGACGACGCTGCGTCCCCAGTCCTGGGGGATGTCCTCCAAGCCACGCCAGCGCTGCACTGTGACCGCTCCTCGCCCGAACCCGTGTACATGAAATTGCTAGTTACGCAGGTCTAAGACTGCCATGCTCACGCCCCGCGGCCCGCATCGGCATCGCTTTCGGGCTCGCCAGGGCCTCCACCGTCCGCCTCGCGCTCGGGCCGACGAGCGCCACCCACTCCTGTGGGGCGTCGGCCAGCCATCCGGTGACCAGGGCGGCGAATCCGGGCACGTCTCGGGCCAGTTCGACCAGTCCGCGGTCGAAGCGGACCGCGCCGTCGGGGGTACGGACCAGCAGTATCCCGGTGCGGTGGACCAGGGCGCGGGTACGGGCCGGTGCACGGGCACCGGAGCCGGCCGCGGCGGCCCGCAGCAACGCGTCGAGCACGGCCGGATCGCGGTGGGCGTCCTGCTCGAAGTCCAGCAGGACCTCCAGCAGCTCTCCCCGCAGCTGCCCGGAGGCGGGGCTGCCGGGCGCGGCGAGCACCCCGGCGAGCGCGCCGCGCACCGGCGGCGGCACCGGACGGTCCCGCAGCAGTCCGGTCACCAGGGGCAGCAGCAGGGCGCGGGCGGCGGGGCCGTGCTCCAGCCGCCGGTCGATGTACGCGGCGGCGTGCACGGTGTCGTCCGGGTGGCTGTCGATGTACGCCCGCACGAGTCCGGCGGTGTGCAGGGCCAGCGCGGGGGCGTCGATCCCGGCGAGCGAGCACAGGGCCTCGCCCGCGCCGTCGTCGGGCCGGGTCAGCCGCTCCCGGAGCGCGGTGAGCACCTGCCGTGGATGGGAGAGCAGCGCACTGACGAGCGCCTCGGCCGGCAGCTGCGGGTCTCCCGCGACGAAGGCCCGCAGAGCCTGCGGAAGGTAGTGGTCCCGGCTCTGCGGATCGTGGACGAGAAGGGTGAGCGCGGCCCCGTGCAGCGAGGCGTCGCCGGGGCGGGACAGCAGGGCGAGGGCCGCCCCGCGCAGCAGCCCGCGGTCGGCATCGAGGGTGACGTGCGCGGCGGTGACCAGCGCGTACGAGGCTGCGGCGGCCCGGCGGGCGGGCCGGTCCTCGTCACGGGCCCAGCGGTCGACGGCGCGGCACAGCGCGGAGGGCTCGTCCTCGGCCAGTGCGCCGAGCAGTTCCTCGGCCCGGGGGTGGGCGGCCCGGACGAGCGCGTCGGTCAGGTCGTCGACGGCCAGCTCCCGACGGGCGTAGAGCAGCGCCTGCGCCGCGTCGGCCACCGTCGGGCGCGGCGCGAGCCCCTCCTCGGCGGGCAGCGGACGCTCGTCGGTGAACCAGCCGCAGAGCAGTGGCTGCACGGTCCGGGGCTGGGCGACGAGCCGTCGCGCGACAGCATCCAGGAACCGCTCACGGCCGTCGCCCTCGTCGTGCGGGTCACACGTGTGGTCACGCTCACCAAGGGGATCTGCCCGGCGCGGGCCGTCCGCGGGGACCAGACGCCGGAGCAGATCGATCCGGTCCGCCTCGGTCAGCCGGAGCCGCAGCCAGAACCACGGCCCGAACGCGGCGTATGCCCCGGCGCCGTCCGCGCGCCGGACGACACGGTCGGCGAGCAGCCGCAGCACCCCGAGATGGGACCGGGCGTAGGGCACCCGGAGCAGGGTCTCCGAGAGCAGATGGGCCGCCCACCAGCGGGCGTCATGCGAGACGCCCGCACGCATCCCCGTCTCCGCCCCCGGCCCCGGCGACAGCCGGTCCAGGGCCTCGATGAGATCGGCCAGCCGGTGCGCCAGTGCGGCGGGTCCCCGGCGGCGCCCCAGAAGCAGCAGGGCCTGGATCACCGGGCCGGACCGGTGGTGCGGCACGGGCAGCACGCGCGGCCCGGCCGCCGCCCCGGCCTCCGGTGCGGACACACGGCTCAGCTCCCCCTGCGGCCCGGCCGCCGCTGCGGCATCCCGCAGAGGCATCCGGCCGCCTCCCGCTCGCGGCTCGATCGCCCGGCCTCGCGGCTCGATCGCGCGACCGATTCCCTCCTGCGGCCCCGCACCCACCGCTTCGGCCTCTGCCGTGGCGTCCGTCGCAGGCACGCAGCTGCTCCCGCCCCGCCGCTTCTTCGCCGTGCCGGCCTCCACCGCAGGCGCCCGGCCACGCCCCGCACGCGGCCCCTTCGCCGCCCCGGCCTCCGGCGCGACCCCCTGGCCACGCCCCGCACGCGGCCTCCTCGGCTGCGGAACGCGTGGTTCCGAAGCCGAGGGGTCCGCCTGGGTCACCGGCCCCGACGTCGGCCTCTCCCCCTCCCTCTCCGCCGGGTGCCACCGGTGGACCAGCGCGTGCAGCGCGGCGTCCAGATCCAGGTGGGCGCCCTGCACCCAGTCCCCCAGCTCCTCGTGCGCGAAGCGGTAACCCGTGCCCGCCGGAACGAGGAGGCCCTCGGTGAGGACGGCCGACGCCCAGCCCGTACGCCAGGGGAACACCTCCTCGAAGGCCGCCCCGTCCAGCTCCCCCTGGCCGGGGCCCAGGCAGCGGCGGGCCGCCTCGTGGATCTGCCCGGCCACCCGCGCGGCCAGGCGGCGGACCGCGGTGCCCCCGGGCGATGCACCCGATACGGCGGCGATGCGGACCGCGACGCGCAGGCACATCAGGTCCAGGTGGGCACCGAATACGTCGTCCGTGTCGGGCCGCCCGGCGACATCCCCGGGCAGTGCGCCGCGCACCTCCGCGAGGAGGCGCAGGGTGAGGGGGTGGCGGTCGTGGCCGGGGGCGAGCGCGTCCGGCGGGACGGCGTACCGCTCCCGGGCCCGTTGCGCCTGGCCCACGGTGAAGTCGCCGAGGCGGACCGCGGACGGCAGCCGCCCGGCCGGCCTGGCAGGGCGGTGCAGAGCGCCGGGCGGGCAGAGCGCACCGGCCGTCTCCCAGTGCTCGGGCGTGCAGGCGACCACGAGCCGCGCCCCGTTCCCCCGCAGCCAGTCGACCGTGCTCGCGGCCCACCGGGCCAGCCCGTGGGCCAGCACGGGAGGCATCTCCTCGGGGCCGTCCAGCAGGACGAGCAGCGGGCTGCCGGACTCCTCGGCCAGCCGGGCCACCCGCTCCGGAGTGGCGCTCGCCAGGTCGCCCCGCGCACCGGCGGCACCGGCGATCCGGCAGGACCGCCGGAGCGTACGGGCGATCGCGTCGGCGACCGAGGTGTCGTCGGCCAGCAGATCGGCGCCGCGCAGCCGGAGCGTGGGTGCGGGCATGGAGCCGAGGGCCCGGCGGGCGGCGACTGCGGCCAGTTCGGTGGTGCGGCCGGTTCCCGGCGCTCCGACGAGGCCCAGGACCACGGCGGGCCCGTGCGGCGGGGGTGACGGGCGGCCGGGGGCCGTGAAGGCCGTGAACTCCGCGACGACGTCGGGGCGTTCGACCGGATCGGGGCAGGAGACCGGCCCGTCCGCCGGACCGAGCGACATCGCGGTGAGGTACAGGGCGCCCGCCAGATTCAGGTCGCGTCCGTATCCGGGAACGCCGGTGGCGTTGCGTCTCAGCAGCGCGGCCAGCGCGCCGTCGGCGCCCGCGACCTGCAGGGGCACCGCCAGCCCGGCGGTGGGATGCCCGGCGCGCAGCGCGGGGCCGAGGACGGCGATGACCGCACCGCTCTCCGGATCGGCGACGGGCCCGCCCACGGCCGCGCCGCCGAGCCGCAGCGCGTCCCGGCCGTCCGTACCGAGCGCCAGCTCCAGCGCGGCGCCGATCCGATGGACGCGGCCGTTCGCGGTGTACGTCACCGGGGCCGTGCCGAGCACCCGTGCCTCGCGCCGGCCATGGGCGGCGATGGTCACATACGCGCCGGCATCGATCCTGTCCCGCCGGGCGATCGGCATCGGCTCCACCCCGAGCACGGAGAGCCCCCCGGTGCGCAACAGGGCGAGGCCGAGGCCGGGCAGTTCGGTGACATCGGCGGCCTCGACGCAGCAGTCGCGGCCGTCCGTTCCGTACAGGACGAGCCGGGAGAGGCCGTCGACCGCTTCATGGCTGGTCACCACCGTGCCCCGGTCGTCGGCGACGAATCCGGTCCCACGCTGCCGGCCGGCCGGATCGCAGATACGTACCAGCGCTGCCCGGTCCCCGCTTCCCATGATCCGACATTAGGTCGGAGATGATCAGCGCGAACCCACTCGGAGTAAAAGCGCCCCCGAATGCACCCCCGATTCACTCCGAGCGCCTGCCCGTTGGGGTGAATTCATCGCGCCCGGTGGACAGAAATCGGTGGGGGGATCGTGGAGCGGGCACAGGGGGGCCCGCTCCACGATGGGCCCCGGCAGCCGGGGCGCCGGTCAGGCGAAGACGGCGAGGCTCCTGGCCTTGCCCTTCTGTTCCTCGACGAGCACCAGGAACCGCCCGTCGGGCCCGAACACCCCGACCGGCCCCGGCGGGAAGGCGGGCATGTCCAGCCGCACCCCGTTCAGCAGCAGCTTGGCCCGCTTCTCGTCCACGTCCCAGCGGGGGAACGCGGAGGCGGCGGCCTCGGCCACCGGCATCACGGTCAGCTCCTCCTGGTGCTGCTCCAGAGTCCGCGCCACGTCGAGTCCGTACGGCCCGACCCGGGTCCGCCGCAGCGCGGTCAGGTGCCCGCCGACGCCGAGCCCGGCACCGAGGTCGCGGGCGATCGCCCGGATGTACGTGCCGGAGGAGCAGACGACGGAGACGACCAGGTCGACGACCGGCGTGCCGTCCTCGGCGACCTCCTCGCGGACGTCGTAGACGTTGAAGGACGAGATCGTCACCGGCCGGGCCGGGATCTCGAACTCCTCGCCGCCACGCACCCGGGCGTAGGACCGCTTGCCGTCGATCTTGATGGCGCTGACCTTGGACGGCACCTGCATGATCGGCCCCGTCAGGGCCGCGACCCCGGCGTCGATGCCCTCGCGGGTCACCCCGGACGCGTCGGTGGACGAGGTGATCTCGCCCTCCGCGTCGTCCGTGATGGTGTTCTGGCCGAGCCGGATCGTACCGAGGTACTCCTTCTCGGTCAGTGCGAGATGGCCCAGCAGCTTGGTGGCCTTCTCGACGCCGAGCACGAGAACGCCCGTCGCCATCGGGTCCAGCGTGCCGGCGTGGCCGACGCGTCGGGTCCGGGCGATGCCGCGCATCTTGGCGACGACGTCGTGCGAAGTGAAGCCGGACGGCTTGTCGACGATGACAAGACCGTCCTCCCGTCGCCCACCACCACCCTTGTCCGAGGTCGCCGCGCTCCCGCGCCCCCGGCCGGGTGCCCTGTTCTGCGCTGTCATTCGGAGGCGGTGTCCTCGTCGTTCTCGGCGTCCGCCTTGCGGTACGGGTCCGCGCCACCGGCGTACGTGGCACCCGAGGATGCCTCGCGCACCCGCGCGTCCGAGGCACGCGCCCGGTCGAGGAGGTCCTCGATCGCCTTGGCGTTCTCCGGAAGGGCGTCGGCCACGAAGGCCAGCGTGGGGGTGAACTTCGTCCCCGCCGCCGCTCCGACCGCCGAACGCAGGATGCCCTTGGCGCTCTCCAGGCCGGCCGCCGCGCTCGCCCGCTCCTCGTCGTCGCCGTAGACCGTGTAGAAGACCGTGGCCTCCCGCAGGTCACCGGTGACCCGGGTGTCCGTGATGGTCACGTGCGTACCCAGACGCGGGTCCTTGATACCGCGCTGCAGTTTCTCGGCCACCACCTCCTGGATGAGGTCCGCCAGCTTTTTCGCCCGCGCGTTGTCGGCCACTGGTCCGTCTCCTTCTTTGCCTTGCTCAATCGTCTTCGTCGCTGTGCAGCCGTCGTCGTACGGACAACAGCTCCACCTCGGGCCGGCCGGCGATCAGCCGCTCGCACCGGTCGAGTACGTCTGTGAGGTGTCCGGTGTCCCCGGAGACCACGGCGAGGCCGATCTCGGCCCTGCGATGGAGATCCTGACCGCCCACTTCCGCCACGCTCACCGCGTATTTGCGCTGGAGTTCGGCAATGATCGGACGGACGACGGAACGCTTCTCCTTCAACGACCGTACGTCGCCGAGAAGCAGATCGAAGGACAGTGTCCCCACATACATGTATGTCCGGATGTCCCGCCGGTTCGGGTTCGTGCCCTGCGCATTTGGCAGGGACACAAGAACCGTACACGGAACGGCCGGGGCCGATCGACGGAAATACGACCCGTCGACCGGCCCCGACTGTTGAGGTACGGGTCAGCCTCGCGGCTTCTCGCGCATCTCGTACGTCGCGATGACGTCGTCGATCTTGATGTCGTTGAAGTTTCCGAGGTTGATACCGCCCTCGAAGCCTTCGCGGATCTCGGTGACGTCGTCCTTGAAGCGGCGCAGACCGGAGATGTTGAGGTTCTCCGCGATGACCTTGCCATCGCGCAGCAGGCGCGCCTTGGTGTTGCGCTTGACCTCGCCGGACCGGACCAGCACACCGGCGATGTTGCCCAGCTTGGACGAGCGGAAGATCTCGCGGATCTCCGCCGTACCGAGCTCGACCTCTTCGTACTCCGGCTTGAGCATGCCCTTGAGGGCCGCCTCGATCTCCTCGATGGCCTGGTAGATCACCGAGTAGTAGCGGACGTCGACACCCTCGCGCTCCGCCATCTGCTGGGCACGCCCGGCAGCACGGACGTTGAAGCCGATGACGATGGCGTCGGAGCCGGTCGCCAGGTCGATGTCCGACTCGGTGACCGCACCCACACCGCGGTGCAGCACCCGGATGTCGACCTCTTCACCGACGTCGAGCTGGAGCAGCGAGGACTCGAGAGCCTCCACCGAACCGGACGCGTCGCCCTTGATGATGAGGTTGAGCTCCTGGACCAGACCTGCCTTGAGCGCCTCGTCCAGGTTCTCCAGGGAGAACCGGACACCCTTGCGGGCGAAGTTGGCGTTGCGCTCACGGGCGGCACGCTTCTCGGCGATCTGACGGGCCGTACGGTCCTCGTCGACCACCAGGAAGTTGTCGCCGGCACCCGGGACGTTGGTGAGACCGAGCACGAGGACGGGGGTCGACGGACCCGCTTCCTCGACGTTGTTGCCGTTGTCGTCGAGCATCGCCCGGACACGGCCGTACGCGTCGCCGACCACCATCGTGTCACCGATGCGCAGCGTGCCGCGCTGGACCAGGACGGTCGAAACGGCACCGCGGCCGCGGTCGAGGTGGGACTCGATCGCAATACCCTGCGCGTCCTGCTCCGGGTTGGCCCGCAGGTCGAGCGAGGCGTCCGCGGTCAGGACCACGGCCTCCAGCAGCTGGTCAATGTGCAGACCCTGCTTGGCGGAGATGTCGACGAACATCGTGTCGCCGCCGTACTCCTCGGCCACCAGACCGAACTCGGTGAGCTGACCGCGCACCTTGGTCGGGTCGGCGCCCTCGACGTCGATCTTGTTGACCGCGACCACGATCGGCACGTCGGCCGCCTTGGCGTGGTTCAGCGCCTCGATCGTCTGGGGCATCACACCGTCGTTCGCCGCCACCACGAGGATCGCGATGTCGGTGGACTTCGCACCACGGGCACGCATGGCGGTGAACGCCTCGTGACCCGGGGTGTCGATGAAGGTGATCCTGCGGTCCTCGCCGTTGACCTCGGAGGAGACCTGGTACGCACCGATGTGCTGCGTGATGCCGCCGGCCTCGCCCGCGACGACGTTCGTCTTGCGGATCGCGTCCAGCAGTCGGGTCTTGCCGTGGTCGACGTGACCCATGACGGTCACGACCGGCGGACGCGGGATGAGCGCCTCTTCGCCGCCCTCGTCCTCGCCGAACTCGATGTCGAAGGACTCGAGCAGCTCGCGGTCCTCCTCCTCCGGGCTGACGATCTCCAGGACGTAGTTCATCTCGTCGGCGAGCAGCTTGAGCGTGTCGTCGGAGACGGACTGCGTCGCCGTGACCATCTCACCGAGGTTCATCATCACGGCGACGAGCGACGCCGGGTTGGCGTTGATCTTCTCCGCGAAGTCGGTGAGGGAGGCACCGCGCGACAGACGGACGGACTGTCCGTTGCCGCGAGGCAGCATGACGCCGCCGACCGACGGGGCCTGCATGGCCTCGTACTCCTGGCGCCTCTGCCGCTTCGACTTGCGACCACGCCGCGCGGGACCGCCGGGACGGCCGAACGCACCCTGTGTGCCACCACGGCCACCGGGGCCGCCGGGACGTCCACCGAAGCCGGGACGACCGCCGAAGCCGCCGCCACCGCCGGGACGACCCGCACCGCCACCGCCGCCACCGGGACGGCCGGCGAAACCGCCGCCACCGCCACCGGGACCGGCCGGACGGCCCGCGAAGCCGCCGCCACCGGGACGGCCTGCGCCGCCACCGCCGGGACGACCGCCGCCACCGGGACCACGACCGCCGCCGGGGCCACCACCGGGACGCGGGCCCGCAGCGGGACGCTGCGGCATCATGCCCGGGTTCGGACGGTTGCCACCGGGGGCACCGCCCGGACGGGGAGCCTGCGGACGGGGCATGCCGCCCGGAGTGGGACGGGCACCGCCCTGACCCTGAGGCCGTCCGGTCTGAGCGCCGCCGGGACCACCCTGCGGACGCGGGGCGCCCGGACGGTCCTGACCGCCACCGGGGCGCGGGGCGCCGCCGGGACGGGGCGCCTGCGGACGGGCCATGCCCGTCGAGCCGCCGGAGGTGAAGGGGTTGTTGCCCGGACGGGGACCGGCCGGACGGGCTCCGCCGGGGCGCGGTGCACCCTGGCCGGAGGGACGGGCCGGACGGTCGCCGCCACGGCCACCGTCGCGCTCGCCGCCGCGGCCGCCGTCGCGCTGACCGCCGGACGGGGCCGGACGGGCGTGGCCGCCGGCCGGACGGGGCCCGGGGGTGGCGCCCGTGGGACGCGGGGCCTGCTGCGGGGCAGCGGGCTGGGCCGGAGCGGGAGCCGAGAACTCCGCAGCGGGGACCGGAGTCACCGGAGCGGGCTTGGGCGCGGGCCGCGGGCCCGGACGCGGGCCGGCGGACGGCGCGGAAGGCGTCGCGGGGGTGCTGCTCACCGGGGCTGCGGCGGCCGGCTTGGGGGCCGGGGCGCCGGGCTTCGGGGCAGCCGGACGTGCCGCAGCGGCCGGGGAGGGCGCTGCGGGCTTCGCGGGCGCCGCCTTGCGGGGCGCGCCAGGCTTTGCAGCGGACTTGCCGGCGTTGCCGCCGGGCCCCTGCAGTGCGTCAGTCAACTTGCGTACAACCGGCGCCTCGATCGTCGAGGACGCCGAACGGACGAATTCACCGAGTTCTTGGAGCTTGGCCATGACGACCTTGCTCTCGACGCCGAACTCCTTGGCGAGTTCGTATACCCGGACCTTAGCCACTTCGCTCCTTTTAGGTCCGGGTTACCGCCGGACCGTCGCTACTTCATGGGCGTACTCATCGCGTACTCATCGAGTGCTCATCGCAATCTCGACCTACTTCCAACTCGCGAGGTACCTGACCGCACGGGGTCCCGTGCCGTTCATTTCTTACGGTGTCACCCGCTCGACGAACCGCTGCACCGCGGCGGTGTCGAACGGCCCCTTGACCTTGAAGGCCCGGGGGAAGGCCCGGCGGCGAACCGCCAGATCCAGACAGACGGAGACGGGGTGTACATAGGCACCCCGGCCGGGCAGCGTACCGCGAGGATCGGGGACGCAGGCGTCCTCGTCCACGACGATGCGCAGCAGCTCGCTCTTGGCCGCCCGCTCCCGGCATCCCACACAGGTTCGTTCAGGGCAAGCGCGGGCGTGCGTCCGGCCAGACACGTTTAAGTCTACCTCCCCGCACCGACCTCACCCCTTTGGGGCAAAAATCGAACGGATGTTGTCGTGTTCTCAGCGGCATGCCGCCTCGATGTATTCCCCGCGGCCCGCACCGCCGGTCCCGGGGCGCCCCTTCCGGAGGCGGCGCCCATGGTCCGGCGGGGGGCCGCCCGGCGACCGCCGGGTCAGCCGCGCTCCGAACGCTCGCGGGCCCGCTCGGCCCGCTCCCGGTCGGCGATGTCGCGCTCGGCGTCGGTCTCGGTGTCGGGACGGATGTCGATGCGCCAGCCGGTGAGGCGGGCGGCGAGGCGGGCGTTCTGGCCCTCCTTGCCGATCGCGAGCGACAGCTGGTAGTCCGGGACGGTGACCCGGGCCGACCGCGCACCGAGGTCCACGACCTCGACCTTGCTCACCCGTGCGGGCGACAGGGCGTTGGCGACCATCTCGGCCGGGTCGTCCGACCAGTCCACGATGTCGATCTTCTCGCCGTGCAGCTCGGCCATCACATTGCGCACCCGGCCTCCCATCGGGCCGATGCAGGCACCCTTGGCGTTCAGCCCCGCACGGGTCGAACGGACCGCGATCTTGGTGCGGTGACCGGCCTCGCGGGCGATCGCGCAGATCTCGACGGAACCGTCCGCGATCTCCGGGACCTCCAGCGCGAAGAGCTTCTTCACCAGGTTGGGGTGGGTCCGCGACAGTGTCACCGACGGACCGCGCACGCCCTTGGCGACCCGTACGACATACGTACGCAGGCGCAGGCCGTGGGTGTACTCCTCGCCCGGTACCTGCTCCTGCACCGGAAGGATGGCTTCCAGCTTGCCGATGTCGACCAGGACGTTCTTCGGGTCCTTGCCCTGCTGGACGACGCCGGTGACGACATCGCCCTCGTGGCCCGCGTACTCCCCGAACGTCCGGTCGTCCTCGGCATCGCGCAGCCGCTGCAGGATGACCTGCTTGGCGGTGGTCGCGGCGATCCGGCCGAAACCGGACGGGGTGTCGTCGAACTCCTTGGGCTCCTGGCCGGGTTCGAGGTCGGCCGGGTCCTCCTTCGCCCACACCGTCACATGGCCGCGCGCATCGAGCTCCACGCGCGCGCGGCGGTGGCTTCCGTCCGTACGGTGGTAGGCGATGAGGAGGGCCGACTCGATCGCCTCGACGAGCACGTCGAAGGGGATCTCCTTGTCCTGTGCCAAGCCCTTCAAGAGCTTCACATCGATGTCCACGGCTACGCCTCCTCTTCCTTCTTGTCCTTGCGGCTGAATTCGATCTCCACGCGCGCCTTGGCGATCTCGTCGAAGGCGACCCGGCGGGACGTGGGCCTGCGGCCCTTGACGCCCGGCACTTCGAGGTCGAGACCTTCTTCGTCCACGGCGAGGATGCGGGCCACCAGATCGCCGGCGGCTCCCCCGGTGGTCAGCTGCAGCTTGACCAGGCGGCCCGTGGCACGTACGTAGTGGCGGTGCTCCGTCAGCGGACGGTCGGCACCGGGAGAGCTGACTTCGAGGACGTACTCGCCCTCGCCCATCGCGTCGGTCTCGTCGAGCTTCTCGGAGATCGCGCGGCTCAGCTCGGCGCAGGCGTCCAGCTCCACGCCCTCTTCGGAGTCCACGATGATCCGCAGCACCCGGCGGCGGCCCGCCCGGGACACCTCGATCTCTTCGAGATCCAGCTGCTCGGCGCTGACGAGCGGTTCGAGCAGTCCGCGCAGCCTCTCGCTCTGGGTGGTGCTCATCCGGGTGACTCCTCGGCCGCGTGTGCTGTTGTGGGGATCTCGCGTGTCAGGTCAAAGGGTATCCGGTCCCGAGGGGTGTTGGCGTCCGCCGGCCCCGCGACCGCGGGTACGCTCGCCTGCGTTGATCACTTCAGGACAGATCCAGTCAAGACAGGTCCGGCCCATAGGAGAACAAGTGCGGCGCACGGGGACGACGCGCAGGGGTGCGCTCACCGCGACGGGAGCGATCGCCATGGGGGCGTTACTGGCCGGCTGCGGCGACGGGTCCGGGCGGCGCGCCCGGGCCGACGCGCCGACCGCGGCCGAGCAGGCGGCACTCGCCCGGACCGAGAGGTCGCTCCGGGCGAGTGCCGCCGTTACCAGCAGGGAGCTCCTCGCCCGGTACGAACAGGTGGTCAAGGCCCATCCGGCGACCGCGGCAGGGCTCTCGCCGCTGCGGGACGCCGTGCGGGCCCATGCCGAGGCGCTGTCGGCCGAGGGCGGCACGTCACACGTGCTCCCGCGGACGCGCACGACCGACGCCGCGTCAGCCCTCAAGGAGCTGGCCGCGGCGGAACGCCACACCGCCGACGCCCATACGGCGACACTGCTGAAGGCCCCGCCGGAGCTGGCCCGGCTGCTGGCGTCCGTCGCGGCGGCGGGCGCGGCCCACGCCTATCTGCTGACCGAACTGGCCAAGGAGACCACGCCATGAGCGCCACCACCCAGAAGACGGCGCAGACGGCGCAGGCCGCGCAGGCGGCTCTGGCCGCCGAGCACGCGGCGGTGTACGGGTACGGGGTGGTCGGCGCCCGGGTCGCCGACGGCCGCCGGGCCGAGGCCACCGCGGCGTACCACGCGCACCGGGCCCGGCGCGACACGCTGGTGCGGACCGTGCGCGACCTGGGCGGTGAGCCGGTGGCGGCACAGGCCGCGTACGCTCTGCCGTTCGCGGTGCCGGACCCGGCCGCGGCGGTACGGCTGGCCGCCCTGCTGGAGGACCGGGTCGCGGACGTCTACTCGGATCTCGTGCGGGCCGCCGACGGGCCGCTCAGGCGGGAGGCCGCGGACGCGCTGCGGGAGGCCGCGGTGCGCGCGGTCCGCTGGCGGGGCAGCGGCGTACCCTTTCCCGGGCTCGCCGAGCGGGCCGCCGACGGGTCCGGGGCGAAGGCCGGATCCGGCGCGAATGGCGGGTCCGGCGCGACGCACTGACACAAGCTCTGAAAGGGAACAAAGCACGAATGGGTTTCGAACCGCCGCAGCGTCTGGTGCGAGCGCTCGGCGAGTCGTACGGGGATGACACCGCCGACTGGCTCGCGCGGCTTCCCGCACTGACCGAGGAAGCGCTGTCCTCGACCGGGCAGCAGTTGACCGTGGACCGGGTCGCCGCCCCCGGTGGCCGCAGCAGCCTGGTCCTGCTGGTGACGTGTCCCGACGGCACCCCGGCCGCGCTGAAGATCGCTCCGTCCGGGGCCGCACCCGAGCTGGAGCGGGCGGCGCTCGCGCACTGGAACGGCTGGGGCGCGGTACGGCTCCTCTCCTGCGGCCCCGGCGCCCTGCTGCTGGAACGGCTGCACCCCGAGGTGTCGCTGCGCTCGCTGCCGGAGGCGAAGGCGCTGCTGGAGGCGGCGGGGACGGTGCGCCGACTGTGGGTCGAGCCGCCGGCCGGCCATGGATTCGAGACGGTCGCCGAACGGACCGGGCGCCGTACGGAGCCGATGCGCGCCTGTGCCGCGGCCGACCCGAGCCTGGAACCGCTGGTCTCCGCGGCGCTCGCGGCACGCGAGGAACTGGTCGCCCACTCCCCCGAACTCCTGTTGCTGCACGGCAACTTCCGCCAGAGCAAGGTGCTCGCGGGCGAGCGGATGCCCTGGCTGACGGTCGGGCCGGAACCGCTGGTCGGCGAGCGTGCCTACGATCTGGCGCGTCTGGTGCGCGACCGCGTCGAGGACCTGATCGCCTCCCCGGGCGGCGCGGTGACCGCCCGCCGCCGGATCAAGAAGCTCGCCGATTCGCTGGACGTGGACCGGGAACGGCTGCACGGCTGGACGCTGTTCCGCGCGGTGGAGTCGGGAACCCGGGCGCTGGCGGCCGGCCGTCGCCAGGAGGGCGAGGTGGCGCTGGAGTTCGCCGGCTGGCTGTAGCGGTCCGCGAACGCAGGAGGCCCCGCGCGGTGCGCGGGAACCTCCTGCTCGCTGCGGTGTCAGCCCTGGGTGATGAGGCGGGTGATCGCCTCGTCGACCGTGAGCTCCTCGCGCTCGCCCGTACGGCGGTCCTTGAGCTCCAGGACGCCCTCGGCCGAGCGGCGGCCCGCGACCAGGATCTTCGGGACACCGATCAGCTCGGCGTCGGTGAACTTCACACCCGGCGAGACGCCCGCGCGGTCGTCGACCATGACGCGCACACCGGCGGCGGCCAGCTTCTCCGAGACGTCCAGGGCCAGCTCCGTCTGGAGCGCCTTGCCCGCCGCGACGACATGGACATCGGCCGGGGCGATCTCGCGGGGCCAGCACAGCCCCTGCTCGTCGGCGGTCTGCTCGGCGAGCGCGGCGACGGCGCGGGACACCCCGATGCCGTACGAGCCCATGGTGACCCGGACCGGCTTGCCGTTCTGGCCGAGCACATCGAGCTGGAAGGTGTCCGCGTACTTGCGGCCCAGCTGGAAGATGTGGCCGATCTCGATGGCGCGGTCCAGCCTGAGGCCGGTGCCGCACTTGGGGCAGGGGTCGCCCTCCTCGACAACGACCACGTCGAGGTACTCGTCGACCTCGAAGTCGCGGCCGGCGACCACGTTCTTCGCGTGGGTGCCGGGCTTGTTGGCTCCGGTGATCCAGGAGGTGCCGGGGGCGACGCGCGGGTCGGCGATGTAGCGGACCTTGTCGAGACCCTGCGGGCCCACGTATCCGCGCACCAGGTCGGAACGGCCCTCGAAGTCCTCCGCGGTGACCAGCTCGACGACGGCGGGGGCCAGCTGCTCGCCGAGCTTGCCGAGGTCGACCTCGCGGTCGCCGGGCACGCCCACGGCGACGATCTCGCCGTCGATCTTGACCAGCAGGTTCTTCAAGGTCGCGGAGGCGGGCACGTCCAGGTGCGCGGCGAGCGTCTCGATGGTCGGGGTGTCGGGGGTGTCCAGTTCCTCGGCCGGGCCGTGCGCGGAGCCGTCCGCCGGGGCGGCCTTGAAGGTCACGGCCTCGGTGTTGGCGGCGTAGTCGCAGGCGGGGCAGTCGACGAAGGTGTCCTCACCGGCCGGGGCGGGGGCCAGGAACTCCTCGGAGGCGGAGCCGCCCATGGCGCCGGAGACGGCGGAGACGATGCGGTAGTCGAGGCCGAGCCGCTCGAAGATCCGGATGTAGGCGCCGCGGTGCAGCTGGTACGCCTCGGCGAGGCCCTCGTCCGTGGTGTCGAAGGAGTACGAGTCCTTCATCTGGAACTCGCGGCCGCGCAGCACACCGGCGCGGGGGCGGGCCTCGTCCCGGTACTTGGTCTGGATCTGGTAGAGGATGACGGGCAGGTCCTTGTAGGACGTGATCTGGTCCTTGACGACCTGGGTGAAGATCTCCTCGTGGGTGGGGCCGAGGAGGTACTCGGCGCCCTTGCGGTCCTTCAGCCGGAACAGCAGGGCGCCGTACTCGTCGTAGCGGCCGCTGGCCTCGTACGACTCCTTGGGGAGCAGCGCGGGAAGCAGCACTTCCTGGCCGCCGATGGCGTCCATCTCCTCGCGGACGACGCGGGTGATGTTCTCCAGGACCTTCTTGCCGAGCGGCAGCCAGGTCCAGATCCCGGCCGCCGTGCGACGTACGTAACCGGCCCGGACGAGCAGCTTGTGGTTGAGCGTCTCGGCGTCCGCCGGGTCGTCGCGCAGTGTCTTGATCATCAATCGGGACATGCGCTGGACCTGGGCCATGATGAACTCCTGCTCGGAAGGGTGATGTGCAGGAGGTTAGCCGGGCGGTACGGGTGGGCGGAAATCGATTGGGGGCGGGCCCTGCCCCGCCGGTCCCTTGCGACGCAGCGGGAGCGGGGCTCCCATCACCGCGTACGGCTTGGGAGCGCTGGGAAAGAGCACCTGCCGGGCCAGGTCCCGGTAGCCGAGGCTGCGGTACAGGCCACGTGCCGGGCTCTCCGTGTCGATCGCGGAGAGGATCGACCGGGGCTGGTCGACGGCGTCCGTGATGGCGGTGATCAGCGCGCGGCCGATGCCGTGGTTCTGGAACGCCGGGTGGACGTGCAGTTCGGTGATGACGAACGAGTCGTCGAGCCAGTGCGCGGAGCCGGTGGCGCGGAGGTAGGGCTCGACGACGGTGGACCACCACTGGCCGCGTTCGTTCGGCATGCCGTAGACGAAGCCGACGAGCCGGCCACCGGGGGTGGTGGCGCCGAGAGCGCGGGCGCAGGGGTGGTCGAGGTGCCTGAGGACGATGTGTCGCCGTACCTCGATCTCTTCCGGGATCAGGCCGAAGGCGAGGGCCTGCACGGCGAGCGCCTCGTCCACGCGCGCGGCGAGATCGACCGGTCCGATCCGGACGCTGGGGGTGTGGGGGCCGCCCCCGGAAACTGCTGCCATGGACCGACCCTACTGGCCCGGGCGGGGTGGGTGGTACGGGTCGGTGGCACCGGCCGGCACCGGTCAGAACAGCACGCTCATGAACGCGCCGGCCTCGCGGAAGCCGACCCTGGCGTATGCCCTGCGCGCGGGGGTGTTGTAGTCGTTCACGTACAGGCTGACGACGGGTGCGACGTCGGCCAGCGCGTAGCGCAGGACCGCCGCCATGCCGGTCTCGGAGAGTCCCCGGCCGCGGTGCTCGGGAGCGACCCAGACGCCCTGGATCTGGCAGGCCTGCGGGGTGGCCGCGCCGATCTCCGCCTTGAAGACGACCTTGCCGTCCTCGATCCGGGCGAACGAGCGGCCGGAGCCGACGAGTTCGGCGACGCGTGCCTGGTAGAGGAGTCCGCCGTCGCCCGCGAGCGGGGAGATGCCGACCTCCTCGGTGAACATCGCCACGCAGGCCGGCATCAGGACGTCCATCTCGTCCTTGCGGATGCGGCGGACCAGGGGGTCGGGAGCGACCTCGGCGGACAGGCCCTCGGTGACCATGAGCGGCTGATGGGCCCGGACCTCGCGGGCGGGGCCCCAGCCGGGTTCGAGCAGCCGCCACAGCTGGGCGGTGGGCTCCGCGGGGCCGACGATCGAGGAGCAGCGGCGGCCGGCCCGGCGGGCGCGGTCGGCAAAGGCCCTGACCGCCTCTGGGGTGGCGCAGATCGGTACGAGGTTGGCGCCCGAGTAGCACAGCGAGCGCAGTCGGCCGTCGGCGTACCAGCCCCACATCTCGCCGCCCAGACGCCATGGATCGAGACCTGCGATGCGGACCCGGGCAGCCACGAAGGCGTTGGCGACGGGCTCGCTCTCCAGGATGGCGAGAGCGACGCCGAAGTCGCTGGGTTCGAGGACCCGGGTGGTGGTCTGCGTCAACACGAGGGGGCCTCACCATGCGGTCTGCTGATTTCCGCACTGTACCCAAAGAGGCCCATGCGTGCCGCCCGGCCCCGGGATCGGCGCCCGGACCGCCCCGTGAGGCCGCTCACGGCGGCGCCCCGCCGGGCGGTGTTCCTCCCGGCGGGGCGCGGTCGTGCAGGTCGTGGTTCAGCTGACGGAGACCTCGGGTTCGCCCGAGGCGATGCCGTCCTTCTCCATCTGCTCGGCGATCTTCAGGGCCTCTTCGATCAGCGTCTCGACGATCTTCGACTCGGGCACGGTCTTGATGACCTCGCCCTTCACGAAGATCTGCCCCTTGCCATTGCCGGACGCGACACCCAGATCCGCCTCACGGGCCTCACCCGGACCATTGACGACACAGCCCATCACGGCCACCCGCAACGGCACCTCCATGCCCTCAAGACCCGCACTGACCTGATCCGCCAGCTTGTACACATCCACCTGCGCCCGCCCGCACGACGGACACGACACGATCTCCAGCCGCCGCTGCCGCAGATTCAACGACTCCAGAATCTGGATACCGACCTTGACCTCTTCGGCCGGCGGCGCCGACAACGACACCCGGATCGTGTCCCCGATCCCCTCCGACAGCAACGCACCGAACGCCACCGCCGACTTGATCGTCCCCTGGAACGCCGGACCCGCCTCCGTCACACCCAGATGCAACGGATAGTCACAACGGGCAGCCAGCTGACGGTACGCATTCACCATCACCACCGGATCGTTGTGCTTCACCGAAATCTTGATGTCCCGGAAACCATGCTCCTCGAAGAGCGACGCCTCCCACAGCGCCGACTCCACCAACGCCTCCGGAGTCGCCTTCCCGTACTTCGCCAGCAACCGCGCATCCAGCGAACCCGCGTTCACACCGATCCGGATCGGCGTACCCGCATCCCCCGCAGCCCGCGCGATCTCCTTCACCTTGTCGTCGAACTGCTTGATGTTCCCCGGATTCACCCGCACCGCCGCACAGCCCGCATCGATCGCCGCGAACACATACTTCGGCTGGAAATGAATATCCGCGATCACCGGGATCTGCGACTTCCTCGCAATCGTCGCCAACGCATCCGCATCGTCCTGCGTCGGACACGCCACCCGCACGATCTGACAGCCCGACGCCGTCAGCTCGGCGATCTGCTGCAACGTCGCACCCACGTCCGACGTACGCGTCGTCGTCATCGACTGCACCGACACCGGCGCATCCCCGCCCACCGCCACCGACCCGACCTGGATCTTGCGGCTGACCCGCCGGTCGGCGAGTTTGGTCGGAACGGACGGAATTCCGAGAGAAATCGCAGTCATGCGCTGAGCATCCCCAAGGTGTGGATCAAGGTCCCGAGATCGGCGGGCTCCGGGTTTCGAGGTTACGGCACCGGCGGCGGCCCGGAGCACACCGCGTGCGGGAGTGCCGCGCAGCGGCAGCAGCCCGGACACAGTCCGTATTCCGGGCCGTCACCCTCCGTGCACCGGGCCGACCGGGAGATCAGGAGATCTTGACCGGATTGACGATGTCGGCCACCAGCACCAGCAGGGTGAAGCAGACGAAGACGCCCGCGACGACATAGGCGACCGGCATCAGCTTGGCCACGTCGAAGGGGCCCGGGTCGGGGCGCCTGAAGACGCGCGCCACATTGCGGCGCAGGGCCTCCCAGAGCGCCCCGGCGATGTGTCCGCCGTCGAGCGGGAGCAGGGGCAGCATGTTGAAGAGGAACAGCGAGAGGTTGAAGCCTGCCAGCAGGAACAGCATCATCGCGATCTGGTTCTGCGCCGGTACGTCCAGCGCCATCACCTCGCCGCCGATCCTCGCCGCGCCGACGACGCCCACCGGGGAGTCGGCCGCTCGCGGGCCGTCGCCGAAGGCTGCGTCCCACAGTTCGGGGATCTTGGACGGGAGGGCGATGATCGAGTCGACGCCGCTCTCGATCATGTCTCCCATGCGGACGACCGAATCACCGAAGGACAGTGGCACGATCTCGGTCTGGGCGGCGAAACCGAGGTAGCCGGCGGTCACGTACTCGCCTTCGACCACGTCGCCGTTGGAGTCCTTCTTCGCCACCGCGTTTTCCTTCAGCACGGCGTGGAGGGTCTTCTCCTGGCCGTCGCGCCGGACGGTGATGGTGGCGGGACCGGTGGTCTCACGGATCTTTTCGGAGAGCGTGGCCCAGTCGTCGACCTTCTGGCCGTCGAAGGCGACGATCTTGTCGCCCTTCTTGAGTCCCGCTGCCTGCGCGGGCGAGACCGCGTCGGACTTCTTGCAGCTGTCGCGGTTCTCGCTCTGGGGGATCACGCACTGCTGGACGCCCGCGACCTCGGTCGTCTGGGTCTGGAACCCGAAGGACATCGCCACACCGAGGAAGATCGCGACGGCGAGGACCAGGTTCATGAACGGTCCGGCGAACATCACGATGACGCGCTTCCACGGCTTGCGCGTGTAGAAGAGGCGCTTCTCGTCACCCGGTTCGATCTCTTCGAAGGCCGCGGACCTGGCGTCCTCGATCATGCCGCGCCACGGTGATGTGGACCGCGCCTCCAGGCGCCCGTCCGGTCCCGGCGGGAACATGCCGATCATACGGATGTAGCCGCCGGCCGGGATGGCCTTGATTCCGTACTCGGTGTCGCCCTTCTTCCGCGACCAGATCGTCGGTCCGAAGCCGACCATGTACTGGGGGACGCGGATGCCGAAGAGCTTCGCGGTCGACAGGTGCCCCAGTTCGTGCCATGCGATCGAGAACAGCAGCCCGATGACGAAGACGACGATCCCCAGAATCGTCAACAGGACCGTCGAAATACTCATGCGCGCGCCTCCGCTGTCGCTTTCGCCGAGAGTTCACGGGCCCGGGCGCGTGCCCAGGTCTCCGCTTCGAGGACGTCTGCGACCGTGAGCGAAGTTCCCGTGGCGGGGGTTCCGTGTTCGGCCACCACCGCCGTGACCGTATCCATGATTCCGTTGAACGGCAGCTGTCCCGCCAGAAAAGCGTCGACGCATTCCTCGTTCGCGGCGTTGAACACGGCCGGGGCGGTGGCGCCGACCGTACCGACGTGGCGGGCCAGTCCCACGGACGGAAAGGCCTCGTCGTCGAGAGGGAAGAACTCCCAGGTGGACGCCTTCGACCAGTCGAAGGCGGGGGCGGCGTCCGGCACGCGCTGGGGCCAGCCGAGGCCGATGGCGATGGGGCCCCTCATGTCCGGGGGCGTGGCCTGGGCGAGGGTGGAACCGTCGGTGAACTCGACCATGGAGTGGACGTACGACTGGGGGTGGACCACGACCTCGATCCGGTCGAACGGAATGTCGTAGAGGAGATGCGCCTCGATGACCTCCAGTCCCTTGTTGACCAGGGTGGCGGAGTTGATCGTGATGACCGGTCCCATGGCCCAGGTCGGGTGCGCGAGGGCCTCCTCCCGGGTGACCTGCACGAGTTCGCTCCTGGTGCGTCCCCGGAAGGGGCCGCCGGACGCGGTGACGACGAGTCTGCGTACGTCGGCGCGGGTGCCCGCGGCGAGTGCCTGGAAGAGGGCGGCATGCTCGGAGTCGACCGGGATTATCTGGCCCGGCTCGGCGAGCGCCTTCACCAGCGGGCCGCCGACGATCAACGACTCCTTGTTGGCCAGGGCGAGCGTGCGGCCGGCTTCGAGCGCGGCGAGCGTGGGGGCGAGACCGATCGAGCCGGTGATTCCGTTGAGCACGGTGTGGCAGTCGCTCGCGGCGAGGTGGGTGGCGGCCTCGGGCCCGGCCAGGATCTCGGGGAGCGGCTCGCCCGTCCCGTACTGCGCGCGCAGTGCCTCCCGGAGGGCCGGGACGGCGTCCGGTGCGGCGACGGCCACGGTGCGCACCCGCAGCTGCCGCGCCTGCTCGGCGAGGAGGGCGACCCGTCCGCCCGCGGCGGAGAGCCCGGTGACACGGAAGCGTTCGGGGTTGCGCAGCACCAGGTCGATGGCCTGGGTACCGATGGAACCGGTGGAGCCGAGGATGACGAGATCCCGGCAGCCTTCCACTGCGTCGAAGACGAGGTGCGGGTCGGCGAGGGGGACAGGGCTGTCGCTCATGCCCCCCATTGTTGCCGCATCGGCTGTGGGTGTGGACAGTGCGTCCCGGTCACCGGCAAATCCGGCCCCGGGGGACGGTCGCTTTGTCACCTGGTCACGAGGTGGGCGCCCAGGGTCTTCTTCTCGGCGCTGTGTTCCGGGTACGGCAGCCAGTCCCTGCCCCAGCACTTTTCGCTGTCGGAGATCCGGTACCCGGCCTCCGGCGAACCGCAGCCGGTCACGGCTCGCATCCCGGCGTACCCCGCCCGGACGGGCGGGGTACGCCCGACGAGTGGACGCGCGCCCGTCCGGTCGGCCCGCGGGTCAGCGAACGGGCCGGTGGACGTCGTCCCGGACGGATGCGCCCGGGGTGGCGTCGGCGATCCACGGACCGTCGCCGCTCGGATCGATGATGCCGTCCTCCAGCCAGGTGTACGTACCGGACAGGACGCCGTCGACCACGCGCCGGTCCAGGTCGTCGGTGTTGGACCACAGACGGGTGAAGAGTTCCTCGACCCGGACGCGGGACTGGCGGCAGAACACATCGGCGAGCTGGTAGGCCTCGCGGCCGTGGTCGTCGCAGGAGCGCAGCAGTTCGGCGCGGACACAGGCGGCGCTCATCGCGAAGAGTTCCGCACCGATGTCGACGATCCGGCCGAGAAAGCCCTGCTTGGTCTCCATCCGGCCCTGCCAGCGCGACATGGCGTAGAAGGTGGAGCGCGCGAGTCTGCGGGCGGAGCGTTCGACGTAGCGCAGGTGGGTGGACAGGTCCGGGTGGCCGGACGGGTTGAACTCCGCGTACGTACGCGGGAGTTGTCCCGGCCCCGCGACGAGCTTGGGGAGCCAGCGGGCGTAGAAGCCGGCCGCGTTCGCGCCCGCTTTCGCTTTGGCGGACAGGGGTTTGTCGGGGTCGATGATGTCCCCGGCGACCTTCAGGTGGGCGTCGACGGCCTCACGGGCGATCAGCAGGTGCATGATCTCGGTGGAGCCCTCGAAGATCCGGTTGATCCGCAGGTCGCGCAGGAGCTGTTCGGCGGGGACGGCCCGTTCGCCGCGGGCGGCGAGGGACGCCGCTGTCTCGAAGCCCCGGCCGCCCCGGATCTGGACCAGTTCGTCGGCCATCAGACAGCCCATCTCGGAGCCGTACAGCTTGGCGAGAGCCGCTTCGATCCGGATGTCGTTGCGGTTCTCGTCGGCCATCTGGGAGGAGAGGTCGACCACCGCTTCGAGCGCGAAGGTGGTGGCGGCGATGAAGGAGATCTTGGCGCCGACGGCCTCGTGCCGGGCGACCGGCCTGCCCCACTGCTCGCGCACCGCCGACCACTCACGGGCGATCTTCAGGCACCATTTCCCGGCGCCGACGCACATGGCGGGCAGCGAGAGCCGTCCCGTGTTGAGCGTGGTGAGGGCGATCTTGAGCCCGGCACCCTCGGGGCCGATGCGGTTCGCGGCCGGGACCCGGACCCGGTGGAAGCGGGTGACGCCGTTCTCGAGGCCGCGCAGGCCCATGAAGGCGTTGCGGTTCTCGACGGTGATGCCCGGGGAGTCCGCCTCGACGACGAACGCCGTGATACCGCCCTTGTGGCCGTCCGACTTCGGGACGCGGGCCATCACGACGAGCAGGTCGGCGACGACACCGTTGGTCGTCCACAGCTTCACACCGTCGAGGATGTAGTCCGTTCCCTCCGGGACCGCCGAGGTGGCGAGCCTGGCCGGGTCGGAGCCGACGTCCGGTTCGGTGAGCAGGAACGCCGAGATGTCGGTGCTGGCCAGCCGGGGCAGGAAGGCGTCCTTCTGCTCCTGGCTGCCGAAGAGCTTCAGTGGCTGCGGTACGCCGATGGACTGGTGGGCGGAGAGCAGCGCGCCGATCGCGGGGCTGGCGGAGCCGACGAGGGAGAGGGCCTTGTTGTAGTAGACCTGGGTCAGACCGAGGCCGCCGTACTTCGGTTCGATCTTCATCCCGAGCGCGCCGAGCTCCTTGAGGCCGTTGATCACCTCGTCGGGGATCCTGGCCTCGCGCTCGATCAGGGCGCTGTCGATCCTGGTTTCGCAGAAGTCGCGCAGCCGGGCGAGGAACGCCTCGCCGCGCCGGACGTCGTCCGCCGGCGGCAGCGGATGCGGATGGATCAGGTCGAGACGGAAGCGCCCGAGGAAGAGTTCCTTGGCGAAACTTGGCTTGTGCCAGTCCTGTTCGCGCGCGGCCTCGGCCACTTGGCGCGCTTCGCGCTCGGTGACCCTGGGCGTGTTCTTCGGTGCGGATGGTGCGGACATGAGGAGCTCACCTCGCCGCGTTGTGGGGTGGGCGGACGCGGCCGGTCCGCGCGGAGCGCATGGCGCCTGCCGAGCCGTACCAACCGGTGCTACGTGTCCTGATGTACCCGATTCCGGGCACTCCCACCATCCCCCGGACGCCGATCGGGTCGGGAGCCACTCCACTGGACAGCCCCGCGGTGACACGGCGGGGCCGGGGTGGTCGGGGCCGGGTGGAGCAGGAACGGCCGGAGCCCCCGCACAGAGTGGGCTCCGGCCGTTCGTCTGCCGCCTGCTGTCGTGCTGTCCAGGCGGATCACAGGCGGCGCTGGTGGATCGGTTCGATCCTGTTCGCGGACTACAGGGCGAGGCCGGTGAGGACCAGCACGCGCTCGTAGGTGTAGTCGTCCATGGCGTAGCGGACGCCCTCGCGGCCGACGCCGGACTGCTTGGCGCCGCCGTACGGCATCTGGTCCGCGCGGTAGGACGGGACGTCGCCGATGATCACGCCGCCGACCTCAAGGGCACGGTGGGCGCGGAAGGCGGTCTGCAGGTCGTGCGTGAACACACCTGCCTGCAGGCCGTACTTGGAGGAGTTGACCGCGGCGAACGCCTCGGCCTCGCCATCCGCCTTCTGTACGGACAGCACCGGTCCGAAGACCTCCTCGCCGGAGAGGGTGACGCCGTCCGGGAGTTCGGCGAGCACGGTCGGCGCATAGGTGGCGCCGTCCCGCTTGCCGCCGGTGAGGAGCTGGGCGCCGGCCTGCACGGCCTCGTCGACCCAGGACTCGACACGCTTGGCGGCGTCCTCGCTCACCAGCGGGCCGACGTCGGTGGCGGCGTCGGACGGGTCGCCGGTGACCTGGGCCTCGACGGCCGCGACGATCTTCGGGACGAGCCGGTCGTAGACCGAGGCGTCCGCGATGACGCGCTGCACCGAGATGCAGGACTGGCCGCCCTGGTAGTTGGAGAAGGTCGCGATGCGGTTCGCGGCCCAGTCCAGGTCCTCGTCGGAGGCGTAGTCGCCGAGGACGACCGCCGCGCCGTTGCCGCCGAGCTCCAGGGTGCAGTGCTTGCGCGGCACCGACTCCATGATCGAGTAGCCGACGGGGCCGGAACCGGTGAAGGAGATGACGGGCAGGCGCTCGTCCTGCACCAGGGCGGGCATCCGGTCGTTGGGGACCGTCAGCACGGACCACGAACCGGCCGGCAGGTCGGTCTCGGCCAGCAGCTCGCCCAGGATCAGCGAGGAGATCGGGGTGGCCGGGGCGGGCTTCAGGATGATCGGGGCACCGACGGCGATGGCCGGGGCCACCTTGTGGGCGCTCAGGTTCAGCGGGAAGTTGAACGGCGCGATGCCGAGGACCGTGCCGCGCGGGAAGCGCCGGGTCAGGCCGAGACGGCCGGTGCCGCCCGGGTCGGTGTCGAGGCGCTGGGCGTCGCCGCCGTTGAAGCGGCGGGCCTCCTCGGAGGCGAACCGGAACACGGAGACGGCGCGGCCGACCTCGCCGCGGGCCCACTTGATGGGCTTGCCGTTCTCGGCGGAGATCAGCTGGGCGATCTCCTCGGTGCGCTCCACCAGGCGCCGTACGACGTGGTCGAGCGCGGCGGCCCGGACATGGGCCGGGGTCGCGGCGAACTCCTCGCGCACGGCGTGCGCGGCCGCGACGGCCTCCTCGATCTGGGCGTCGGTCGGCACGCTGACGGTGCCGACGAGACGGCCGTCCCAGGGGTTGGTGACGTCGAAGCTGTCCTCGCCGGTGGCCTGGCGGCCGGCGAGCCAGAAGGCGTGGGTGGAGGTCATGGAGGTTCCGGCCCTTCGAAGACGTGGGGTGTGGTGCCCCCACCGTAGGGCCGCGCGACCGCCTTGGCGTTTGTCCGGCATGGAGCAGAACCGGGCGGGGACACGCCGCTTTGTCGGATGCGCCGGTGCGGGCGGGGGCGCGGGGTCCCCGGCGGGGTACGGCTCCGGGCGACGACCGGGATCGCGTGGCCTTCCGGCAGCGGCAGCGGCCCGGTACCGGCGGAAGGCGCCCGGTCCTGCGGCGGCGGGTACGGCGCCGACGGGGTGCCCGGCCCTCAGAGCCTGTCGAGTGACCTTCGATCGGGTAGCGGACGCGGTCTGGTGCGTGCGATTCCAAGGCGCCGGGATGTCCTCGGATGGGGTCTCCCCAGCTCGAACGAAGCCGAGAGCTTGGGATGGGGTCTCCCCTGCTCGAACGAAGCTGAGAGCTTGAGGAAGGAGCTACTTGGGCATTTCGGCAACGCGGGAAGCGTGCGTGCCAGGGCGTGGCCGCCCGATCAGAGGTCACCCGACAGGCTCTCAGGGCGTCGGCGGGGAGCTCGTCGCCTTCAGGGCCAGCCACAGCTCCATCCGGACGTCCGGATCGTCCAGGGAGCGGCCCAGGATCTCCTCCACCCGGCGCATCCGGTAGCGCAGGGTGTGGCGGTGCACGCCCAGGTCGGCCGCTGCCGCGTCCCACTGGCCGTGGCGGGAGAGCCACGCCCGCAGTGAGGCGACCAGATCGCCGCGGCCCTTGGCGTCGTGCTCGTGCAGGGCGCGGAGCATTCCGTCGGCGAAGGCCCGTACCGCGTCGTCCGCGAGGAGCGGCAGCACCGAACCGGTCGCCAGCTCCTCGTGCTCGACCAGCGCCCTGCCCCGGCGGCGGGCCACCGACAGGGCCTGTTCGGCCTGCTTGTACGCGGCGGAGACGGCGATGGGGCCCGCCGGCGCGGACAGGCCCACGACCACCTGGCCCTCCTCCGCCGTCCCCGGTTCGCGCGGGGGCCGTTCCGATCGGGCCTCCTGCGCCTGTGTGAACGCCGCGCAGGCAGCCACCGCGGCTCCGCCGTCCGCGGCCAGGACGACGAGTCGTTCGCCCTCGGGCACGGCCAGCAGAGCCTCGCCGGTCCGGAAGGCCGCCGCCTCCATCACCTCGCCCAGCGCCGCCGGTGTCGCGGGGGCGGACGCCTCGGCGATGAGCAGCCGGAACGGGGCGTCGAGCAGCCCCCCGTACAGATCTCCGGCGACGGCCCGCGCGTGGTCCGGCTGGCCGGCGAGCAGCATGCGCAGCACCGCCGCGCCCAGCCGTTGCTCCGCGCCCTGGAGGGACCGGGAGCGGGCGGTGGTCAGGGTCAGCAGGGCGACCGCCGAGTGCACGGCGTACCGCTCGGCGGTGCCGAGTGCCGCACCTGTGCCGACGGCCAGCGCGCCCCTGACCCGGCGGCCGGTGCCCAGGGACTGGAGCTCGACCCGGTCCTCGGTGTCGCCGACGACCATGCTGGCCGGGGCGAGCCGTTCCCGCAGCCGCTCCACGTCGGGGGTGAGCCGGGCGGCGCGGCGGGCGGCCCACTCGGGGGCCGCGGCGACGACCGCACCGGAGGGGTCGTACAACGCGGCCCAGCCGTCGACATGGGCCGCGAGCCGGGCGAGGAGCTCGCCGGGGCCGTCGCCCGAGAGCGCGGCCTTCGTCAGCTCCCGCTGGGCCTCGAACCCCGCGGTCACCGCCCGGTACTGATCGGCGGCGATCGCCGACGACACGGCCTTGGCGATGGCGAGGAACGGGGTGCGGCGCGGCACTTCGAGGAGCGGCAGTCCCGCTTCCTCGGCGGCGTCGATCAGGGCCTGCGGTACGTCGTCGTAGTGGACGCCTACGGCGAAGCCCAGTCCGACGACCCCGGCTCCGGCCAGCCGCCGCACGTAGCGCCGCATCGCCTCGGGGTTCCCGGCGTCGAGGTTGGTGGCGGTGACGAGCAGGAGTTCGCCGCCCTCCATGTAGCGGACGGGGTCGGCCAGCTCGCTGGCGTGCGCCCAGCGGACGGGCGTGTCGACCCGGTCCGCCCCCGCACGCACCGTGAGTTTGAGCGCCGAATGCTGGACGAGCGAGGCGAGAGTGGGGGGCATGGGGACCGTGGGACCTCAGAGAGTCGATTTTCGCCGTCCCGTATGAACGGCGCCTCTCGATTCTGCCAGGGCGGCAGGGTCCGGGGTAATCGCTCTCGTGACGCGGACCCCGCTCCCGTACCGCTCAGCCGCTCAGGTCCACCAGCAGCGGCGGCGCGTGCTCCCCCCGTACGGTCGTCAGGGACAGCACGGCGTGTCCGGCCGGTACCCGGTGGGCCAGTTCGGAGGCCGACCAGCGTTCCCGCTCGACCTGCCGCACGGTCACCGCGTCCGTGGTGACGGCCTTGCCGGTGACCAGCTTGCGGAAGGCGTGGATGGCCCGGGTCATCGGCTGGTCGGCGAAGACGGTGCGCTGGGTGACGTCGCGCGTCTCGACCCACTCCGTTCCCCAGGCCTCGGCGAACTTCTTCCCGTCCCACGTGGTGATTCCGGAGAACGCCATCCGGCAGCCGACCGCGCCGAGCAGCGCCGTGTGCAACTGCTCCGGCACGTCGTCGAGGGTGCGCAGGGTGAGTACGGCCCCGGCGTGCGCCGAGCGCAGCCGCTGGATTCCGCGGACGGTGTCGGGGGTCAGGGTGTGGGTGGCGTCGTCGAGGACCAGGCAGGCGAAGAGGGAGCGGTCGGCACGGGCGGCGGCGCTCGCGGTGAACTGGGCGAGGATCAGGCGGGCCAGCACCCGGGAGGCCTCGGCGTGGCCGCGTTCGGGCAGATCGATGCGGACCCGGAGCGGGTGCTCCAGGGCACGCGGCGAGAAGGGGCGGGTCCTGCCCGTGGTGTCGAAGAACTCGGTGAAGGCGGGCCGGTCGAGCAGTGCCACCCGGTCGGCGAGCGCCGGGCCCGGGTCACCGGGCGCACCGGACTGGCGGGCCCGGCCGTCGAGTTCGCGCCGCATTCCGGGGTGTCCTGCCGCGTCGAGCGCCTCCCGCAGAGCGGCGAGGGCCTCGGGTACACCGTCCAGGAGTTCACGCAGTTCCGGTACGGAGGGGAAGCGGCCGTGGGCGGTCCGGAAGGGGCCGAGGAGCTGGGCGAGGGCCGTGGCGGCGCGTCGGCCGTCCACCTCGGGGAGGTCACCGACGAGGCCGTCGGCGAGGACGGCCGCGGCCTCGTCGGGGTCGGTGGTGCCGCCGTACAGGTCGAGGTCGTGCACGGAGGACGGGTCGCCGATCTTGATGACGACATCGAATCCCTGGTCGCCGCCGAGCTGGGTACCGGTGGCGCACACGGCGACGACGGCGGCCTGTCCGGCGAGCGCCTGGAGAGCGAGGGACTCGACGACGGGCCGGATCAGGGCCCGGCTCTTGCCCGCTCCGGGTGGTCCGACGGCGAGCAGGGACGTGCCCAGCAGCCCGGGGTCGAGGGCGATGCCGCTGCCCCGGCGGGCGTACGGGTTGCGCTCGCCGTCCTCGACGGTGCCGAGCCGGACCTGCTGGACCAGCAGATCGTGCCGGGCGGCGCGGACCGGGAGGTCACGTGCGCCCGAGGGATGGGTGCAGGCGGCGGAACCGTTGCGGAGCACGGTGTCGGTGAAGGCGGAGAGCCGGGCGTGGTCGGCGCGTACGGATGTCCAGGCACGGCGGATGCGGGCGTAGTCGACATCGTTCATCCGCCCGGACCGGGTCTCCCCGGCGAGTTTGGCGGCGGCCTGGTGCTGTCCCGCCGCGCGCAGGTCGGGCCATTCGGCCGGGTCGTCCTCGCCGCCCTCGATGACGGCGTCCGGGCCGGCGGGCCCGTCCGGCTTCGCCGCGTCGCGGCCGTCGCGGCCGGGTGCCGTCTGCGGGGACCGGCTGCGGCGCCATGCCTCGGCCCAGCGCCCCAGCCGGGCGAACGGCCACACGATCACCAGGGTGAGCAGGGCGTACAGCCCGTAGCTGATCACCGGGGACATCGGCTGGTCGGGGCCCAGCCAGGAGCCGGGAACCAGGCCGAAGGCCAGTCCCATCCCCGGCACGGTCCCGTTCCAGACGAGGGTCCAGACCAGCAGCGCACCGACCGCCGCACCGCCCGCCCGTGCCGCGGCGCCCCTGGCGGCGACGCAGCGCTCGAAGGCCGCCGGCCAGTTGCCCAGCCGGCCGAATCCGTAGACGAGGCCCCCGAGGATCAGCAGCCGGTAGATGTCGAGGGCGCGGACCGCGCCCCGGGTCTGCGGCTCGTCGCCGAAGGGCCCCCACCAGTCGCCGGGGGTGAACAGTTTCAGTGGGACCCGCCAGTACGGGATGTAGTTGTTGCGCCAGAGCGACCAGACGAGGATGCAGGCCAGCAGCGAGATCACCGCGCCGCTGACCAGCGTGCGGTCCGGGGTGCGCTCCTTCTCCTCGGCGGGCCGGTCGGCATGGCCGAGCCGCCAGACACCGGGTTCCGCGGCGGGCCTCGGGGTGCGGAGCCAGTCCCCCAGGGAGGGCCCGGAGGTGGGGGCGTATCCCGGCCTCGGGGGCAGTTGGGGCGGTGGCGGACCGGCCGGACGCGGCACCGGTGGACCCGAGCGGGTGCTGCGTGAGTCGTACGTGCCCTCGGTGTCCATGTGCTGTCCCTCGTCCCCTGACCAGCGCCGACCGGTAACTCCGGGCGCACGCGCCCGAAGTCATCAATCTAGTGCCCCGGGCCACCCCGTCGGACGCGGTCCGACGGGAAGTCTCCGCCGTGCCCCGGAAGCCTCCGGACCCGTCCGCGCACCGCCGCGGCCCGGTCCCGCACCCCTTGCTATGTCCGTGACGGACAACGGCGTCCGGCCATCACTCCCGAACGGAACATGCCACACCCCCGGGCCCGCCCATAGCCTGCAGGAAGAGAAGCGTCCGAAACACCCCACAGGAGCCCCTCATGACCGCTATTCCGCAGGAGCGCCGCGTCGTCACTGCCATTCCCGGCCCGAAGTCGGTGGAGCTGCAGGCCCGCCGTCTCGCGACGGTGGCCGCAGGTGTGGGCTCCACCCTGCCGGTGTTCACCGCCCGCGCCGGTGGCGGGATCATCGAGGACGTGGACGGCAACCGTCTGATCGACCTCGGTTCCGGTATCGCCGTGACGTCGGTCGGCGCCTCCGCCGAGGCCGTCGTCCGCCGCGCGTCCGCGCAGCTCGCCGACTTCACCCACACCTGTTTCATGGTCACGCCGTACGAGGGGTACGTCGAGGTCTGTGAGCAGCTCGCCGAGCTGACGCCGGGCGACCACGCCAAGAAGTCCGCGCTGTTCAACTCGGGTGCCGAGGCCGTCGAGAACGCGGTGAAGATCGCCCGCGTCTACACCAAGCGCTCCGCGGTCGTCGTCTTCGACCACGGCTACCACGGCCGCACCAACCTCACGATGGCGCTGACCGCCAAGAACATGCCGTACAAGCAGGGCTTCGGGCCGTTCGCGCCCGAGGTCTACCGGGTGCCGGTGGCCTACGGCTACCGCTGGCCGACCGGCGCCGAGAACGCCGGCGCGGAGGCGTCCGCCCAGGCCATCGACCAGATCACCAAGCAGATCGGCGCGGACAACGTCGCCGCGATCATCATCGAGCCGGTGCTCGGCGAGGGCGGCTTCATCGAGCCGGCCAAGGGCTTCCTCCCGGCGATCGCCCAGTTCGCCAAGGACAACGGCATCGTCTTCGTCGCCGACGAGATCCAGTCCGGCTTCTGCCGTACCGGCCAGTGGTTCGCCTGCGAGGACGAGGGCATCGTCCCGGACCTGATCACCACCGCCAAGGGCATCGCGGGCGGCCTCCCGCTCTCCGCCGTGACCGGCCGCGCCGAGATCATGGACGCCGCACACTCCGGTGGCCTCGGTGGCACCTACGGGGGCAACCCGGTGGCCTGCGCGGGTGCGCTCGGCGCCATCGAGACGATGCGCGAGCTGGACCTGAATGGGAAGGCGAAGCGCATCGAGGAGGTCATGAAGGGCCGCCTCGCCGAGATGCAGGCGAAGCTGCCGAACGGCGACATCATCGGTGACATCCGCGGCCGCGGCGCGATGATCGCGATCGAGCTGGTGAAGTCCGGCACGAAGGACCCGGACCCGGCGGCCGCCGCCGGGCTCGCCAAGGCCTGCCACGCGGAGGGCGTGCTGGTCCTCACCTGCGGCACGTACGGCAACGTCCTGCGCTTCCTCCCGCCGCTGGTGATCGGCGAGGACCTGCTGAACGAGGCCCTCGATGTCATCGAGCAGGCTTTCGGCCGGATCTGATCCGTGCGAAAACCCCGGCGGTGGCGGACGGCGTTTTCGCCGGGGATGCAGGGCCCGCGTGAGGGCCTGTGAAGAAGGTGTGGGGGGGCGATGGCGGGATCCGATTCCGTCTGTCGGTCCCCCAGCCGCTGACGTACGGTTTCCGCAGATGAGAGAAACACCCCGCCCGCAGGGGACTGTCGGCGACGCCGGGTCGGAGCTTCCTCAGCACCGTCCTGGCCGTGCCTTCGCGCACACCGCTGGAGCCTCTGGCTCCGGAACTCCTCACCGATCGGATGGCCGCCCGCCCCAGACCCCCCGGGGCGCGCGGCAAACCGGTCCGGCCGGCCGCCCCGGAACCACCCCCCCTGTTCCCGGGCGGCCGGCTCTTCTCGTTTCCGTGGCGTCCGGTCTCCTGGCGCTCTTCGCGCTCACCACCTGGCAGGTCGCGGCCGACGGCCCGCTGCGCGGGGCGGACGAGCGGGCCGCCCGGGCCGTCGTCGGGCACGGTCCCGCCCCGCTGACCGAATTTCTCGCCGATCTCGGCACCATGCAGCTCGCGCTCCCGGTGCTGGGCTGCGCGATCGTCTGGGCCCTGGTGCGCGGCGCCCGCCGGGAGCCGCTGTTCGCGGCGCTCACCATGGCGGCGGTGCCGCTCCTCGTCGTCCCGCTGAAGGACTGGGTCGCCCGGCCCGGTCCGCTGACCGACGCCCTCGGCTACTACCCGTCCGGCCACGCGGCGACGGCCGCGGTGGCGTACGGGGCGGCGGCGCTGCTGACCGCGCCGTACATGCGGCTGCCGTGGATGATGCCCGTCGCCGCTGTCCTGCTGACCACGGCGACGGGCATCGGTCTGGTACTGCGCGGCTACCACTGGCCGCTGGATGTGCTGGGCAGCTGGCTCCTGTGCGCACTGCTGCTCCTGCCCCTGGTGGTCGGCCGCCGGACCGGGCACCGGTCCGGCCGGCCGTCGCCCCGAAGGGCTGCCCCGTAGGCCTCAGTTACCGAAACAGGCGTCGAAGTTCCTGGCGAACTCCCCGTTGTTGAAGCGGTCCCGGTTGAGCGACCACGTCATCAGTCCGCGCAGCCCCGGCCATGTGCCGTGCGTGGCGTACGAGCCGCAGTCGGTCTTCTTCGTCAGGCAGTTCAGCGCCTTGGTGACCTCGGCGGGCAAGGTGTAGCCGTTGCCCGCCTGGGTGGAGGCCGGCAGGCCGATGGAGACCTGGTCGGGACGGAGCCCCGGGAAGCCCTTGGTCCGCCGCTCCCCGTCAGTTCTCGCCTCTCCCTGCCCTTCCGGCCCTTCCGGCCGCCGCCTCATGCATCGCGAGCTCCAGGAGCATCACGTCGTTGAGCGCGCCCGAGCCGTCCGGCGGGATCAGCCAGCGCACCGCACCGGCGGCCTCCCGCCCGGGGTACGGCACCACGATCCAGGTCCCCTGCCCCGCTCCCCGTACGCCGGTGCCGACCCAGCGGGCGGCGGTGCCCGGGGGCACGAAGAAGCCCATGCGGGCCTCGCCGAAATCGGAGAGGACCGGTCCGGGCCGGTCGACGAGCCGGGTGAGCACATCGAGCGTGGGATGACCCAGCTCCCCCGGAAGAATCAGTACGTCCCAGCGCCGGCCGGCGGGAAGGAGCGCGATCCCCCGGGGATCACGCTCCCATTCCCACCGGCAGGCGTCCGGATCCGGTGCCGCCGATGCGAGCCACTCGACTGCTGCTTTGACCCCCGCGCCAGCCATGACCGGCCTCCATTCCGTGTGACCGGCCATGTGTTGCCGGTACGTTCACACGGGAGAGAGCGGCGGCGGTGATCTATTACGCGAGTTCGGGTTACCAGTTGGTAGTGAACTGCGTCACGCCGCGTCGGTCACCGCTCAGCTGTCGAAGCCGAGCCCCAGCCGGTCCATCGTCCGCAGCCACAGGTTGCGGTGCCCGCCGTTGTCGTCCGCCCTTGCCAGGGACCTCTTGGTGAGTTCGATCCCGGCCCAGGCGAAGGGCTCCGGCGGGAAGGGCATCGGCTTGCTGCGGACCATTTCCAGCGTGGTCCGCTCATTCTGTTCGCCCGCCAGCAGATCGAGCATCACATCGGCCCCGAAGCGGGTGGCGCCGACACCGAGCCCGGTGTATCCGGCGGCATAGGCGACCCGGCCCTGATGGGCCGTACCGAAGAATGCGGAAAAGCGGGAACAGGTGTCGATCGCCCCGCCCCAGGCATGACTGAAACGAACCCCGGCGAGCTGCGGGAAACAGTCGAAGAACTGGCCCGCGAGTTTGAGGAAGGTCTCCGGACGCTGATCGAGATCGGCGCTCAGCCGGCCCCCGTACGGATAGATCGCGTCATAGCCGCCCCACAGGATCCGGTTGTCGGCCGACATCCGGAAGTAGTGGAACTGATTGGCGCTGTCGCCCAGCCCCTGCCGGTTCCTCCAGCCGATCGAGGCGAGCTGGTCGGCGGTGAGCGGCTCGGTCATCAGCGCGTAGTCGTAGACCGGCACGGTGTACGGGCGTACCCGCTTGACCAGGGACGGAAAGATGTTCGTACCGAGCGCGACGCGGCGCGCGAAGACCCTCCCGTACGGCGTGCGGAGCGCCATCGAGGTGGTGGTCCTGGCCAGTTCGAGGCCCCGGGTGTGCTCATACATCCGCACCCCGAGATCGAGGCAGGCCCGCTTCAGGCCCCAGGCCAGCTTGGCGGGATGCAGCATGGCGACCCCGCGCCGGTCCCAGAGACCACCGAGGAAGGTGGGCGAGTCGACCTCGGCGCGCAGCGCGTCCCGGTCCAGGAATTCCAGCCCGGTGAAGCCGAGCCTTTCGGCCTCCTGGTGCCACTCGTGAAGCTCTTCGAGCTGATGGGGTTCGGTGGCGACATCGATTTCGCCGGTCCGCTCGAATTCGCAGTCGATGGCATAGCGGGCGACGGCGGCCTCGATGGCGTCGAGGTTCCGTTCGCCCAGCTCCTCCAGCTTCGCGATCTCGTCCGGCCAGCGCTCCAGGCCGTTGGGCAGGCCATGGGTGAGGGAGGCGGCACAGAATCCGCCGTTGCGGCCCGAGGCGGCCCAGCCCACCTCGTGCCCCTCGATCAGTACGACGTCCCGCTCCGGGTCGCGTTCCTTGGCGATCAGCGCGGTCCACAGTCCGCTGTAGCCGCCGCCGATGACGAGCAGATCGCAGTGCTCGTCGCCGGTGAGCGCGGGGAGCGCCTCGGGCCTGCCGGGGTCGTCCAGCCAGAACGAGACCGGCTTGGCGTCGGAGAGTGATTGTGCAGCAGTACGCATGGCGACTGGGGCCATGGTTTCCAACTCCTTCGGGGCTTTCTATCGTGCGGTGTTCTTCCGCCGGTTCGCGATGAGCTGGCCGACGACCACCACCAGTACCGCGATGATGAACATCGCCGTACCGATGACGTTGATCTGCACGGGCGTGCCGCGCTGTGCCGATCCCCAGACGAACATGGGGAAGGTCACGGTGGAGCCCGCGTTGAAATTGGTGATGATGAAATCGTCGAAGGAGAGCGCGAAGGCCAGCAGCGCTCCCGCCGCGATTCCGGGGGCGGCGATCGGCAGCGTCACCCGCAGGAAGGTCTGCACGGGGCCCGCGTACAGGTCGCGGGCCGCCTCCTCCAGTCGCGGATCCATCGACATCACCCGTGCCTTGACCGCCGTCACGACGAAGCTCAGGCAGAACATGATGTGTGCGATGAGGATCGTCCAGAAGCCCAGCTGCGCGCCCATGTTGAGGAAGAGCGTGAGCAGCGAGGCGGCCATGACGACCTCGGGCATCGCCATCGGCAGGAAGATCAGCGAGTTGATCGCGCCGCGCGCCCGGAAGCGGTAGCGGACCAGCGCGAAGGAGATCATCGTGCCCAGGACGGTCGCGCCGACGGTGGCCCAGGTGGCGATCTGCAGGGACAGCGAGAGCGAGCCGCACATGTCGGCGACGCCGCAGGGGTCCTTCCAGGCGTCCAGCGAGAAGTGCTGCCAGGCGTAGTTGAAGCGCCCCTTCGGCTTGTTGAACGAGAACACCATCACGACGATGTTCGGAAGGATCATGTAGGCGAGGGTCAGCAGACCCGCGATGACGATCAGATTCCGGCGGATCCAGCGCAGTACGGGCATCAGACCAGGTCCTCCGTCCCGGAGCGGCGGATGTAGACGGTGACCATGACCAGGACGACCGCCATGAGGATGAAGGAGAGCGCGGCCGCCGTCGGATAGTCGAGGACGCGCAGGAACTGGGTCTGGATGACGCTGCCGACCATCTTGGTGTCGGTGGAGCCCAGCAGTTCCGCGTTGACGTAGTCGCCGCTGGCCGGGATGAAGGTCAGCAGCGTTCCGGAGACGACGCCCGGCATGGAGAGCGGGAAGGTCACCTTGCGGAAGGTGGTGGCGGGGGTGGCGTACAGGTCGCCGGCCGCCTCGTGCAGCCGGCCGTCGATCCGCTCCAGCGAGGTGTAGAGCGGCAGGATCATGAACGGCAGGAAGTTGTACGTGAGACCGCAGACCACCGCCATCGGTGTGGCCAGCACCCGGTTCGACTCGGTCCAGCCGAGCCAGCTGGTGACGTCCAGGACGTGCAGCGTGTTCAGTACGTCGACGACCGCACCGCCGTCCGCGAGGATCGTCTTCCAGGCGAGCGTACGGATCAGGAAGCTGGTGAAGAAGGGCGCGATGACCAGGACGAGGACGACATTGCGCCAGCGGCCCGCCTTGAAGGCGATGAGGTACGCGAGCGGGTAGCCCAGCAGCAGGCACAGGATCGTGGCGGTGCCCGCGTACAGCAGGGACCGGACGAACTGCGGGTAGTAGTCCTTCAGCGCGTCCCAGTACGTCTGGAAGTGCCAGGTGACCTCGAATCCCTTCTCCAGGGATCCGGTCTGCACGGAGGTCGACGCCTGGTAGACCAGCGGCAGCGCGAAGAAGACGACGAGCCACAGAATGCCGGGGAGCAGCAGCCAGTACGGGACGAGGCGCTTACGGGTGGAGGCCTTGCGTACCTTGAGCTCCGCCGTGACGGGCGCCGGTGGCGCCTCCTTGGTGACGCTCACGCCGCGTCCTCCACCGTCTCCACACCGGCGTCGCCCATCGTCCCCGCAAGCATGGACTGGGCGGCGTCCAAGCCGAAGGTGTGCGCCGGATTCCAGTGCAGGACGACCTCGGCACCGGCCGCGAGTCCCGCGCGCCTCTCCACGTTCTGCTCGTAGACCTGAAGTGCCTTGCCCGCCGGGCTCTCCACCACGTACTGGGTGGAGACTCCGATGAAGCTGGAGTCGACGATCCGGCCGGTGACCCGGTTGCGGCCGTCGGCTATGGCGTCCGCGTCGTCGGCGTGCGCGAGTGAGATCTTCTCCGGGCGTACCCCGAGCAGCAGCTTGCCGCCGTTCGTGGCCGGGGCCGCACACCGGTCGGCGGGCAGCCGCAGCTTCCCGTCACCGGCCGCGACGACGATGTCGGTGCCCGCGGAGACGATCTCGGCCTCGATGAGGTTGGAGGTGCCGAGGAAGTTGGCGACGAAGGTCGTCCTCGGGTTCTCGTACAGATCGGCGGGGGCGCCGAGTTGTTCGACCCGGCCCCCGTTCATCACCGCGACGGTGTCGGCCATGGTCATGGCCTCCTCCTGGTCGTGGGTGACGTGGATGAAGGTGATGCCGACCTCGGTCTGGATGCGCTTGAGCTCCAGCTGCATCTGTCGGCGCAGCTTGAGGTCGAGGGCGCCGAGCGGCTCGTCGAGCAGGAGCACCTGCGGGTGGTTGATCAGGGCGCGGGCGACGGCGACGCGCTGCTGCTGGCCGCCGGAGAGCTGGTGCGGTTTGCGTTTCGCGAAATCGCCGAGCTGTACGAGCTCCAGCATCTCGTCGACCTGCTTCTTCACCGACTTGATGCCGCGCCGGCGCAGACCGAAGGCGACGTTCTCGGTGATGTCGAGGTGCGGGAAGAGCGCGTAGCTCTGGAAGACCGTGTTGACGGGCCGCTTGTACGGGGGCAGGCCGGTGATGTCGCGGCCGCCGAGGGAGATGGTGCCGGTGGTCGCCTCCTCCAGGCCCGCGATCATCCGCAGGGTGGTGGTCTTGCCGCAGCCGGACGCGCCGAGCAGCGCGAAGAACGAGCCCTGCGGGACGGTCAGATCGAGCGGCTTGACGGCGGCGAAGGAGCCGTACGTCTTGCTGATCCCGGTGAGGCGGATGTCGCCGCCAGTCTGCTGCTGTGTCATGGATCGCAGTCCCAGTGGTGTCAGGGGAGATCGGGGAAAGGGGAACGCGCGGCGGTCAGGCGCCGATGAGCTTGGCGAACTTCTCTTCGTACGCCGTCTCTTCCTCGGCCGTCAGGGAACGGAAGGCGTGCGACCGGGCCGCCATCTCCTCGTCCGGAAGGATCAGGACGTTGTCGGCCATCGCCTGGTCGATCTTCGCCAGTTCGTCGCGGACTCCGTCGACCGGACAGACGAAGTTGATGTACGCGGCGAGTTCGGCGGCGACCGCCGGCTCGTAGTAGTAGTCGATGAGCTTCTCCGCGTTGGTCTTGTGCCGCGCCTTCACCGGGACGAGCAGGTTGTCGCTGGATATGACGTAACCGGCGGCCGGGATGGCGTACTTGATGTCCGGGTTTCCGGCCTGGAGCTGGATGATGTCGCCGGCCCAGGCGACGCAGGCTGCGATGTCGCCCTTGTCGAGGTCGGCCGTGTAGTCGTTGCCGGTGAAGCGCCTGATCTGGTTCTTGTCGACGCCCTTCTGGAGCCGTCCGATCGCCGCGTCGTAGTCGGCGTCGGTGAAGGTGCCGGGGTTCTTGCCCATGTCGAGCAGGGTCATACCGACGGAGTCGCGCATCTCCGAGAGGAAACTGACCCGCCCCTTGAGCTTCGGGTCGTCGAGCAGCTGACTGACGGAATCGACCTTGCGGCCGCCGGTCGCCTTGGAGTTGTAGGCGATGACGGCCGGGATGCCCGACCACGGGTACGAGTGGGCGCGGCCGGGGTCCCAGTCCGGGGTACGGAACTGGGCCGAGAGGTTGGCGTAGGCGTGCGGCAGATGCGACGGGTCGAGCTTCTGCGCCCAGCCGAGGCGGACGATGCGGGCGGCCAGCCAGTCGGTGACGCAGATGAGGTCGCGGCCGGTGTCCTGGCCGGCCGCGAGCTGCGGCTTGATCTTGCCGAAGAACTCGACGTTGTCGTTGATGTCCTCGGTGTACTTGACCTTGATCCCGGTGCGCTCCGTGAACGCCTCCAGCGTCGGACGGTGCTTGCCGTCGTCGGTGACGTCCATGTACTCGGTCCAGTTGGAGAAGTTGAGCTGCTTCTCCCGGGCCGAGTGGTCGTCCGAGGCCGCCGCGGCGTCCCCTTCCCGCTTCGCCGCCGGGATGCCGCAGGCACTCAGCGTCCCCAGCCCGCCGATCGCGAGCGCGCCCAGGCCCCAGGCACGGAGTAGCGAACGGCGGGTCAGCGCGCCCCGGCCGCTGGTCAGGCTGCGTCGCATCGCGGCCAGCTGGGCCGCGGAGAGGCGCTCGGGCTCGTACAGCTCCATGCGGGTTGCCCTTTCGGGTGGGTGCGGCCGGGGCGGCCGGGTTATCGGTCCCCGAAGATCGTGCGGTGCCAGTCCTTGCGGGCGACCGCGGTGTTGTCGTACATGACGTGCTTGATCTGCGTGTACTCCTCGAAGGAGTACGAGGACATGTCCTTGCCGAAGCCGCTGGCCTTGTATCCGCCGTGCGGCATCTCGCTGATGATCGGAATGTGGTCGTTGACCCAGACGCAGCCCGCCTTGATGTCGCGGGTGGCGCGGTTCGCCCGGTACAGGTCGCGGCTCCAGGCGGAGGCGGCGAGCCCGTACGGGGTGTCGTTGGCGAGGCCGATGCCCTCGTCGTCGGTGTCGAAGGGCAGCACGACCAGGACCGGGCCGAAGATCTCCGACTGGACGATCTCGCTGTCCTGGGCGGCACCGGCGACCAGGGTCGGCCGGTAGTAGGCCCCGGCCGCCAGTTCGCCGCCGGGTGCCTCGCCGCCGGTGACCACGGTGGCATACGCGCGGGCGCGCTCGACGAATCCGGCGACCCGGTCCCGCTGGGCGTGGCTGATCAGCGGGCCGAGGTCGGTGGCCGGGTCGAAGGGGTCGCCGAGCCGGACGGTTTCCATCAGTTCGGCGACGCCCTGCACGAAGGCGTCGTAGAGGGGGCGCTGGACGTAGGCGCGGGTGGCGGCGGTGCAGTCCTGGCCGGTGTTGATGAGCGCTCCGGCGACCGCGCCGTGGATCGCGGCTTCGAGGTCGGCGTCGTCGAAGACGACGAAGGGTGCCTTGCCGCCGAGTTCGAGGTGGAGGCGCTTGACGGTGGAGGTGGCGATCTCCGCGACCCGCTTGCCGACGGCGGTGGAGCCGGTGAAGGAGGTCATGACGACGTCCGGGTGGCCCACGAGGTGCTCCCCCGCGTCCTTGCCCGCGCCGGTGACGATGTTGATCACCCCGTCCGGGATGCCTGCCTCGGTGGCCGCCTGGGCGAACATCAGCGAGGTGAGCGGGGTGATCTCGGCGGGCTTCAGGACGATGGTGTTGCCCGCGGCGATGGCCGGGAGGACCTTCCAGGCGGCCATCTGGAGCGGGTAGTTCCAGGGCGCGATGGAGCCGATGACGCCGATCGCCTCACGGCGTACGTACGAGGTGTGGTCGCCGTCGTACTCGGCCGCCGACTTGCCCTCCAGGTGGCGGGCGGCGCCCGCGAAGAAGGAGGTGTTGTCGACGGTGCCGGGCACGTCGAACTCGGTGGAGAGCTTGATCGGCTTGCCGCACTGGAGGGACTCGACGTACGCGAAGTCGTCGGCCTGCTCGGCGAGGACGGCCGCGAAGCGGTGCATCGCCTCGGCCCGCTCGGCCGGAGTCGCCCCCGACCAGCCGGGGAACGCCTCGCGTGCGGCGGCGACGGCCGCGTCGACGTCGACGGTGCCCGCCAGTTCGTAGCGGTAGACGGTCTCGCCCGTCGCCGGGTTCACCACCTCGTGGTCACGCCCCGATGTACCGGACCGCAGCTGTCCGCCGATGTACTGTGCGCCGTCCGCGAAGCGGTCCCGCACCTGGATGCCGTTGCCCATGACGCTCTCCTCCGCCGCGTTCCCCGGAGTACGGGGGCGGCGTAGTCTCTGCTCGAATTGACTGCCGATCCTGACAGAGGGAATGGACCCCAACAAGTGATTCCGTTGTTGCCTTTTGGTTACGCAACGGATTCCTTCGACCATGTGTCGCGTCCGTGCGGAATTCCCCGTACGGAGTGTCCGTGGCGGATGCCAGACTCGCGTGTCATGGAACACATGGACGAGCTCCTGGCGCGGTCCGCGCGCGGCGAGAAGGTGAAGTACCTGCACTTCTGGGGTCACCGCCCCCGGCCCGACGGCCGCATCGGTGCGAGCTGTCTCAGTCAGTGGTGGCCGTCGCCCTTCATGGTCGACGGCGTGACGTACGCATCGGCCGAACACTGGATGATGGCCGCGAAGGCGAGGCTGTTCGGCGACACCGAGGCGGAGACCCGGGCGGTGTCGGCGAAGAGTCCGGCCCAGGCGAAGAAGGTGGGCCGGCTGGTCCACGGGTTCGACGAGGCGGTATGGGAGCGCGAGCGGTACGCACTGGTGGTGGCCGGCAGCGTCCACAAGTTCCGCCACCACCCTCAGCTGCGGGAATTCCTGCTGAACACCGAAAACCGGGTCCTGGTGGAGGCGAGCCCCATGGACCGGGTCTGGGGCATCGGGCTGGCCGCGGACGACCCGCGGGCGGAGAATCCGGCGACTTGGCGGGGGCTGAATCTGCTGGGGTTCGCACTGATGGACGCGCGGGCGGAGCTGCGCAGGCCATGAGACGGCCCGGACGCCCGATGGCCGGGCGGTCCGGGTTCCGGACCGCCCGGCCATCGGGCGGAGACTGCTGTCGTCATGACGAGGGTCCGGTGCCGGGCACCGACGGGCTACGACGCGTAGGGCTCCTCGTAGACGGTCTGGTCGCCGGTCGTGCCGTCCTCCTCGAATTCGCCGCTCGCCACGCCCCAGATCATGAGCGCGAGAAACGCCCCGCTGATGACGATGCCGATCGATCCGAGGATGATTCCGGCGAGCGCCATGCCGCCGTTGGTCGCCTCGTTCCGCCCGGCCCGGCCGCGGCCGATGATGCCGAAGATCAGCGCCAGGACACCGAGAACGACCCCCAGGCCCCAGAAGCAGAACCCCGCGACCGCGATGATGCCCAGCACCATCGCGGCGATACCGAGGCCGTTCGCGGGCGCCGGCCCGCCCCAGGGCGTCTGGCCGTAGCCGGGGTACCCCGGGTAGCCGCCGTACTGCGGGGCCGGTGCGGCCGGGTAGCCGTACTGCCCCGCGGGCGGCGGGAACGACTGGCCCGGTCCGTTCGGTGCGACGGGCGGCGGCGGTACCTCCCCCGGGCCGATGCCGGAGACCGGGCCGGGCACCGGCCCGGTCGGTGCCCCCGCGCCGAATCCCGGTCCCGTGACGGGTGCGGGGCCGGGTTCGACACCCGGCATCGAGGTCACCGTCGGCTGATCGTGCACAGCAGGCGGTCGGGGGCCGCCGGCCGGCTTGTCCAGCGGCACCCTGTTGTCCGGCGGAGCCCACGGATCACTCGGCGCGGGCCCGCCCGCGGGCTGCTCTGTGTTGTCTGACATGGGCCTCCCCCATCGTGGTCCCGTCATGCTACGGCCAAGCCCCGCACAGCAGGGTCCGGCCTACGATGATCCCCGTCCCCTGCCCGGCCGACCGCGCCCGGCACCCCGACCGCCCCACGCCCCGGAGAGCCCGATGCCCGATCTGCACCCCTTCGTCGCGGGGCTGCCCAAGGCGGAGCTGCATGTCCACCATGTCGGATCCGCCTCGCCCCGTATCGTCGCGGAACTGGCCGCGCACCACCCCGACTCGAAGGTCCCCACCGACCCCGAGGCCCTGGCCGACTACTTCACCTTCACCGACTTCGGTCACTTCATCGACGTGTACCTCTCCGTCGTTGACCTGATCCGCACCCCGGAGGACGTCCGGCTGCTGACGTTCGAGGTCGCCCGTGACATGGCCCGGCAGAACATCCGTTACGCGGAGCTGACCGTCACCCCGTTCAGCTCGACCCGGCGCGGCATCCCGGAGCAGGGGTTCATGGAGGCGATAGAGGACGCCCGCAAGGCCGCCGAGGCCGAGCTCGGGGTCGTCCTGCGCTGGTGCTTCGACATTCCCGGCGAGGCCGGGCTCGAAGCGGCCGAGGAGACCACCCGGCTCGCCGTGGACCTGCGGCCCGAGGGGCTCGTCTCGTTCGGGCTCGGCGGTCCGGAGGTCGGTGTGGAGCGCCCGCAGTTCAAGCCCTACTTCGACCGGGCGATCGCCGAGGGCCTGCACTCCGTGCCGCACGCCGGGGAGACCACCGGGCCGCAGACCGTCTGGGACGCGCTGACCCATCTGCGCGCGGAGCGCATCGGCCACGGCACCAGCTCCGCCCAGGACCCGGAGCTGCTGGCCCACCTCGCCGAGCACCGCATCCCGCTGGAGGTCTGCCCGACGTCGAACATCGCGACCCGCGCGGTGGCGGACATCGAGAAGCACCCGGTCAGGGAAATGGTGCGGGCGGGCGTCCTGGTCACCATCAACAGCGACGACCCGCCGATGTTCGGCACGGACCTCAACAACGAGTACACGGTGGCTGCCCGCCTCCTCGACCTGGACGAGCGGGGCCTCGCCGCGCTGGCGAAGAACGCGGTCGACGCCTCGTACCTCGACGCGGCCGGCAAGCGGGCGCTCGCCGCCGAGATCGACACCTACACGACGAACTGGCTGGCCCGCACGGGCCGCTGACCCCGGCGGTGACAATGGCCCCATGGCCACCACTGTCACCGCCGTCGCCCACCGCGGCGATCCGTACCGGGTCCGTGAGAACACGCTCTCCTCGATCCGCTCCGCCCTCGACCGGGGGGCGGACGCGGTCGAGATCGATGTGCGGGTCACCCGCGACGGCGTACCGGTCCTGCTGCACGACGCCACGCTGAAGCGGCTGTGGGGCCACGACCTGCGTCTGGACCGGCTGACCCACGAGGAGCTCACCGGGCTGACCGCGGGCGGTGTACCCACCCTGCGCGACGCGCTGCTCGCCGCCGGGAGCCACCGCTTCATGGTCGATCTGCCCGGTTCCACCGATGCTTCGGTACGCGAGACCGTCGGTGTGGTGCGCGAGTGCGGTGCGGGTGAGCGGGTGTACTACTGCGCGGGCTCGGAGGCCATGCTGCGGGTGCGTGCCGCCGACCCGTCCGCGGAGATCGCGCTGACCCGGACGACGCTCGCGCCGCCGCGCCCGGCACTGCTCGACGCGGTGCGGCCGCGGTGGCTGAACTACCGGTTCGGCCTGGTGGACCGGGAGCTGACGGACCGGCTCCACCGGGACGGGGTGCTTGTCTCCGCCTGGACCGCAGACACCAGGCGCACCATGCGCCGCCTGGTCCGGCAGGGCGTGGACTCGATCACCACCAACCGGGTCGACATCCTGCGCGACATCCTCGGCAACTCCTCCCCCACCGCCTCTGCTTGATCGGTCCTGCATCATGGACAGCGCCGCATCCGCCACGACGGCAGGCCCGGATCAAGAGGAGCAGAGACGTGACCGATCCCCGCACCACCCCCAGCGCCGACCGCATCCGAGCCGACATCGCCCACAACGCGCGGGTCTGGAACTACTGGCTCGGCGGCAAGGACAACTATCCGGTGGACCGCGCGGTCGGCGACCAGGTCACCGGCATGTACCCGAGCATCGGCGAAGTGGCGCGCGCCGACCGGGCGTTCCTGGGGCGAGCGGTCCGGTATCTGGCCGGTGACGTCGGGATCGGCCAGTTCCTGGACATCGGCACCGGCCTGCCCACCGCCGACAACACCCACGAGGTGGCCCAGCACACGGCGCCCGATTCCCGTGTCGTGTACGTCGACAACGACCCGATCGTCCTGGCGCACGCCCGGGCACTGCTCACCAGCTCACCGGAGGGCGCGACCGAGTACATCGACGCGGACGCCCACCACCCGGAGAAGATCCTGCGGGCCGTCGAGCCGACACTGGACCTGGGGAAGCCGGTCGCGGTCATGCTGCTCGGCATCCTCAACTTCGTCCTCGACACCGGTGAGGCCCGGCACATCGTGCGCACCCTGATGGACGCGATGCCGTCCGGCAGCCATCTGGTGCTGACCCATCCCACGCTGGAGCTGGGCGGCGAGGGCAACGAGGCGGCGATGCGGTTCTGGAACGAGAACGCCACCCCGCCGATCACCGCGCGCAGCCGGGCCGACTTCACCTCGTTCCTGACGGGGCTCGACCTGGTGGAGCCGGGCATCGTGTCCTGCGCGCGCTGGCGCGCCGAGCCGGGCGCGGTGGAGGTCGCCCAGTTCGGCGCGGTGGCGCGGAAGCCCTGACGGCACCGGTCCGATGCGCATACGCGGCATCACGGCGGGAGTGCCCGGACGCGCCCCGGGGGTCGGTCCCCTCGGCACGGACGTGCTCATCGCTCTGCTGGTCCAGGCCGCCATGACCATGCCGTTCGTCGTGCCGCGGGCCCCGGAGCTGCCGGAGGCGACGTGGACGTCGTACGGGCTGACCACCCTGATGGTGCTGCCGCTGGTGGCCCGCCGCCGGGCGCCGGTCGCGGTCCTCCTCGCGGTACTGGCGGGGGGCGCCCTGTACACGTTCACCGTCGACGGGCCGGGGCAGCCGCTCCCGTACACCGGTCTCGTGGCGTTCTACACGGTGGCGGAGCTCTCCTCGCCGCCGAAGCGGATCGGGATCGCGGTGCTCATGGCGGTGGCGGTGCCGGTCTCGGTCGGACTCGGCAGCGACGACATGCGGGAGCTGTTCTTCTCCCTGTTCGTCTTCGCGGCGGCCTACGCCTTCGGCCGGTTCACAGTGACGCGCAGGGCGTATCTGCGCGCGGTGGAGGACCGGGCGCGTCAGCTGGAGCTGACGCACCGGATCGAGGCCGAACAGGCGGCGGCCCGCGAACGGGCCCGGATCGCCCGGGAGATGCACGACATCCTCTCCCATGCGGTGAGCCTGATGATCGTGCAGGCGGAGGCAGGACCGGTGGCGGTCCGCACGGCCCCGGAGCGTGCCGAGGCGGCCTTCGACGCGATCTCGGAGGCGGGCAGGGACGCGATGGCGCAGCTTCGTCGGATGCTCGGCGTGCTGCGCGAGACGGAGACTTCGCCGGATGCGCCCCGCGAACCCCAGCCCGCGCTGAGCGGACTCCCGGGTCTCGTGGAGCGGGTGAGCGGCAGCGGCCCAGCGGTCTCGTACGAGGTCACGGGCAGCCCCGGCGCACCGGGCCTGGCGGTCGAGGCGACCGTCTACCGGATCGTGCAGGAGGCCCTGACGAACGTGGTCAAGCACGCGGAAGCGCCGACGGTCCGGGTCCTCCTGGAGCACGGACCCGAGGTGCTGACCCTCACCGTCACCGACGACGGACGGGGGCCCGGGGGCGGCTCCGGGCTGGGGCTGGTCGGCATCCGGGAGCGCGCCGCCGCGCACGGTGGGACGGCCAGTACCGGCCCCGGTCCGAACGGGCGGGGGTTCCGGGTCCGGGCGACGATCCCGTGTGCCCGGCCGAAGGGGGAGCACAGGACTGAGGTGGGAAGTTGACGATCCGTGTGGTGGTGGCCGACGACCAGGAGCTGGTGCGCAGCGGGTTCGCGATGATCCTGGACGCGCAGCCGGGCATCGAGGTGGTGGCCGAGGCGGGCGACGGCCGGGCTGCGGTCGAAGCGGTGCGGCGGCTGGCCCCCGAGGTGGCGCTGCTCGACATCCGGATGCCCGGCACGGACGGCATCGAGGCCTGCCGCACCATCAGCGCCAAAACCGGCTGCCGTACGGTCATGCTGACCACCTTCGACTCCGACGAGTACGTCTTCGAGGCACTGCACGCGGGCGCGAGCGGTTTCCTGCTCAAGGACGTCCGCCGCGACGACCTGGTGCACGCGGTACGGGTGGTGGCGGCCGGGGACTCACTGCTGGCTCCTTCAGTGGCGCGCCGGCTGATCTCCGAGTACACCTCGCGCCCTCCCGCCACGGGCGCGGCGCCGTCGGCGCGCCTGGACGTACTGACCGCCCGGGAGTACGAGACGCTGCTGCACCTGGCCCGCGGGCTGTCGAACGCGGAGATCGCGGCGGCGCTGGTCGTCAGCGAGCACACGGTGAAGACCCATGTCGGCAATGTGCTGTCCAAGCTGGGGCTGCGCGACCGGATCCAGGCGGTGATCTGCGCGTACGAGTGCGGTGTCGTGACTCCCTCTCCGGAGGGAGGTCCGGCCTTCGGCTCCCCCGCGCGGGGGAACGGGCCTCCCTCCGGCAAACCCCCGGCCGGGGGATCCGCCCCGGCGGGCTGATCAACAGGATGGAGTCCGTCAGCAGTTGAGGATTCCACGCCCAGGAGGCACCTGACATGAACGCCCGCACGTCCCGCACCGCCGTCGCGGCCGCGCTGGTCCTCGGCATCGCCGCGGGCCCTGTCCCACCGGCCCTGGCGGCGGCCGGTACGCCGACGGCCGCAGGCCACTCCCCGCTCCGGGAGGCCACCGGGCAAACCCCGGACGCCGAGGCGCTGCGGGCCGCCCTCGCCGGGCTCCCGAAGGACGACGCCACGGCCGCGCTGGTGCGGATCTCGGGCACCGGGGGCGACTGGCGGGGCAGTGCCGGCGCCCACGACCTGGTAACCGGGCGGCCGGCGGACCCGGACGGCCGCTTCCGTGCCGGTTCGGTGACCAAGGTCTTCACGGCGGCCGTCGTGCTGCAGCTGGCCGCGGAGGGCAGGCTCGGCCTGGACCGCCCGGCGCGGCGCTATCTGCCGGATCTGGTCCCGACGGCGTACGAGGACGTCACGGTGCGCCAGTTGCTGAACCACACGAGCGGCATCCCGTCCACCGACTCCGGCGGCGACCTGGACGACTGGTACGCGCACCGCTTCGATCTGCACGACCCGGTGCAGACCGTGCGCGAAGCCACCTCCCGGAAGCCGGACTTCGTCCCCGGCACCCAGCAGCACTACGGCAACATCGGCTACACCGTGGCGGGGCTGCTGATCGAGCGGATCACGGGTGACTCGTACGCCTCGCAGGTCTCGCGCCGTGTCCTGGAGCCCCTGCGGCTGAAAAACACGTATTTCCCCGGCGCCGACCCGGCGATCCGCGGGCCGCACAACCGCGGCTACCAGCTCTTCGGCGCGGCCGGCGAACTGCGCGATGTGACGGTGTGGGGGGCGACGGACGCCTGGGCGGCGGGCGACCTGATCTCCACCACCGCCGACCTGGAGCGTTTCACCCGTGCCCTGTTCCGCGGGCAGGTGGTGCGCGGGCCGCTGCTGGAGGAGATGTTCACGCTGCCCAGGGCATCGGTGCGCGAGTACGGCACGGGCGGCCCGGCCGTGTACAGCGCGGGTCTGTCGGTGACGAGGCTGGGCGGGCGCGAGGTCTGGGGCAAGACGGGTGGCCGCTGGGGCTACAACACGGCCGTCGCGGCCACCCGTGATCTCTCCCGGACCCTCGTCTACAGCGTCAACTCGACGGACGCGAAGGGAGAAGGCATGAACCCCACGGCGATGAACATAGTGGTGGCCGCCTTCGGCGCCCCGCCGGCCGGGTGATGCGGACCCCGGCCAGGGCCACCGGGCCCGGTGGCCGCGGCAGCGCCTCCAGCCGCTTGATCATGCGGCGCACGAGGAGCGGCGGGATCACCCCGAAGACCCCGAACGACAGCGTCCACCCGCTCTTCACGCCGCTCCGGTCCGGCTCACAGCCCGACGACGGAGTTCCATTTCTTGGCGAACTCGGTGCGCTCCTCGGAGGTGATGTCGCGGGCGATCGCCAGCCGCCGGCGCATCACGTCGTCGGGGAAGATCAGCGGGTCCTCGGCGAGCGCGGCGGTCTCCTCGTCCTTGGCGGAGGCCAGCACATCGCGGGCGGCCGGGACGGGGCAGACGTAGTTGACCCAGGTCGCCAGCTCCGCGGCCACCTCCGGCTCGTAGTAGTAGTCGACGAGCTTCTCCGCATTGCGCTTGTGACGGGCGAGGTTGGGGATCATGAGTGACTCCGCCCAGAGCTCCGCGCCCTCCTCGGGAACCACGAACTCGATCTCCGGATTGTCGGCCTGGAGCTGGATGACGTCGCCGGAGTAGGCCTGGCAGGCGAGCACATCGCCGGTCGACAGGTCCTTGATGTAGTCGTTTCCGGTGAAGCGGCGGATGTGCTTCGTCCTCACCAGCTTCTCCACCTGGTCGCACACCTGGTAGAAGTCGTCCGGCTTCCAGCGGGTGACGTCGACGCCGTTGCCCTGCATCAGGAGGGCGAAGGATTCGTCGAGCCCGGACAGCAGCGTCACCTTGCCGCGCAGGTCGTTCGCCCACAGGTCGCTCAGGTGCTTGATCTCGCGGCCCAGCTTCTTGCGGTTGTACGCGATGCCGGTGATCCCGGACTGCCAGGGCACGCTGTGCGTCCGGCCCTTGTCGAAGGCGGGCGAACGCAGCTGCGGATCCAGGTACTTGGCGATGTTGGGCTGCTTGGCCCGGTCCATCTCCTGCACCCAGCCGAGCCGTACGAACCGGGCGGCCATCCAGTCGCTGATGACGATCAGGTCCCGCCCGGTCTCCTGATGGTTCATCAGTGCGGGGCTGATCTTCCCGAAGAACTCGTCGTTGTCGTTGATCTCCTCGGTGTACGTGACCGAGATCCCGGTGCGCCGGGCGAACGCGTCGAGGGTGGGCCGCTTCGACGTGTTCTTGTCGTCGGTGTCGATGTAGAGGGGCCAGTTCGCGAAGTGCAGGGAGTGGTCGCTCGCGGAGGTGTCGCGTCCGGCGCGGTCACCGGGCTGCACATAGGCGGCGGGCACTCCGCAGCCGGCCAGCGTGACACCGGCCGCTGTGGCCCCGAAGGCACGCAGCAGGGACCGGCGGGACATGGGGTTCTTCGGGGTTGCTCGCACCCGCGCAGGATGCCGGTCGCAGGCCGGCGCGGGCAATGGACCAACCGTCCAGCGGCACCCGCTCCGTCCGCACACCCTGTCGATGCCGTCCCTGTCCCGGCATGCGTACGGCCCCGGGACCGGGCCCGGGGCCGTACGTGCCGGCGGACGGAGCGTCAGCCGTCGAGCGAGGTCATGACGTGCTTGATGCGGGTGTAGTCCTCGAAGCCGTACGCGGAGAGGTCCTTGCCGTAGCCGGACTTCTTGAACCCGCCGTGCGGCATCTCGGCGACGAGCGGAATGTGGGTGTTGATCCACACGCAGCCGAAGTCGAGGCTCCTGGACATCCGCATGGCGCGGGAGTGGTCCTTGGTCCACACCGAGGAGGCCAGGGCGTACTCGACGCCGTTGGCGTACGCGACGGCCTGGGCCTCGTCCGTGAACTTCTGGACGGTGATGACCGGGCCGAAGACCTCGTTCTGGATGATCTCGTCGTCCTGCTTGAGCCCGGACACGACGGTCGGGGCGTAGAAGTAGCCCTTCTCGCCGACCCGGTGGCCGCCGGCCTCGACCTTGGCGTGGGCGGGGAGCCGCTCGATGAAGCCGCTGACCTGCTTCAGCTGATTGGCGTTGTTGAGCGGGCCGTACAGCACGTCCTCGTCGTCCGGCTGTCCGGTCTTCGTGTCGGCTGCGGCCTTGGCGAGGGCGGTGACGAACTCGTCGTGGATGGACTCGTGGACCAGGACGCGGGTCGCGGCCGTACAGTCCTGGCCCGCGTTGAAGAAGCCCGCGACGGAGATGCCCTCGACGGCCTTGGCGATGTCGGTGTCCTCGAACACGACGACCGGGGCCTTGCCGCCGAGCTCCAGGTGGACCCGCTTGACGTCCTTGGCGGCGGACTCGGCGACCTGCATGCCGGCCCGTACCGAACCGGTGATGGAGGCCATCGCCGGGGTCGGGTGCTCGACCATCGCGCGGCCGGTGTCGCGGTCGCCGCAGATGACGTTGAAGACACCCTTGGGGAGGATCTGGCCGATGATCTCGGCCATCAGCACGGTCGACGCCGGGGTGGTGTCGGACGGCTTGATGACGACGGTGTTGCCCGCGGCCAGCGCCGGGGCGAACTTCCAGACGGCCATCATCATCGGGTAGTTCCACGGTGCGACCTGCGCGCAGACGCCGACCGGCTCACGCCGGATGATGGAGGTGAGGCCCTCCATGTACTCGCCGGCCGAGCGGCCTTCGAGCATCCGCGCGGCGCCCGCGAAGAAGCGGATCTGGTCCACCATCGGCGGGATCTCTTCGGTGCGGGTCAGCTCGATCGGCTTGCCCGTGTTCTCCGACTCCGCGGCGATGAGGTCCTCGGCGCGCTCCTCGAAGGCGTCCGCGATCTTCAGCAGAGCCTTCTGGCGCTCGGCGGGCGTGGCGTCGCGCCAGGCGGGGAAGGCGGCCGCGGCGGCCTCCATCGCGGCATCGACATCGGCCTGGCCGGAGAGCGGCGAGCTCGCGTAGACCTCTTCCGTCGCCGGGTTGACCACGTCGATGGTCCGCCCGTCAGCGGCGTCCCGGAACTCTCCGTTGATGTAGTTGCGCAGACGGCGCACCTCGGTGGTCACAACCACCCCTCCTGTCGACACGTCCAGTGGATGAGATGACCAGCCTAGTCGCTCAGGTGTCGCTTTCGACATGCCCACCCGCCGTGAACTTCGGATTCAGTGAGATCAAGACCCTCAGACAACGAATTTCATTGATTTGGGGTTGCCAGACAGACGAGTCCCAGTGCAGAGTGGGGGCGTGGCCAGTCGCAGCGCAGACTCCAGGACAGGGAACGGATCGTCCCCAGCGGTCGATGCCGTGTCCCTCGCAATCATCGAGCAGCTCCAGGAGGACGGGCGTCGTCCGTACGCCGCGATCGGCAAGGCCGTCGGCCTCTCCGAGGCGGCCGTGCGACAGCGTGTCCAGAAGCTGCTCGATCAGGGCGTGATGCAGATCGTCGCCGTCACGGACCCGCTCACCGTGGGATTCCGGCGGCAGGCGATGGTCGGCATCAATGTCGAAGGCGACCTCGATCCCGTCGCCGAGGCGCTGTCGGCCATGGCCGAGTGCGAGTACGTGGTGATGACCGCGGGCTCCTTCGACCTGATGGTGGAGATCGTCTGCGAGGACGACGACCACCTGCTGGAAACGATCAACAAACGCATCCGGGCCATCCCCGGCGTGCGCTCCACCGAGAGCTTTGTGTACCTGAAGCTCAAGAAGCAGACCTATATGTGGGGAACCCGATAGCCGTGAGCAAGGACCTCAGCCGAACCGCGTACGACCACCTGTGGATGCACTTCACCCGCATGTCGGACTACGAGAACGCGCCCGTTCCCACCATCGTGCGTGGCGAGGGCACCTACATCTACGACGACCAGGGCAAGCGCTACCTCGACGGCCTGTCCGGCCTGTTCGTGGTCAACGCCGGTCATGGCCGTCACGAGCTCGCCGAGGCGGCGTACAAGCAGGGCCAGGAGCTGGCCTTCTTCCCGGTGTGGTCCTACGCCCACCCGAAGGCCGTCGAGCTGGCCGAGCGTCTCGCCGACTACGCGCCGGGCGACCTCAACAAGGTCTTCTTCACCACCGGCGGCGGCGAGGCCGTCGAGACCGCCTGGAAGCTGGCCAAGCAGTACTTCAAGCTCCAGGGCAAGCCGACCAAGTACAAGGTCATCTCGCGTGCGGTCGCCTACCACGGCACCCCGCAGGGCGCCCTGTCGATCACCGGTCTGCCGGGCCTGAAGGCCCCCTTCGAGCCGCTGGTCCCCGGCGCGCACAAGGTGCCGAACACCAACATCTACCGTGCCCCGATCCACGGCGACGACCCGGAGGCCTTCGGCCGCTGGGCCGCCGACCAGATCGAGCAGGAGATCCTCTTCGAGGGCCCGGACACCGTCGCCGCGGTCTTCCTGGAGCCGGTGCAGAACGCCGGTGGCTGCTTCCCGCCGCCGCCCGGTTACTTCCAGCGCGTGCGCGAGATCTGCGACAAGTACGACGTGCTGCTCGTCTCCGACGAGGTCATCTGCGCCTTCGGCCGTCTCGGCACGATGTTCGCCTGCGACAAGTTCGGCTACGTGCCGGACATGATCACCTGCGCCAAGGGCATGACCTCGGGCTACTCCCCGATCGGTGCCTGCATCGTCTCGGACCGTGTCGCCGCGCCGTTCTACGAGGGCGACAACACCTTCCTGCACGGCTACACCTTCGGTGGCCACCCGGTCTCCGCGGCGGTGGGCCTCGCCAACCTCGACATCTTCGAGCGCGAGGGCCTCAACCAGCACGTCCTGGACAACGAGAACGCGTTCTTCACGACGCTGCAGAAGCTGCTCGACCTGCCGATCGTCGGCGACGTCCGCGGCAACGGCTTCTTCTACGGCATCGAGCTGGTGAAGGACAAGGCCACCAAGGAGACCTTCACCGACGAGGAGACCGAGCGCGTCCTGTACGGGTTCCTCTCCAAGGCACTGTACGACAACGGCCTGTACTGCCGGGCCGACGACCGCGGCGACCCGGTCGTCCAGCTCGCGCCGCCGCTGGTCTCCGACCAGTCGACGTTCGACGAGATCGAGGGCATTCTGCGGACCGTCCTCACCGAGGCGTGGACCAAGCTCTGACAGTGGTCCGACCGGTCGGCCGGCCACGGACCGGCCGGCCGGTCGGTCGACCCTGCGGCTTGACCACCGCTTGACCACCGTTTGACCGGCTTCCAGCCGTCATTCCATACGGTCCACACGGCCCGGATGCGCCCATTCGAGTGGGAAGGGGCGCATCCGGGCCGTGTGCTGTGCCCACACCGCGGTTCGAATCCCTACGGTGCCGAGTGACCGACCGGCCCCCTCTTCGTTCCCCCGTACGGGGGACGGGAATGACGATCTGAACCGAGGTGTACGCCATGGTGGCCCCGCCGGACAACGACGTGATCTGGGCACGTTCCCTGCAGCACTCCCACAACGGCTCACCCGCGCTCGGCGGTGTCTCGGTGGGCGTCCGTGACAGCGAGATCCTTGCCGTGACCGGCCCCCGGGGCAGCGGCAAGACGACCCTGCTGCACTGTCTGTCCGGTCAACTGGTGCCCCAGCAGGGCGAAGTGTGGTTCAACAGCGTCCCCGTCCACACCATGGGGCCCCGGCTGCGCGAACGGCTTCGCCGCGACAGGTTCGGCTGGATCGCCCCCGAGCCCCAGCTCGTGCCGGAACTGAACACCTGGGAGAACGTGGCCCTTCCGCTGCTGCTGCGCGGCGCCTCCCACCGGGAGGCGAAGAAGGCCGCCCTGGACTGGCTGGAGCGGCTCGACATCGGCACCTGCGCCAGGAAACGACCGCATACGCTGCTCCAGGGACAGCGCCAGCGGATCGCTGTGGCCCGCGCGCTGGCCGCCTCCCCCGCGGTGATCTTCGCCGACGAGCCGACCGCGACCCTTCACCGCACCGACCGGACGCATGTGCTGCGCACACTCACCAGTGCGGCCCGTTCGCACGGCATCACGGTCGTCCTGGCCACCCATGACGCGGAGGTAGCCGCCCTCGCCGACCGTACGGTCCCGCTGCTGGACGGCCGCCGCGTCGCCACCGTCGCCCTGCCCTCCGTATCCGATGCGGAGGGCCGCTCGGCATGCTCGCTCTCCGTCTAGCCCGGGGTTCCCATCCGCTGGTCCTGATGCGGCGGCTGCTGGTCGCGGCCGCGTCCGCCGGGGTCGGCTTCCTGCTGCTGTGCTCCCTGGGCTACGCCTCGGGGCACCCGGCGCACTCCACCGGGGCCGTGCTGCGACTGCTGTGGTGCCTGGTCCCGTTCGCCGCCGCCGTGCAGTTCGCGGTCGCGGTGGCCCGTACGGACCCGAGCACCCGGCCGCGTTCCGGGCTGTCCGCCATGGGCCTCGGGCCGGTGAAACTCACGGTGCTCGCCGCGGTCTCCACCGCCGTCTCCTGCACCCTCGGGTCGGTGGTGGCGCTGCTGCTCTTCCTCCATCTGCGCGGGGATCTGTCCGGGCTGCCGTTCGACGGGGCCGCTGCCGGGCTGCTCGACGCGGGCGCCCCGCTGCCGCTCGCTGCGGTGCTCGTGCTGCTGACCCTGGTCCCGGTGTCCGCGGCGACGGCGAGCACGCTGGCGCTGCGCGCCCGGCCCGTCTCGACGGCCCGGGTCCCCGCGGCGGCCGAGGACGACACCTTCGCGGACGCACTGCCGGACGACCTGCCGCCCGTGCCCGCGACGCCCCCGACCGGGCTGCCGTGGGGGGTGGCGCTGGCTGCGGTCGGCCTCGCCGTCGAGGCGTACGTGAGGCGCAGCGACGGGCACAGCCTGCTGCCCCTGCCCGGCAGGCTCGCCACCACCCCGGTCGGAGTGGTGGCGGGATGGACGCTGACGGCGATCGGCCTGGCCATGGCCGGCCCCGGCCTGGCGTATCTGAGCGGGCGGCTGCTGCAGTCGGTGCGCCCCGGCGCCGTACGGCTGCTGGCCGGCCGGGTGCTGATGGACGAGGCACGCCGGATCGGCGGGCCGCTCGGTGTGATCTGCGCGGTGCTCTCCGCGGTGACCTCCGCCTACGCGCTGTACGGGACGGGGCCGCGCCCCTTCGGCCCGCTCACGGCACTGGGCGCGGTGCTCGTCCTCGGCTGCACGGCTGCGACGCTGCTGACCTCGGCGCTGGAGGCGAGGCAGGACCGCGCCCGGACGGCGCAGGTGCTGCTGAGGCTCGGCGCCCCGGCCTCGGCGCTGCGGGCGGCGACGGCGCTGCGCGCCGCCGCGCTGCTGGTCGTCTTCGCCCCGCTGACCTGGCTGATCGCCCAGCTTGCGGCACTGCCGCTGACGGCCTGAGGGCACCGCGTCCCGGCGGCGCCCGCGCACCTCGGCCGCTACGTAGCATGACACCGTGGACATTCCGGACGACAGCAGCCCCGTATCCGGCCCGCCGGACCCGGTGGGCTCGTCCGGCCCCGAGATCGAGTCGCTCGCCGCCTTCGACGCTGCTGTTTCCGCCGGAACGCTGGCCGGACACCGGGTCCAGTCCGTCGACCTGTCGGACCGGAGCGCCGCACTGCTGGCCGCCGATACAGCCGGCACGGTCTTCCTCGGCTGCCGGATGGCGCCCGGAGCGGCGGCGAAGGTACGGGCGGACGGTGCGATCGTCTTCCCGCCGGTACCGGGGCTGCCCTTCGATCCGTACCGGGGCCTGCTCTATTCCCCCGGCGCGCTCTACGAAGGGCTGACGGACGGCGGCTATGCGGCGACGCCCGATGCCCGCGCGTACCGCTGGTTCCAGGAGACCCGGGCGAGCGGCGACGCCTTCGCGTCGATGCTGCGCGCGCTCCATGACGACGCGGTCTCCGACGCCCTGGACGAACACCTCATCGGCGCCCGCGTCGTCGGGGTGATGGGCGGCCACACCACGGCGCGCGGCAGCGCGGAGTACGCGGCGGCGGCCCGGCTGGGCCGGGCCCTGACCCGGAGCGGCCTGACCGTGGCGACCGGCGGCGGGCCGGGCGCCATGGAGGCCGCGAACCTCGGGGCGTACGCGGCGCCGCACCCGGACCCGATGCTGGACAGGGCCTGCGGGATTCTGGCCGCGACCCCCTCGTTCATTCCATCGGTCACCGAGTGGGCGCTGACCGCCTTCACCGTGCGGGAACGCTGGCCGGGCGGCGGCGGCTCGGTGTCGATTCCCACCTGGTTCTACGGACACGAGCCGCCGAACCCTTTCGCCGCCCACATCGCCAAGTACTTCGCCAACGCCCTGCGCGAGGACGGGCTGCTCGCCCGCTCCACGGCGGGCGTGATCTTCCTGCCCGGCGCGGCCGGCACCGTACAGGAGATCTTCGACAACGCGACGCCGAACTACTACGGCTCGCGCGGCGGTCCGGCCCCGATGGTGCTGGTCGGCCGCGCCCATTGGACGCGGGAGCTGCCCGCGTGGCCGTTGCTGCGCGCGCTGGCCGGCGGCCGGACGATGGAGTCCCGTATCGCGCTCGTCGACACGGTGGCCGAGGCACCCGAGGCGCTCGCCCAGTTGTCGGCGGACGGGTAGCCGGGGCCGGTCACCGGCCGGCCGGGTGGGGCCGCGACGGGTTCAGAGGGATGCGAGGCGGGCCACCAGCGCGTCGAAGAAGGCCTCCCAGCCGTCCTCGGCCGCCGCGTACTGCTCGCCCGTGAGGTTGCCACCGCGCTGCCTGAAGACCATTTCGGTGGTCTTCGCACCGCGGTCGGTGAAGGTGACGGTGACGGTCTCGCCCTCGATGCCGGCGGGCGCGGTGGCGTCCTTCAGCGTGAACACCAGCCGCTCGGGCGCAACCACCTCGCGGTAGACCCCGTGGAACGGCATCTCGGTGCCCGGCACCACGATGACCAGGCTCCAGGCGCCGCCCGGCCTGACGTCCATCGACACCCGGTCGAGCGGAACCTCGGCGTCCCCGCCGTACCAGGCGGCGAAGTGCTCGGGGATCGTCCACGCCTCGAAGACGCGTTCCCGCGGGGCGTCGAGGATACGGGTGATGTCGATGCCCTCGCGTGCTGAACCGGTCATGGTTCCCGTCCTTCCCGGAGTCGTTCCGGATCGTCCGCATGTCCTCACCAGCTTGCACGGACACCACCCTGCCGACCTGCCGCGATTCACCGGTCCGGACCGCCCGGCAGTCCCGGACGGCCGGAAACGGCGGGCGGGAGCACCGCACCCGGCTCGGCCGGTCCGGTGAACGCTCCGCGCTCTCGCCGGACGCGCGAGTCCAATCAGAAGACGGCGGGCAGGACGACGGTCTCCGCCGCGTCGAAGCCGACCCCGACCGTCGCACCCTCCTCGGGGGCCTCCCGCAACGGACACTCCGCCTCCAGCACCGGACCGTTCTCGGGCATCAGCTGCACGGCGACATGGTTGCCCCGGAACGTACGCGTCCCCACCACGCAGCGCAGCCCGCCGTCCGGAGCGCCGATCCGGACCCCGGCCGGGCGCACCAGCAGATCGCACGCCCCCTGCGGCGAGCCCGCGGGCACCGGCACCTCGCCCCACACCGTGTCGGCGGCCGTGCCGGTCACCGTCGCCTCCACCACGTTGTCGAAGCCGAGGAACCGGGCGACGAAGGCGGAGGCGGGCCGCTGCCAGACCTCCATCGGGGTTCCCACCTGGGCGATCCGCCCGTCGCGCATCACCACCACCCGGTCGGCGAGGGCGAACGCCTCGCCCTGGTCGTGGGTGACGGCGAGCACCGTCGTACCCAACCGTCCGAAGAGCGTGCGCAGTTCGACGACGAGCCGCTCACGCAGGCCGCGGTCGAGCTGGCCGAGCGGTTCGTCCAGCATCAGCAGCTTGGGGCGCGGGGCGAGCGCCCGCGCGAGGGCGACACGCTGCTGCTCACCGCCGGACAGCGCGGCGACGGCCCGCCGTCCGGCGCCGGGCAGGCCCACCAGGTCGAGGAGTTCACCGACCCTGCTCTCCTGATCGCGCCGCGGCATCCCCCGCATCCGCAGCCCGAAGGCGACGTTGGCGCCGACGTCCCGGTGCGGGAACAGCTGGTGGTCCTGGAACATCAGACCGAGACCGCGCCGGTGAACGGGCACTCCCGCCTGGTCGGCGCCGTCCAGCAGCACCCGGCCGCCGTCCGGCGGGTGCAGTCCGGCGATCACCCGCAGCAGGGTCGACTTGCCGCTGCCGCTCGGCCCCAGCACGCACACGATCTCGTGCTCGGCGACCTCCAGGTCCACCCGGTCGAGCGCGGCGCGCTCGCCGAAGCGGACCGTGGCCGATTCCAGTGTCAGCATCTCTAGAACTCCCCGGACCGGTCCGTGCGAATACGTTCGAGCAGCAGCAGCGAGACCGCGCAGACCACCATCAGAAGGGTGCTGAGGGCCATCGCCTGGCCGTAGTTGAGCTCCCCGGCCCGCCCCAGCAGCCGGGCCACGGCGACCGGCAGCGTCGGGCGGTCGGGCCGCGCGATGAAAACCGTCGCGCCGAACTCGCCGAGCGACACGGCGAACGCGAAGCCGGCCGCGACCAGCAGTGCCCGTCGCACCAGCGGCAGATCGACCTCCCGCCAGGCCCGCAGAGGTGACGCGCCGAGCACTGCGGCCGCCTCCCTCAGCCGGCCGTCCACCGCCCGCAGGACCGGCAGCATGGTCCGTACGACGAAGGGCACACCGACCAGCGCCTGGGCGAGGGGCACCAGAATCCATGAACTCCGCAGATCCAGCGGCGGCTTGTCCAGGGTGATCAGGAAACCGAAGCCCACGGTGACCGCGGACACCCCGAGCGGCAGCATCAGCAACGCGTCGAATCCGCGCACGAGCCGCCCGGCGCGCCGGGTCAGCGCCGCGGCGGCGAGCCCGCCGACGACCAGCGCGATGACCGTCGCGACCAGTGCGTACTGAGTTGAGTTCCAGATCGCTTCGAACGGCGCGACCAGGAACGTACCGCCGCCCGCGTCCACGGACCGCAGGGCGCGGTAGTAGTCGAAGCCATGCCCGCCGGGTGTGTCCAGCGAGCGCTCCACCAGCACCCCGAGCGGCAGCAGGATCAGCACCAGTACCGTCAGCAGCACCCCGCAGAGCAGCGCCCACTGTCCGGCGCCGCGCGGCCGGCGGGCGGTCTGCGCCGGGTCGACCAGTTTCAGCGCGGTCTCCCGGCGCCGTACGGTCCACGCGTGCACGGCGAGGATCGCGCCGACCGCGGCGAACTGCACCAGCGTCAGCACGGCGGCGGTCGGCAGGGCGAGCAGCTGGGCCGTCTGCCGGTAGATCTCCACCTCCAGCGTGGAGTACCCCGGACCGCCGAGGATCTGTACGACCCCGAAGGAGGTGAAGGTGAAGAGGAAGACCATCAACGCGGCGGCTGCCACGGCGGGTGCGAGGGCCGGCAGGGTGACCCGCCGCCAGGCGGCGAACCGCCCGGCGCCCAGCACCCGTGCGGCTTCCTCCTGCCGTGGGTCGAGTTGTGACCACAGCCCGCCCACGGTCCGTACGACCACCGCGTAGTTGAAGAAGACATGGGCGAGCAGAATCGCCCAGACGGTGGTGTCGAGGCGTACGCCCCAGAGTTCGTCGAGGAACCCGCCGCGTCCCAGCAGCGCCAGGAAGGCCGTACCGACGACGACGGTCGGCAGGACGAACGGCACGGTGACGACCGCCCGCAGCAGTTGCTTGCCGGGGAAGTCGAAGCGGGCGAAGACATAGGCACCGGGCAGCGCGATCAGCAGGGTCAGCGCCGTCGAGGCGAGCGCCTGCCAGGTGGTGAACCAGAGGACGTCGCGGATGTCCGGCCGGGTCAGCACCTCCGCGACCCGGCCGAACTGCCAGACACCGTCCGCCTTCAGCCCGCGGCCGACGATCGCGGTGACGGGGTAGGCGAAGAACAGCGCGAAGAACGCGACGGGCACGGCCATCAGGCCGAGCCGCACCGCGCCCCCGCGCCGCGACTGCTCACGCGCGCGGTCCACCCGCCCGGAGCGGCCGCGCGGCTCCTCACCCCACGGCCCCTCCTCGGGCGTGCCCTTCCCGCCCGCGTCCGTTCCGCGTACGGGAGTCTTCGCTACTTCACTACGAGCGAGGACCACGACTGGACCCACTGGTCACGGTTCTTGGAGATCTTGTCGGGGGCGACGGTCGCCGGCCGGTCGGCCGTCGCGCCGAACTTCGTGAAGAGCTCCGGCAGTTTCGCGCCCTCGGTGACCGGGTTCACGAACATGTTGAGCGGCATGTCCTCCTGGAACTTCTTGCTGATCAGGAAGTCCAGCAGGGCCTTGCCGCCCGCCTCGTTCTTCGCACCGTTCAGCAGGCCCGCGAACTCGATCTGGCGGAAGCAGGTCCCGGTGGCGACCCCGGTCGGTGCCTCGGCCGGCTGCGGCTTCGCGTAGAGCACCTCGACGGGCGGGCTGGAGGCGTACGACACGACGAGCGGCCGGTCGGCCTTTGCCTTCTTGCCGCCCGCGGAACCGGAGAACTCCTCGTTGTACGCCTGCTCCCAGCCGTCGACGACCTTGACGCCGTTGTTCTTCAGCTTCTTCCAGTAGTCCTGGTAGCCGTTCTCGCCGTAGGTGGCGACGGTGCCGAGGAGGAAGCCGAGACCGGGCGAGGAGGTCTGGGCGTTCTCGGTGACGAGAAGGTTCCGGTACGCGGGCTTCGCCAGGTCGTCGAAGGACCGCGGCGGCGCGAGCTTCTTCTCGGCGAAGTATTTCTTGTCGTAGTTGACACAGATGTCACCGGTGTCGATCGGGGTGACCCGGTGCTCGGCTGCGTCGAGTTGGGTATCGGCCGCCACCTGGTCGATACCCTTCGCCTTGTACGGCGTGAAGAGACCGCTGTCGAGGGCGCGGGAAAGCAGGGTGTTGTCGACACCGAAGAACACATCGCCGCGCGGTGAGCCCTTGGTCAGGATCTCCTGGTTGAGCGCGACACCCGCGTCGCCGCTCTTCAGCACCTTGACGGTGTAGCCGGTCTGCTCGGTGAACTCCTTCAGCACGTCCTTGGAGACGTTGAAGGAGTCATGGCTGACGAGTGTCACGGTCTTCGAACCGGAGCTCTTCGTGCCGCCCGAACCGGAGTCCGATGTATCGGAACTCCCGCATCCGGCCAGTGCCGTGACGCCGAGTGCGGCGGCAACAGCCGTCGTCGCGAGCTGCGTGGTTCTGCGCGTGGTGCTCATTGTGGATTCCTCCTGGGTTTTGGCCAGGAAGAGACGCGGCCCCGCCCGCGGTATGCGGGCAGGGCGCAACAGCATGAGTTGATGACCGAACTTCCTACCCGGAATGACCCGGGCGAGGTTCAGAGGGTCTGCGGCCGACCTGTCCTCGGTGCCGCACTCTCAGCGCTGTGGCGCTCCCCTGTCGGAATATGAAGTTGATTTCAGGCCCAGGTTACACGGGCCGTTCCGGCCTCAGCGCTCGGCTGCCGCCAGCTGCCCGCAGGCTCCGTCGATCTCCTGACCTCGGGTATCCCGCACGGTCACCGGCACCCCGTGTGCGGCGATCGCCTCGACGAAGGCCTTCTCGTCCTCGGGCCGCGAGGCCGTCCACTTGGAGCCGGGCGTCGGGTTCAGCGGGATCAGATTGACGTGCACCCGCTTGCCCTTGAGGAGCCGGCCGAGCAGATCACCGCGCCACGCCTGGTCGTTGATGTCCCGGATCAGTGCGTACTCGATGGAGATGCGGCGGCCGGACTTCTCCGCGTACTCCCACGCGGCGTCCAGCACTTCGCGCACCTTCCACCGCGTGTTCACGGGAACGAGCGTGTCGCGCAGCTCATCATCCGGTGCATGCAGCGAGACGGCGAGGCGGCACTTGAAGCCCTCGTCGGCGAAGCGCAGCATCGCGGGCACCAGGCCCACGGTGGAGACCGTGATCCCGCGCTGCGAAAGCCCCAGCCCCTCCGGCTCCGGGTCGGTCAGCCGACGAATCGCGCCGACCACCCGCTTGTAGTTGGCGAGCGGCTCGCCCATGCCCATGAAGACGATGTTGGAGAGGCGCGCCGGGCCTCCCGGGACCTCCCCGTCGCGCAGCGCCCGCATGCCGTCCACGATCTGGTGGACGATCTCGGCGGTCGACAGATTGCGGTCGAGACCAGCCTGCCCCGTCGCGCAGAACGGGCAGTTCATCCCGCACCCCGCCTGCGACGAGATGCACATCGTCACCCGCTCCGGGTAGCGCATCAGGACGGATTCGACGAGCGTCCCGTCATGCAGCTTCCACAGTGTCTTGCGGGTGGTGTCGTCGTCGCAGCTGATGTGGCGCACCACGGACATCAGGTCGGGGAACATCGCCTCGGCGAGCTTCTCCCGCGAAGCGGCCGGGATGTTGGTCCACTCGGCCGGGTCGTGCGCGTACCGCGCGAAGTAGTGCTGCGAGAGCTGCTGGGCGCGGAACGGCTTCTCGCCGATCGCGACGACGGCTTCCTTGCGCTCGGCGGGCGTGAGGTCGGCGAGGTGCCGCGGCGGCTTCTTGGCTCCGCGGGGCGCGACGAAAGTGAGTTCTCCGGGCTTAGGCATGGTTCATCCAGTGTCGCAGACAAAGGAGCGAGGGCCCGCCGCCCTGTGGACAACAGACCCTCACTCGTACATGCCCAGGTCAGGGCGGTGAACCGTCCGGAGGATCAGCCGGATCCCACGAAGAGCACCAGCAGCAGCCAGACCACCGGGGCGGTCGGCAGCAGCGAGTCCAGCCGGTCCATGATCCCGCCGTGCCCCGGCAGGAGCGTGCCCATGTCCTTGATGCCGAGGTCCCGCTTGATCATCGACTCGCCCAGGTCACCGAGAGTGGCACTGGCCGCGACCGCGAGCCCCAGCAGCAGCCCCTGCCACCAGGAACCGTCGTCGATCAGCAACTGCATGCACAGCGCACCGGCGACCATCGCGAAGGCGATGGCCCCGAACAGGCCCTCGCGGGTCTTCCCGGGGCTGATGCGCGGCGCGAGCTTGTGCTTCCCGAAACGCCAGCCGACGGCGTACGCACCGGTGTCGCTGACCACCGTCAGCAGCAGGAAGGTGAGCACCCGCTGCGGTCCGTCGTCCGCGGTCAGGAGCATGGCAACGAAAGTGGCCAGGAACGGCACGTAGAACGCGGCGAACACGCCGGCCGTGACGTCCTTGAGGTAGCCCTCCGGAGGCTGGGTCATCCGCCAGACGAGCACCGCGAGCGCCGTCAGCGCCATCGCCACCCAGGCACCCTCGGCGCCCCGCCAGTATCCGGCCACGACCATCGCGGCGCCGCCGACCGCCAGCGGGACGAGCGGCGCCTTGATGCCCTTGCGCTCCTCCAGCCGCGAGGTGAGCTCCCACAGGCCCACGACGACGGCGACGGCAATCACACCGACGAAGACGGCCTTCACGATGAACAGCGAGGCGACGATGACGGCACCGAGCCCCACACCGACCCCTATGGCGGCTCGCAGATCACGGCCCGCACGTTTCTTCTGCGGGGGCGGTGGCGCGGTGGACATGGGCTCCTGCGGCTTCTCGTCGCGGAACAGGGGGCCGCCGTTCAGGCGTGCGGCCCCCCGGTCCCGTTCATCACGGTCGTCAGCGTCTCTACCTGCGTCGGGGGCGTCCGGCACGATGGGCATGGGCCGAGTCTGCTGGGCGTCATGCACATCGTATGCAGGACCCGCCGGAGCGGCCTGCATCTCGGGCGGACCCCAGTGGCCGGCTCCCTGCGGGGCGCCCCAGGAAGAGTCGTCCATCAGACTTCGAGCAGCTCGGCTTCCTTGTGCTTGAGCAGCTCGTCGACCTGCGCGACGTACTTCGCGGTGGTGTCGTCGAGCTCCTTCTCGGCGCGACGCACCTCGTCCTCGCCGGTCTCCTTGTCCTTGACCAGCTTGTCGAGCGTCTCCTTGGCCTTGCGGCGCACGGCCCGGATGGAGATCTTCGAGTCCTCCGCCTTCGCCTTCGCGACCTTGATGTAGTCGCGGCGACGCTCTTCGGTGAGCTCCGGGAAGGTCACCCGGATGATATTGCCGTCGTTGCTCGGGTTGACCCCGAGGTCCGAGTCGCGGATGGCCTGCTCGATGTTGCGCAGCGCGCTCTTGTCGAACGGCGTCACGACAGCCATGCGCGGCTCGGGCACCGAGAACGAGGCGAGCTGGTTGATCGGGGTCAGCGCGCCGTAGTAGTCGGCGACGATCTTGTTGAACATCGCCGGGTGGGCACGGCCGGTACGGATCGCGGCGAAGTCCTCCTTCGCGACGACGACGGCCTTCTCCATCTTCTCCTCGGCCTCAAGGAGGGTTTCTTCGATCACCACGTGCTCCTGCGTGTCTTGAGTGGGCCCGGCGTGCTCGGGCCCGACGGGTCCTGGGTCGCGTCCTCACCTGCACGGTGTCCGACCGGCAGGCCGTTGTCCATCCTTCGGGTCCTGTCCCGGGGTGTTCCCCGCAGGCCCCGGGCCCTCCCGTGGCTTCCCGGGAAGGCCCTCCGGTTCTCAGAGCCTGTCGGGTGACCTTCGATCGGGTAGCGGACGCGGTCTGGTGCGTGCGATTCCAAGGCGCCGGGATGTCCTCGTAGCGGAGCTACTTGGGCATTTCGGCAACGCGGGAAGCGTGCGTGCCAGGGCGTGGCCGCCCGATCAGAGGTCACCCGACAGGCTCTCAGGCCCGGGTGCCGTGGTCGCTCACGAGCGTGCCGATCTTCTCACCCTTGACCGCGCGGGCGATATTGCCCGTGGCGGTCAGCTCGAAGACGAGGATCGGCAGCTGGTTGTCACGGCAGAGCGTGATGGCGGTGGCGTCGGCGACCTTGAGATCGCGGGCGAGCACCTCGCTGTACTCAAGAGCGTCGAACTTCACCGCGTCGGGGTTGGTCTTCGGGTCTGAGTCGTAGACCCCGTCCACTCCGTTCTTGCCCATGAGCAGACCCTGCGCACCGATCTCCAGGGCGCGCTGGGCGGCGGTGGTGTCGGTGGAGAAGTACGGCATCCCCATGCCGGCGCCGAAGATGACGACGCGGCCCTTCTCCAGGTGGCGCACGGCGCGCAGCGGGATGTAAGGCTCCGCGACCTGCCCCATGGTGATGGCGGTCTGGACGCGGGAGTCGATGCCCTCCTTCTCCAGGAAGTCCTGGAGCGCCAGGCAGTTCATGACCGTGCCGAGCATGCCCATGTAGTCGGACCGGGCCCGGTCCATACCGCGCTGCTGGAGCTCGGCACCGCGGAAGAAGTTGCCGCCGCCGATGACGACCGCGATTTGCGCGCCGTCGCGGACGACTGCCGCGATTTCCCGGGCGATGGCGTGTACGACGTCGGGGTCGACACCGAGACCCCCGCCGCCGGCAAACGCCTCTCCGGACAGCTTCAGCATGAAGCGTCCGGGCACCTTGCCGTCATCGAGCTTGTGGTCACCTTTTGCGGCGTCCGCGCCCTTGTTCATGGAGATTCTCCTCGTGCACATACGAAGAAGGCCATTGCCGGTGGGTCTGGTGTCCCTCAGCGGCAATGGCCTCCTCGTCAGATCTGCGGTCGTACGGCATGTGTGCGGCCGACGACTGCACTGGACCCTGTCCGGGGCCCACCGTTGTTCGCGGACGGACTCAGATGCCGACCTTGATGCGCGAGAAGCGCTTCAGGGTGACACCGGCCTCGTCCAGAACCTTCTGGACGGACTTCTTGTTGTCCTTGGCGAACGCCTGCTCCAGGGCGACGACGTCCTTGAAGAAGCCGTTGACGCGACCCTCGACGATCTTCGGAAGGGCAGCCTCGGGCTTGCCCTCCTCGCGAGAGGTGGCCTCGGCGACACGGCGCTCGTTCTCGACCGTCTCGGCCGGGACCTCGTCGCGGTTGAGGTACTTCGGGGCGAAGGCGGCGATGTGCTGCGCGACGTCCTTGGCGACCTCTGCAGCCGCCTCGTCCGAGGCGGTCCCCTTGTCGAGATCGACCAGGACGCCGACCTGCGGCGGGAGGTCGGGCATCGTGCGGTGCATGTATGCAGCCACGTAACCGCCGGTGAACTGCGCGAAGCGGTCCAGGACGATCTTCTCGCCGAGATTGGCGTTGGCCTCGTCGACGTACGCCTGGACGGTCTTGCCGGCCTCGATCTCGGAGGCGAGCAGCGCGGCCAGGTCGGCCGGAGAGGTCGCGGCGACGTGGGCGGCGAGCGTGTTGGCGACGGTCTGGAACTTCTCGCCCTTGGCGACGAAGTCCGTCTCGCACTTCAGCTCGAGCAGAACGCCGGAGGTCTTGTCCTCGGAGATGAGGGAGACGACGGCACCGTTCTCGGCAGAACGGCCCTCGCGCTTGGCGACGCCCTTCTGGCCCTTGATACGGAGCTCCTCGACGGCCTTGTCGACGTTGCCGTCGGCCTCGTCGAGCGCCTTCTTGCAGTCCATCATGCCGGCGCCGGTCAGCTCGCGGAGCTTCTTGACGTCAGCGGCGGTGTAGTTCGCCATGAGTCTGTGTTTCTCTCTCGAAGTCTGAAAGATCTACGGGTGAACGGCGGGGGCGGTGCTTGTCACACCGGCCCCCGCCGTCATCAGCCGTGACGGGTGTCAGGCCTGCTCGGCGTCCGCGGCCGGGGCCTCGGCGGCAGGGGCCTCGGCCGGCTTCTCGGCGGCGTCGGCGACCTTCTCGGTCTCGGCGGAGGTCTGCACCTCGGCGTCGGCCTTCTTGTCGCCCTCGAGCAGGTCGCGCTCCCACTCGGCGAGCGGCTCGCCGGCCGCCTTCTCACCCGGCTTCGAGTCACCGGTCGCGGCACCGGAACGGGCGATGAGGCCCTCGGCGACGGCGTCGGCGATCACGCGGGTGAGCAGGGTGACGGAGCGGATCGCGTCGTCGTTGCCCGGAATCTTGTAGTCGACCTCGTCGGGGTCGCAGTTGGTGTCGAGGATCGCGACGACCGGGATGTGGAGCTTACGCGCCTCACCGACGGCGATGTGCTCCTTCTTGGTGTCGACGATCCAGACGGCGCTCGGCACCTTCTGCATCTCGCGGATACCACCGAGGGTCTTCTCCAGCTTGGCCTTCTCGCGGGAGAGGACCAGGAGCTCCTTCTTGGTGAGGCCGGAGGCGGCCACGTCCTCGAAGTCGATGAGCTCGAGCTCCTTCAGACGCTGAAGGCGCTTGTAGACGGTGGAGAAGTTGGTGAGCATGCCACCGAGCCAACGCTGGTTGACGTACGGCATGCCGACGCGCGTCGCCTGCTCGGCGATGGCCTCCTGGGCCTGCTTCTTGGTACCCACGAACATGATGGAGCCGCCGTGGGCGACGGTCTCCTTGACGAACTCGTAGGCGCGGTCGATGTACGACAGCGACTGGAGCAGGTCGATGATGTAGATGCCGTTGCGCTCGGTGAAGATGAAGCGCTTCATCTTCGGGTTCCAGCGACGGGTCTGGTGACCGAAGTGGACGCCGCTTTCCAGCAGCTCCCGCATCGTGACGACGGCCATGGCCGTACTCCTTGAGGTGCTCGGTTGCCGCGACAGCAGGATTGCTGTCGCGCCTGACGCCCCGACGCGCCGTGCCACGAGGGACCGAGGAGCGCGGCCACCGTCCGCAGAGAGGGAGGTGGCGGGGCGTGCGAAGTCGACCCGGTGACCCGGATCGCCATAGGAAGTGTACGGGACGGGCCGGGCGCCGGGTGACGGCGTTGTCCACAACCGGTCGGTAGTCCACAGATCCGGTTCATGATCCCCGCGAATCCGCGCGGCGCGGGACCGTTGCGCCATGCGATGCACACCTGATCCGACCGTCTCCCTCCACCTGCACCGACTCCGGTTCCGCGAGGCCGCGCTCGTGGCGGTGACCGCCCTCCTCGCGGCGCTGTGCGGCACGCCGGCCGCTGCCGCGGCAGCGGGATCCCTGCCCGCAGCCGTGTGGCCGCTTGCGGGGCGGCCTGCGGTCGTACGGGGCTGGGAGCCGCCGGCCGGCCCTTACGGGCGCGGTCACCGCGGGGTGGATCTCGCCACGGAGCCGGGTACGGCGGTGCTCGCCGCGGCCTCGGGCCGGGTCTCGTTCGCAGGGCGCGTGGCGGGACGCGGGGTGGTGGCGATCGAGGTGTCCCAGACCGGTGATCCGCCGCTGCGGACCACGTACGAACCGGTGCGGGCGCTGGTCGCGAAGGACGAGGAGGTGGTGGCGGGACAGGTCGTGGCGATCGTGGGGGCGGGGCCCTTCCACTGCGCGTCGGGCTGTCTGCACTGGGGGCTGCGGCGCGGTGACGCGTATCTGGATCCGCTGTCGCTGCTGCCGCCCGAGCTGCTGCGACGGGGGCCGTCCCGGCTGCTGCCGGTGTTCGGTGTGCCGGAGCCACGGCCGTCGGCCGAGGGGGCCGGGGACGGACTCGCCGCCCCCGGCGTTCTGCTCGTCGTCGCCGCGGTGCGGCCCCGACGTCAGTCCCGTACGCCCCGCACGCCTCGCAGGACCATGGCGACGGCGGTGTCCGCGATCACGCCCGGCTCCTCCGCCACACCGAGTTCGATACGCCGAACGGCGGCGTCCACCGAACCCTGCAGCAACATCGCCGCCAGCCTCGGCTGTTCATGGCCGAGGCCGCCGAGCGCCTCGACGATCATGGCGATCAGCCCGCCGTGCGCGGCCCTGATCTTCTCGCGGGCGCCCGCGTCCAGCTCGCTCGCCGAGATCGCGACGACCGCCCGGTGGCGGCGGTCCCCGACGAGATCGAGCTGCCGCCGTACGTAGGCCTCGATCTTCGCCTCCGGCGTGGCGGCCTGCTCCATCGCACTCTCGACCTCGGCCGCCCAGACGGGGAAATCGACGGCGCAGAGCTCTTCGACGACGGCCGCACGGGAGCGGAAGTACTCGTACACGGAGGACCTGGCGAGGCCCGTGCGTTCGGCGAGGGCAGGGAAGGTCAACGCTTCCGTACCACCCTCGGACAGCAGGGAGCGGGCGGCGTCCAGGAGGGCGCCGCGCTGCATGGTCCGGTGCTCGGCCACCGAGGCCGCTCGAATCCTGGGCACCCGTCCACTCTACGGCGACCGGTGTTCGGGAGGGCGAGTACGGCCCTGATCGGTGGCCGAAGCGACCACGGTCCGTGGTGGCCGCCCGGTGGTCTCAGCGCCCGGCGTCGGCCAGTTTCGCCCGCAGTTGCAGCACCGATTTGGTGTGGATCTGACTGACCCGGCTCTCGGTGACTCCGAGCACGTTGCCGATCTCGGCGAGGGTGAGGCCCTCGTAGTAGTAGAGCGTGACAACTGTCTTCTCGCGCTCCGGAAGGGTATTGATCGCCCGGGCGAGCAGCCGTCTGAGCTCACGGCCCTCGGCGACCTCCACCGGATCGTCGGCGGCGGTGTCCTCGAGCGTGTCCATCAGGCTCAGCCGGTCGCCGCCCTCGCCGCCGACATGCAGCAACTCCTCCAGCGCGACCACGTTCGCCAGCGACAACTGGCTGAAAACCGCGTGCAGTTCCTCCAGCGCGATACCCATTTCCGCAGCGACCTCCGGCTCGGAGGGGGTTCGCCGCAGCTGCGCCTCCAGCGTGGCATAGGCGCGTTCCACGGCCCGTGCCTTCTGGCGCACCGAACGCGGGATCCAGTCCAGCGCCCGGAGTTCGTCGATCATCGCGCCCCGGATGCGGGTGATCGCGTATGTCTCGAATTTGATCGCGCGCTCGATGTCGAACTTCTCGATCGCGTCGATCAGCCCGAAGACCCCCGAGGAGACGAAGTCCGCCTGCTCCACGTTGGACGGCAGGCCCACACTCACCCGGCCCGCAACGTACTTCACCAGCGGCGAGTAGTGCAGGATCAGCTGCTCCCGCAGCCGCTCGTCGCCCGTGGACTTGTATGAACGCCACAACTCGTCGAGCGAGGAGGGGGCGGGGGGACGCACAGTGCCACGCGCAGCCGGTGGTACTGCCGCGCGGTCAGACCCGGAGGTGTGCTGGGGCATGTGGTGCCTTGAGCCGTTCTGCTGTGGAGTGCCGGGGGACTTGTGTCTGAGTCGGGATCCTTGTGAGCGTAGCGTGACCAAGGCGTCGCGGTCCGCGCAGGACGATGGATCGGCACTGTGCGATTCCGGCCGGTCGAACATGACTGGAGCCCGGGGCCGTCGCCGTGCGCGCCGGCCCCGGAGGCGTCACTGAAGGATCCGCCGAGGTCATCGGCATCACCTTTTCACCCGAATGCTCCAGGTCAAGTACCGCCTCGCCGCGCGTCGCCATTGCATATACGCCGCGGCGTCAACTGCCATCCATCGCCATCGCGTTCGACGAACCCCAGTGAGTGCAGTTCGTACAGTCTGCCGAGTGCTTCGTCGACGCTCGTTCCCGCCGCACGGGCCACATCACGCCCGCCGACGGCGCCGCGGGACGGCAGCGCGTCGAGGATCCTGGCGGAGACCGCGTCCAGCAGGTCTCTGGGGTGTACGGGGCCGCGCCTGGCCGGAGCGAGCTCGCCGATGTCCCCCACGAGTTCGGCGACCTCCGCGGCGTCCGTCACCAGAACGCCCTCCCCGCGCAGGAGTTCATGGACTCCTGCCGACAACCCACTGGTGGCGGGTCCGGGCACGCCCATCGTGAAGCGGCCGAGCCGCTGCGCGTCGCGCGCGGTGACCAGCGAACCGCTGCGGTACTCGGCCTCGACCACGACGGTCCCGCGCGTCAACGCGGCGATGACGCGGTTCCGGAGAATGAATCTGCTGCGGGTCGGATGATCGGACGGTGGTAATTCGCCGATGACGAGACCCTGTTCCGCCATGCGCCCGATCAGCTCGGCATGCCCCCGGGGATAGGCGACGTCCACCCCGCAGGCCAGGACCGCCATCGTCGCCCCGCCGACGGCGAGCGCACCGCGATGCGCCGCCCCGTCCACCCCGAACGCCGCTCCCGACACGACCACCCATCCCAGCTCGGCGAGCCCCGCGCCGAGGCTGGCCGCCATGTGGGCCCCGTACGGCGTGCAGGCGCGGGCCCCGACCACGGCGACCGAGCGCAGCGCCCAGAGCCGCAGATCGCGCGGCCCCCGCACCCACAGGCCGGTCGGCCTGGCGTCCCCCAGGTCGTCGAGCTGGCTGGGCCACTCGCGCTCGCCCGGACAGACGAACCGTCCGCCGAGCGCGGCGACCGCCGCCAGGTCCCGCTCGGGCTCCGGGTCCACGGCCCGCAGCCGGTATCCGGCGAGACGTTTCGGAGTCATGCCGCTCAGTTGCGCCGCGGCGCCGTCCCTGGTGGTGATCCGCCGCATCAGTTCGACGGCACCGAGCTCGCGCAGCCATCGGCCCCCGCGCTCGTCCCCCGGTTCCAGGACACGGGTCAGCGCGGCCCGCGCCAGACGTTCCCGGTCGCTCACCGCCACCCCCGGCCCCGCCTCCGCCTCCGCCTCCGGTTCCGGTTCCGGTTCCGGGCCGGTCCCTGCACCGCGTTCCGGGTCCCACCCCGGTGGACGCCGCGGCCGCTGCCCCGGGTCGTGGTCCGCCCGCGGTGTCATGACACCCCGGCCTTCGTCGGGGCGCCCCGTGGAATCCCGGTCCGCAGTTCCAGCGCCGCCGCGATGTCGGACGCCTCCGGACGGTCGGCGCCGCGCAGATCGGCGACCGTCCAGGCCACCCTGAGCACCCGGTCCAGGCCCCGAGCGGTGAGCATGCCGCGTTCCATGTCCCGTTCGGCCGCCATGAGCGCTCCCGGTGCCGCGACCAGCCGGGTCCGCAGCTCATGGCCGGGCACCTCGCTGTTGGTGGTCCACGCGGTGCCGGCCAACCGCTTCGCGGCCCGTGCCCTGGCCTCCTGGACGCGGGCCGCGACGGAGGCCGTCGACTCGCCCCTGCCGCCCTGCCCCAGCAGGTCCGCGCGTCCGACGGGATCGACGCACACCCGCAGATCCACCCGGTCGAGCAGCGGCCCGGAGAGTCTCGCCTGATAGCGCCTGACCGTCGACGGCGGGCACTCGCAACCGGCTCCGCTGAGCGTGTGCCGGCCGCACGGACAGGGGTTGGCGGCCAGCACCATCAGAAATCTGGCGGGCAGCCGCACCACCCCGGCGCTGCGGGCCACCACCACATGCCCCGACTCCAGCGGCTGACGCAGGGCGTCCAGCGCCCGCATGGAGAACTCCGGCGCCTCGTCGAGAAAGAGAATTCCCCTGTGCGCAAGGGATACCGCGCCGGGCCGCGGCAGCCCATTGCCCCCGCCGACCAGTGACTGCATCGTCGCCGAGTGGTGCGGTGCGCAGTACGGCGCGCGGGTGACCAGCGGTTCCCCGGGCGGCAGAATGCCGGCCACGGAGTGCACCGCGGTGACTTCCAGAGACTCCTTCCTGGTGAGCGTCGGCAGGATCGCCGGCAGCCGCTCGGCCAGCATGGTCTTGCCGGCTCCGGGCGGCCCGGAGAGCAGGAGGTGGTGACCACCCGCCGCGGCCACCTCCAGCGCCTTGCGGGGCCGCCGCTGTCCCGCCACATCCGCGAGGTCCGGCGGGTTGCCGTCCCCCTGCCCGGACCCCCGGGCGAGCCCCGTGCCGATGCCCGCGCCGGGCACCATCAGCCCGGACAGCAGGGCGTCGGGGCGCCCGTCGTCATCGGGCTGCCGCTCGTCCGGCACCGGATCGTCACAGAGCACCGCGATCAACTGCCGCAGGCTCCGCACCCCGAGAACCGAGACCCCGGGAACCAGCGCCGCCTCCCCCGCGGTCTGCTCGGGCACGACGACCTGGCGGTATCCGGCCTCCGCCGCGGCGAGCACGGCGGGCAGCACCCCGCGCACCGGCCGTACCCGGCCGTCCAGCCCGAGCTCACCGATCATCACCACGTCGGCGATGGACGCCGGATCGATCCGCTCGGCCGCTCCCAGCACCGCGCAGGCGACCGCCAGATCGAAACCGGAGCCGCCCTTCGGCACCGAAGCCGGCGACAGACCCACCGTGAGCTTCTTCTGCGGCCACTCGGCCCCGGAGTTCACGACCGCGGCCCTGACCCGGTCCCGGCTCTCCACCAGGCTCTTGTCCGGCAGCCCCACCAGGGTGAACGCGGCCACCCCCGCCTCCAGATCCGCCTGGACCTCCACCACCACACCCTCGACGCCGACGAGCGCCACCGAACACGCCCGTGCGAACCCCATCAGGCCACCCCGCGCGCATGCTCGACAACGGGTGCCCCTCGTCGGGGCAGCACCACGCCGACCAGGTCGATCCGGACCCCGCCGGACGGCGGGCCGCCGTGCCGGTGGAGCCAGATCCCGGCCAGTCGCCGCAGCCGCTCCGCCTTGACCGGGGTGACGGCCGCCATCGGATGTTCGAAGGCACCCGCTCTGCGGGTCTTCACCTCACAGACCACGAGTGCGTCGGCGTCCATCGCGACGATGTCGATCTCACCGGCACGACAGCGCCAGTTCCGTTCCAGTACGGACATGCCGGCATCGGTCAGCAGCCGCGCCGCCAGATCCTCGCCGTACCGCCCGAGTGCCCCCCGTGCGTTCATATCGGCACCACCTCCGGGACCGACTCTGACGCGTTCGGTCCCGGCTCGTGGATCTTGGTGGACAACTCCGGGATTGTGGACAACCCGGCCACCCGAAGGAGGGAATCAATCCCCCGAGGCGAGAATCAGTCCCTGGAGTGGGAACCAATTCCCCTGGTATCCCCTCGACGGGCAGGCTCAGCTGCCCGGAAGTTCAAGATCGCTCTTGTTGAGCTCCTCGATGTTGACGTCCTTGAACGTCAATACCCGTACCTGCTTGACGAAGCGCGCGGGCCGGTACATGTCCCAGACCCAGGCGTCCGCCATGGATACTTCGAAAAACACCTCGCCCTGAACCGAGTGCACCTGCATCTCGTAGTCGTTGGTGAGGTAGAAGCGCCGTTCGGTCTCGATCACGTATTTGAACAGACCGACGACATCTCGGTACTCCCGGTAGAGCTTCAGCTCCATCTCGGTCTCGTACTTTTCGAGGTCCTCGGCGCTCATTGGCATGTTCCCCTTCAGCCGTGCGTGCCCCCATTGTGCGCCAGACCCCGGCGCCCCTGGACGCTTAGGCGATTTCGGGGGCCAGAACCAGTGGCGTACGCGGAGGACCCTCGTCGAGCAGCGTGCGCAGCAGCTCGGCGAGCCTGGTCGGGTACACCGTCTCACGCGCCGCCGACAGTTCGGCGGAGGTCCACCACCTCAGACCCGCGACGCTGCGCTGCTCCAGCCCGGTCAGCCCACTGGTATCGGTGTCGGTCTGTGTCGTACGCGCCAGGAAGTACCACTCGTCCTGGTCCCAGCGGCGCCCGTCGAACGGGAACGAGCACATCCGTTGCCAGAGCAGCGGTCCCAGCTCGACATCGGTGATCCCGGTCTCCTCGGCGAGTTCGCGAAGCGCGGCCTGTTCCCGGGTCTCCTCGCCCTCCAGACCTCCGCCCGGGGTGAACCACCAGGTGCTCCCGGGGTCCTCCGGTTCGAACCCGTGTATCAGAAGAATGCGGTCGTCGGGGTCCAGAAGCACCACCCGGGCGACCTTCCGCTTCTCAGTGTCCACCGGTCGTCGCCCTTTCCCGCCCGCTCTGCGCCCGTCGCGCGGACCGGGCCGCGATCGGACCGTACGCGGCGCCGGCGAGGATGAGCACCACGCCGGCCACCACCGCACCGAGCTGCCACCGCAGCGGCCCGGGCGACGACACCCCGCCCGGGAGGGCTGCGAAGGCCTGCGGCCGCCCGATCATGCCGTCCATCGGCCAGGCGATGGCGTCCACCCGGGCCTGCACCGCGCCTCGCGGCACGGAGCCCTGTCCCGGGTCGTCCAGATGGACCCGGGAATCCAGCGAGGAGGCGCGCTCGTCACCGAGCAGGAAGAGCTGTCCCTTGGGCACGTCCGCCGTGAAGTTGTTCACCGAGGCGGGGCCCTTGGTGTGCAGATACGGTTCTTCAATGGATATGCCGTTGACGGTGAGACGGCCCTTGTCGCAGCAGGCGATCTTGTCGCCGCCGATCCCGACGACCCGCTTCACCATCGGCATGGCGCCCCACGCCGGATCCGTGAAGACCACCACATCGCCGCGGTGCACCTCGCTGCCGTCGATCCGCTGAGCGAGCACCCGGTCGCCGGCGTGCACCGTCGGTGTCATCGACTCGGTCGGCACGGAGTACGGCCTGTACACCACGGCCCCCCAGGCGAAACCGCCGAGGAAGAGCACACAGCCGACGGCCACGGCCAGCCCCGACAGCATGCTGCCGAGCCGACCGCGGCCGTCACCCGTACGTCCTGTTGCACTCATCCCAGCGCCCCCACCTCGGAGATCGACAACCGCTGATCCGAGTCGGCACACTACCCGGCGGTACGCCCGCTGATCAGCCTCCGCCTGCGCCGGATCACAATCGGCACAGCGCCGGCGATACCGATCGCACCGGGCGCCACGGCCGCCACGGCACTCAAACCCGGCTGGTCGAAGGTGTCCGGGACCGGCAGCGTCGCCCAGCGGTTGATCGGCCACGCCACCACTACGGCCCGCCCCACGACGTCCTTGACGGGTACAAAGCCCTTGGTCGCATCCTCGGTGTGATAGCGCGAATCCCAGGAGTTCTGCCGGTGGTCGCCCATCACCCAGATCTTGCCTTCGGGCACCTTGAGCGGCCCGAAGGGCATGTCGTCGCACGCCGTGTCACCTGGGAAGATGTACGGCTCGTTGAGCGCCTTCCCGTTGACCTTGACCGGACCACCCTTCGCACACTCCACCGTGTCGCCGCCGACCGCAATCGTCCGCTTGATCAGGTCCTTCTCCTCGGCGGACGGCATCAGACCGATGAAACTGAGGAATTCCTGCACCACGTTCGGCTCAGGAGTCGGCTGCCCGTCCAGCCAGTTGCCCGGATCATGGAACACGACCACCTCACCACGTTCGGGCTCCCCGCCGAACCACGGTGTCAGCTTGTCCACCAGCACCCGGTCGCCACGCTGCAGCGTGTCCTGCATCGAGTCCGACGGAATCGAGAACGCCTGCACCAGAAACGTCTTGATCAGCAGCGCGAGAACCAGCGCAATACCGATGAGCAGGGGCAGCTCCTTCCAGAAGGAACGCTGCTTCCCTACTCCCTTGCCAGCCCCGTCCGCAGTGTGGGCATTCGCGAGCGCGTCTGGATCCTGTGCCTCTCCTGCAGGATCGAAGGCAGACTCAGCGGGCTGCTCGGGCCTCTTCGTGGGCTCTCCATGTCCAGGTCGTGCACCGGCAGCCACGTCGCTCACATCCAGTCCTCACTCTGCGTCCACACCTGCCCTCTGGGCCCTGTCCATTCACAGACCCACTGCCCCGAACAACGAGCGGGAGTTCCCCAGGGCTACTGCTTGTCGGACCACCTCGTCGTCTGCGGACTGCCTGGCGTCCCGGCCCACCCACCACCGGCAACCGCCCTCCGGTTGCTCAGCGTGCTCGTCGAGCAACCGGAGGGCGGTTCATCGTGCCATCTGGTACCCGCGTCACGGGCACCAGCATCCATTATCGCGTACCGGACGGCCTGGGCTGTCCGGCCCATCTCCGACCAGCGGAGACGGGGGACCGGGCTCAGGTCGTGCCACACACCCAGCTGGAGGCGAACCCGCCGATCTCACCGGTGGACGGGTGGCCGAGGCCGGCCTTGATGCAGATCTTCACGCCCTCCGGGAAATTGTGACTGTCTTCTTTCTTCGTGGTGCCGTTGCCGTTGCTGTTCCACACCATGAAGTCGTAGCCCTCGCCCGTCTTGATGGGCGCCACATCGACCTTGAGAGCGGCGGAGAAGTTGTCCGCACACGTGTCCTTGAGGTACAGCGTGTCCCCATTGCTGATGAACCAGCCGTCGGACGTGTGGGTGCAGGAGCCGTAACCGTAGGAGTGCCCCGTGTCGGCGGTAGCCGGAGAGCTCGCAACTGCCACGCCTACGACGGCCGCGGCAACAGCGCCCATGACCTTCACCCGAGAAATACGTGCCACATCTTCCCCCTTGACCAGTTGTACTGAACAGTCGTCAAGATGCTATAAGCAACAGTCCGGCGAGCAACTCCACATCTACCTAATTTTGCTGTTACTTGATCACGACTTCACGGCGACATCCTGCCAAATCAACACGACTCAACAGATCACGACAGCCCGTCAGTCAATTCTGCCGACCGGAACCCAGGCCGGCCCGCCTGCGCCAAATCACGATCGGCACAGCGCCGGCGAGGCCGATCGCTCCGGGCGCCACGGCCGCCACGGCACTCAAACCCGGCTGGTCGAAGGTGTCCGGGACCGGCAGGGTCGCCCAGCGGTTGATCGGCCATGCCACGACGATGGCCCGGCCGACGACCTCGTCGTTGGAAACCGTGCCGCCGCCCGGCAGCTCCTGGTGGTAACGGGAGTCGCGGGAGTTCTGGCGGTGGTCGCCCATCACCCAGATCCGGCCCTCGGGCACCTTGATGGGGCCGAACGGCTCGTCGTTGCAGGGCGTGTTCCCCGGGAAGATGTACGACTTGTCGTCCAGGGCCTTGCCATTGACGACGACGGGGCCGTCCTCCTTGCACTCCACCGTGTCTCCGCCGACCGCGATGACCCGCTTGATCAGGTCCTTCTCCTCGGCGGACGGCATCAGTCCGATGAAGCTGAGGAACTTCTGCACCACATTCGGATTGGCCGCCTGGGTGGTCTCCAGCCAGCCGCCCGGGTCGTGGAAGACCACGACCTCGCCCCGCTTGGGCTCCGCACCGAACCACGGGGTCAGCTTGTCAACCAGCACCCGGTCGCCCCGCTGGAGCGTGTTCTGCATCGAGTCCGAGGGGATCGAGAACGCCTGCACCAGAAACGTCTTGATCAGCAGCGCGAGAACCAGCGCGATGCCGATGAGCAGGGGCAGCTCCTTCCAGAAGGAGCGTGGCTTCTTCAGGGCTGCACCACCACCGTCCGAAGAGTTTCCGTCACTCCCCGCACGGTCCGCCGCCCCGGCCGACTCGACATTCTCCGGATTGCCCGGCCGGTCCTCGGGTTCCTCGTGTCCGGATCGTGCGCCGACCGCCAAATCCCCCACATCCACTCCTTACTCCGTGCCACCGCCCGCGCCCTAGCCGGTGCAGGCCCACCACTCCCATAACGAGCGGGAGTTCCGCAGGGGTCGGGAGAGGGATCACTCCGTTCGGATCCTTGGACAACACACTATTCGACGCGCCCGAAACAGCGGCCGTCCCGGCGCGCGCGTCAGGGACCGAGTCGAATGTCGCCGGTTCCTCCAGTTTTCGCCAGTGCCCGAAGGGCCAGGCGATGACCACAGCACGTCCCACGACCTCGTCCTCGGAAACCGTGCCGTGGCCCGGCTCGTCCAGGTGGTAGCGCGAATCGGCCGAATCCGACCGGTGGTCGCCCATCACGAAGATCCGGCCGGCCGGAACCTTTACCTCGAATTTGATGAGGGAGGGCGGATTACCGGGGTTCAGATAGGGCTCGTCGAGCGGTACGCCGTTGACGGTGATCCGGCCGTCCTTGTCGCAGCACTTCACGGTGTCGCCGCCGACCGCGACCACCCGCTTGATCAGGTCCTGCTCGTCGTCCGACGGCAGCAGCCCGATGAAGGTCAGCGCCTCCTTCACCTGCTTGACGACGACGGGCGGGTTCTTCTTGTCGGCGTTCTCCTGCTTCAGCCAGTGGTCCGGGTCCTTGAAGACGACCACGTCACCGCGCTGGGGCCGGGACCCGAACCAGGGTGTCAGTTTGTCGACGAGCACCCGGTCACCGATCCGGATGGTCTGCTCCATCGATCCCGACGGGATCACGAAGGCCTGCACCAGGAAGGTCTTGAGCACGAGCGCGATCAGCAGCGCCACGGTGATGAGAAGGGGGATCTCCCGGACTGCCGACCGGCGCCGCCGCCGCTTGACCTTGCGGGCCAGTCTGCGCCGCTCCGCCCTGGTCGGCAGCGAGCGCCCCGCCCTCGGCCGGGGGCCGTCCGACGGCGGTGTCTCCGGGTCGGCGGCCCCGTCCTGCCCCCGGCTCCGGTTACCCATGGGCCCCGCCCGGCACCCGTACGCCGGAGAAGGCCGCGCTGTCCGGCAGCGAGCCCAGCCGGCCCAGCGGCCAGCCGATCCAGTCCACCCTGCCGATCACCATGTCGACCGGGACCATGCCACCGCCCGGCTCTCCCAGGTGGTCGCGCGAGTCACGGGAATTACTGCGGTGGTCGCCCATCATCCACAGCGTGCCGTCGGGGACCACGATGTCGAAGCGCACCTGGGACGGCACATCACCCGGGTACAGATAGTCCTCGTCGACCGGGTGGCCGTTCACCTCGACCCTTCCCCGCTTGTCGCAGCAGACCACCCGGTCGCCCCCCACGCCCACCACCCGCTTCACATAGTCGGTCCCGGCGGGCTCCGCCAGGCCCAGGTGCGCGGCCACGCCGTGCAGCAGTTCAGTGACGGGATTGCCCCGGGGCGGCTCCTGCACGAAGGAACCGGTGCCGTCGAAGACCACCACATCGCCGCGGTGCGGTTCGGAGCCGAAACGATACGCCAGCTTGTTCACCAGCACCCGGTCCCCCACCCGCAGGGTGGACTCCATCGAGCCGCTGGGGATCAGGAAGGGCTGCACCACGAAGGCGCTGACGAGCAGCGCGAAGACCGAGCAGACGGCTCCGAGCACGGCGGCCCGCCGCCACGGCACCGAGGCGGTCAGCCGCTCGGGGATACGCGAGGAGCGCGGCCCCTCCTCCGTCCCTGCTGCGGGTACGGAGGAGCGGTCGCGCTCCGAGGGCTTGGCTTCCGTGTCCATCGGGGCCAGAGCTTAACCGGCTGTCCTGTGGACCTGGGAGTCAGCTCAGTTGTCGCGCTTCTCCTTGATCTTCGCGGCCTTGCCGCGCAGCTCACGGAGGTAGTACAGCTTGGCGCGGCGGACGTCACCGCGGGTGATGAGCTCGATCTTCTCGAAGATCGGGCTGTGCACCGGGAAGGTGCGCTCGACGCCGACGCTGAAGGAGACCTTGCGGACCGTGAAGGTCTCGCTGACGCCCGCGCCCTGGCGGCGGATGACCACGCCCTTGAACTGCTGGATACGGGAGCGGTTGCCCTCGATCACTCGCACGTGGACGTTGACGGTGTCACCGGGGCGGAACGCCGGGACGTCCGTGCGCAGCGATGCGGCGTTGACGTCATCGAGCAGGGAAGCCATGTTGTCTGCTTTCTTCGCCGATGCCACAGGTCATCGACGGGAATTCGTGAGGAGATGGAAGTGCTGATCGCGCCGGACGGGCGTCGTGACCGCTCCCATGGGTATGGGAGTCGCAATGGTCGCTTTCCCCCTGTGGCAGGGGCGCACGTCGGACGTACAGCAGCGGCCTATTCTTCCACGGCCTCGGGCCTGCGCCAAAATCGGCCCCCGGGCTCGGGTGACCAGCCGAGGATGGAGAGGATCTCGCGGTCCTTCTTGTCGAAGGCGCTCGCCTCGCAGCGCTCGATGAGATCGGGCCGGTGCAGCGCGGTGCGACGGAACGCCTCGTCCCGCCGCCAGCGTGCGATCTTCCCGTGGTGCCCGCTGAGCAGGACGTCCGGGACGCCTCTGCCGCGCCACTCGGGCGGCTTGGTGTAGACGGGCCCCTCCAGCAGGTTGGCCATCGCGCCGGGGGCGAACGAGTCGTCCTGGTGAGATTCGGCATTGCCGAGCACGCCGGGCAGCAGCCGGGCCACCGCCTCCGTGATCACCAGTACCGCGGCTTCCCCGCCGGCCAGCACGTAGTCGCCGATGGACACCTCGACGACCGGCACGCGGGTCGCGTACTCGTCCATCACCCGTCGGTCGATGCCCTCGTAGCGGGCCGGAGTGAAGATCAGCCACGGCCGCTCGGAGAGCTCGACGGCGAGCTCCTGGGTGAACGGACGGCCGCTGGGCGTGGGCACCACGAGCACCGGGGAGTGCGCCCCTGCCTCGTACCCGGACGCGAGCGCGTCGTCCAGGGCCTCGCCCCACGGCTCGGTCTTCATGACCATGCCGGGGCCACCGCCGTACGGGGTGTCGTCGACCGTGTTGTGCCGGTCGTGCGTCCAGTCACGCAGGTCGTGCACGTGCACATCGAGGCGCCCGCGCGCGCGGGCCTTGCCGACGAGGGAGACGTTCAGCGGCTCCAGGTACTCCGGGAAGATCGTGACGACGTCGAGGCGCATCAGACGTCCTTCCCGGTCCCGGGCGTCTCGCCCCCGTCGCTCTCCTCGTCGCGCGAGGAGTCGATCACGGCTTGGCTCTCGTCGATCAGACCGGGCGGCGGGGTGATCACCGCGCGCTGCTCGTCGAGATCGATCTCGGTGACGATCTCCTCGACGAACGGGATCATCACCTCGCTGCCGTCCGGCCGCTCGACGATGAAGAGGTCCTGGGACGGCAGATGTGTGATCTCGGTGATGCGGCCGACCTCGGTGCCGTCGGCGAGGACCACATCGAGGTCCATGAGCTGGTGGTCGTAGAACTCCTCGGGGTCCTCGGGGAGTTCCGCCGGGTCGACCTCGGCGATCAGGAGCGTGTTGCGCAGGGCCTCGGCAGCCGTACGGTCGCGTACGCCCTCGAAGCGCAGCAGCAGCCGTCCGCTGTGCACCCGGCCGGTCTCGATCGTCAGCGGTCCGGCGCCGGCCGGTTCGGTGGCGAGTACGGCCCCGGGCGCGAGCCGCAGCTCCGGCTCGTCCGTACGCACCTCGACGGTGACCTCGCCCTTGACCCCATGGGCACGGCCGATCCGCGCGACTACCAACTGCACCTTGTGTCTCTCCTGTCATACGACGACGGGCCGGGGCGGGCGCTTGGCCCTCCCCGGCCCGTGCCGGTGTTCAACTCTGTCAGCGAACCTGATCCACATCGACGAGGTCGACGCGGATGCCACGGCCGCCGATGGCGCCCACGACGGTGCGCAGCGCGCGTGCGGTGCGGCCGTTGCGGCCGATCACCTTGCCGAGGTCGTCGGGGTGGACCCGGACCTCCAGCACGCGACCACGGCGCAGGTTGCGCGAAGCGACCTGCACATCGTCAGGGTTGTCGACGATGCCCTTCACGAGGTGCTCGAGAGCCTCCTCGAGCATGCTCAGGCCTCGGTCGACTCGGCGGACGCAGCCGCGCCGGCAGCCTCGTCCGCCTTCTTGTCGGACTTCTTCGCCTTCTGCGTGATGGCCTCGCCCTTGGACTCCTCGCCGGTGTCCTTGGCCAGGGCCTCGAACAGGGCGCGCTTGTCAGCCTTGGGCTCCGGCTGCAGCAGCGGCGCGGGGGCCGGAAGACCCTTGTGGGCCTGCCAGTCACCGGTGAGCTTCAGGATCGCGAGAACCGGCTCGGTCGGCTGGGCGCCGACGGACAGCCAGTACTGCGCACGCTCCGAGTTGACCTCGATGCGCGAGGGGTTCTGCACCGGGTGGTACAGGCCGATCTCCTCGATGGCCCGGCCGTCACGGCGGGTACGGGAGTCGGCGACGACGATGCGGTAGTGAGGCGAACGGATCTTGCCCAGACGCTTCAGCTTGATCTTGACTGCCACGGAAGTGGTGTCTCCTGGTCTATGACGTGGTTGGGCACAACGAAGATGCCACGTGGGGTTGCGGTACTCGGGTGCCCGATGGACGCGTCAGCCGGAGGAGAGAGGGGTCCTGTGCGACTGTCGAGTACAGCTTGCCATTGTGCCACACCGCACCGGGTCACCCCACCGCGACCGCGGCTTCAGGGATGCGGAACGGCTTTCCGCAGCCACCGCAGACGATCGGCGCCTGCGCCAGCACCGACGGGACGACCCGCACATTGCGTCCGCAGTCGCAGACGGCCTTGACGCGGACGCCTCCGCCGGAGGAACCGTGCCGGGCGGCCGGCCCGCGGAAGGAACGCTTGGTGTCGGCGGCGGTGGCGACCGTGTGCGCCTTGAGGGCGCGCTGCAGCCGCTCGATCGTCGGGCGGTACCTGCGCTTGGCCTCGGGGTTGAGCGCGACCAGCGAGAAACCGCTGCTGGGGTGGGGCTCCTCGGCGTGGTCGAGGCCCAACTCCTCGGCAATCGCGAGGAATCGTCGGTTGTGGTAGCGGCCGGCCCGCGAGGTGTCGCGGACACCTCTCGCGGCGGCGATGCCATGGACTGCCTCGTGGAGCAGTCGCTCGAAGGAGAGCTCGGCGCCACAGGCGGACGAGGACTCTCCGATCAGGGACTCGGGCGCGGCTAGATCGGGCAGCTCGGGGTGGTACCGCTGAATGTCGGCCCACGCCTGTGCCAGCTCTGCGGCAAGTACAGGTGGTGTCGTGCTCACGTCGTGACAACGAGCGCGGGTGCCCCGGTGTTCCGATTCCGGGCCATCCCAAATAATTTGCACGTACCAGTCAGTTGCCGTTGATGCGTCCTGACGAGGGCGGGTGCGCAGATCTGCGGAGAAGTCTCACAGCTCGCACCAAGGTGGTACGTAGCAGCCCGTACGTCCGTACGTGCAGAAGGCAACTGTACGCCGGGCCGTCCGTCGGCCGGGGAGGCGGGTGAGGCGGGTGAGGCGTCAGTAGGCCCGGGCCACCAGAGCGACAGTACCGGGGGCGTCGTCCGAGTCCGGCACCGACCCGTCCTCGGCGACCAGGCACCGTACGGACACCCCGTGCTCCGCGAGCCGGGCCTCCCCCGCCGGGCCGAGGGCCGACCAGGCGATGCGTGCCCAACCGCCCGCGGCCGCCGCCTCCACGGCCTCCTCGACGGACGCGACCTCGGTGGTGGCCGACTCGCGTCTGCTCCGGGACTCCCGCAGCAGGGCCGCCTGGTCCTCCTCCAGAACGGCCGGAAGCAGCGTGGCCAGGGCCTCGATCGCCACCGGCTCCTTCCCGCCGGGGACGCGCCGGGCCAGCATCACGGTGCCGTTCTCCAGGTCGCGCGGGCCGACCTCGATCCGTACCGGCACGCCCTTCAGCTCCCAGTCGACCGCCCGGCGGCCGAACGGGACGTCGGTGCGGTCGTCGACCTCGGCCCTGATCCCGCCGGCGCGCAGCCGCTCCCCGATCGACCGGACCGCGGCCTGCACCGCGTCTGCCTCCTTGACCGCGAGGACGACGGCCTGGACGGGGGCGAGGCGCGGCGGCACCCGGAGGCCGTGATCGTCGCCGTGCGCCATGATCAGACCGCCGACCATGCGGGTCGACGCGCCCCAGGAGGTCTGCCAGACGAGTTCCCGCCTGCCCTCCCTGGACAGGTAGCCGGTGTGGAAGGCCCTGGCGAAATTGGTGCCGAGCTCGTGGCTCGTACCCAGTTGCAGGGCCTTGCCGTCCCGCATCATTCCTTCGAGCGTCAGGGTGTTGACGGCCCCCGCGAAGCGCTCGGCCGGGGTCTTGCGGCCCAGGACCACATCGATGCCCAGGACGTTGACCATGAAGTCCGCGTAGACCTCCCGGTGGATGTGCGCGGCGTACTCCCGGGCCTCCTCGTACGTGGCGTGGGCGGTGTGGCCCTCCTGCCAGAGGAATTCCGTCGTGCGGAGAAAGACCCGCGGGCGCATCTCCCAGCGCACGACGTTGGCCCACTGGTTGATCATCAGCGGCAGATCCCGGTGGCTCCGGATCCATTTCGAAAAGTACTCGTTGATGATCGTTTCGGACGTCGGCCGCACCACCACGGGCTCTTCGAGCTCTTTTCCGCCGGCGCGGGTCACGATCGCGAGCTCCGGCGCGAAGCCCTCGACGTGCTCGGCCTCGCGTGTCAGGTAAGACTGGGGGATGAAGAGCGGGAAGTAGGCGTTCCGGGCGCCCGCCTGTTTGATCCGGGCATCCATATCCTGCTGCATCCGCTCCCACAGACCGTATCCGTACGGCCGGATGACCATGGTGCCGCGCACCGGACCGTTGTCCGCGAGTTCGGCCTTGTTGATCAGATCCTGGTACCAGCGGGGAAAGTCCTCGGCCTGGGGCGTGAGAACGGGTGCCTTTGCCATGGCGCGCATCGTACGGCGACACCACCCACCGCACGGGGCGACGGGCCCCTCCTCCACGGGCCGTACCCGCGGGCGCATCACCGGACCACACGACCATTGCCATCAGACCCCTGGGCGCGGGCGCGGATGCGCGGTTCTCCGACATACGGGGGAACGGGCGCAGACGCGCAGGGGGGAGCATCCACTCGGGCACGACCGATCGGACACGGCCGACCTCTCGGCGGATTGGGGCGCTTCCATGACACCAACGCTCGTCCGGCACCACAGCCACGCGGACACGGCCACCCCCGGGGACCCGGGGACCCGTGCCCGGGACTGGGCCGAGGTCCAGGAGCGGATGCTCGCGCCGCTGTACGAAGCGGTGTACGAGCGGCTCGAAGTGGGTACCGGCACCCGGCTGCTCTCCCTCGGCTGCGGCTCCGGTCTGGCGCTGCTGATCGCGGCCGCGCGCGGGGCGCGCGTCACGGGCGTCGACAGCGATTCCGAACGGCTGGCACTCGCGCGGGCCCGGTTGCTGCCCGATCCGGGGGCCGATGCCGGACTCCCGGCCGGACCCGCCCGGCTCCTCGACGGAGATCCGTCCGCGGCGGCCGACGAAGCCCCGTACGACCTGATCACGGCGTTCACCCCGATCGGCTGCTCGTCCGGTGACGGCGAACGGCTCGTGGACACGCTGCGGGCCGCCGTGCCGCTGGCCGCCCGGGGCAGCACGGTCGTCCTGACCGGGTGGGGGCCACCGGAACGGTGCGCGGTGGCGCCGGTGCTGCGAGTGGCGGGCCGGCGCTCCGACGAGTCCCGGGCGCCGCGCGCCGGCGGCTGGCGGCCCTGGGAGCGGGACGATCTGGAGGAAGTGGCGTTCCGGTCGGGTCTGAACCCGGACGGCTCCGGCCGGGTGGCGTGCCCGTTCGAGTACGCGGACATGGACAGCGCGGTACGGGGGCTGCTGTCGACGCGGCTCTTCGACGCCGCGGTACGGGCGACGGGCCGGGACCAGGTGGCCAGGGAGGTCGCGGAGGCCCTCCGTCCGCACCTTCGCCGGGACGGCACGATCTGGATGCCGAACGTCTTCCGCTATCTCGTGTGCACCACCTGAACCCCGCGGGCGCCGTGCGGGCCGCGTCGGCTACTTGGCCAGGCGGGGGATACCCGCCGCACGGTAGGCCGCGGCCTCGTCCAGCGTCTCGTTCTCCAGCAGTGCCGCGGCCAGCGAGTCCAGCCTCTCCCGGTTCTCGCGCAGGAGCCGGCACGCGGACTCGTAGCACTCGTCGACAATGCGGCGCATCTCGCCGTCCACCGTGTCGAGCGTCGCGGGGGCCGCGGAGAGCCCGTACGCCTGCTGGGCATCGCCCGGGATCGCCGTCAGCCTGCCCACCTTCTGGCTCATGCCCCAGCGGCCGACCATGCCGCGGGCCAGGTTGGTGACCTGCTCCAGGTCGCTCTCGGCGCCGGTGGTGACCATGCCGAAGACCACCTGTTCGGCGGCCATCCCGCCGAGCGCGCCGATGATGCGGCCGCGCAGGTACTCCTCGGTGTAGGAGTACTTGTCGGCATCCGGCGTCGAGAGGGTGACGCCCAGGGCCCGGCCGCGCGGCACGATGGTGACCTTGCGGACCGGGTCGGCACCCGGCTGGACCATGCCGAGCAGGGCGTGCCCGCTCTCGTGGTAGGCGGTCCGGTGGCGTTCCTCGTCCGACATGACCAGCGAGCGTTCCGCCCCCAGCTGGACCTTCTCCAGGGCGTCCGAGAGATCGGACTGGCTGACCTCGGGCTGCCGGCGCTTGACCGCGAGCAGCGCGGCCTCATTGGCGAGGTTCGCGAGATCGGCACCGGTCATTCCCGGGGTCGTACCGGCCACCTGGGCCAGGTTCACATCGTCGGCGAGCGGGATCTGCCGGGTGTGGATCTCCAGGATCGCCTCCCGGCCGGTCCGGTCCGGCGGGCTGACCTGGACGATCCGGTCGAAGCGGCCGGGCCGGGTGAGGGCGGGGTCGAGGATGTCGGCGCGGTTGGTGGCGGCGAGGACGACGACGCCCTCCGAGCCGGAGAAGCCGTCCATCTCGGTGAGGATCTGGTTGAGCGTCTGCTCGCGCTCGTCGTGCCCGCCCATGCCGGAGCCACCGCCGCGGGCCCGGCCGATGGTGTCGATCTCGTCGATGAAGACGATGGCGGGGGCGACCTTGCGCGCCTCCGCGAAGAGTTCCCGCACCCGGCTCGCGCCGACGCCGACGATCATCTCGATGAACTCGGAGGCCGATGCCGAGAAGAACGGCACTCCGGCCTCGCCCGCGACGGCCCGTGCGAGCAGTGTCTTGCCGGTGCCGGGCGGTCCCGCGAGGAGCACTCCCCCGGGCATCCGGGCGCCCATGCTCCGGTACGCCTGCGGGTTCTTCAGGAAGTCCACGACATCGTTGAGCTCGCCCTCGACCTCGTCGATCCCGGCCACGTCCTCGAAGGTGGTGCGCCTGCCGGCCTCCAGCTCGACGGGCTTGGGCGGGGCCTTGCGCCCGAAGCCGCCCATCCCGCTGCCCATGCCCTTGGCCATCCGCCGGGCGATGAACACCCAGAGCAGGACGAGGAGCAGCATCGGGGCCAGCGAGATCAGCAGGTTGGCGAGGAAGCTGCGCTGCTGGACGACGGGCTCGGCGGTGACCACGACGTCGCCCTTGACCAGTTCGGCCCAGAGGTTGTCGTTCGCGAAGGCGGGCCGCTGGGTGACGAACTTGGTGTACTTCTTGTCGGTCCCCGGGACCTTCGCCTCCTTCTTGAGCTGTCCCTGGATGGCGTCGCCCTTGGAGTAGATCTTGGAGACATTGCCCGAGGTGACCTGCTTGCTGAACTCCGTGTACGCGACCGTGCGCTGTTCCTCCCCGTTGAAGAAGGACAGCATCAGATTGGCGATCAGGTAGACGGCGAGCGCGGTCAGCAGCAGTCCGCCCCAGCCTCCCGGCATCTTCCGGCCCTGCGGCGGGGGCGGCGGCGCGCCCTCGGAGCGCCACGGCTGATCGGGTCGGTCGCGGGGAGGTACGGGGGTGGTCACGCGCGCTCCTCTGCCGACAGCAAGTGAATGCGACATTAGATGAAAAATCACCGCATGGCTCCCTGTGGGCTCTTCCAGTGGTCCCGCAGAGGGAAGCGGCGCCCGGTGGATGAAACCTTTCGCGGACCTTGTCAATATCCAGAATCCTGTTTACTGTTTGGCTCGTGAACGACCTCGATGACCGCTTCCTCACCCGGAACGGCCTCGCCGCCCGGCAACTCGCCGTCCTGCTGCTCAACCATGAGCCGGACACCCGCCTGCCCCGCGTGCGCGACTTCGCCGAGGAGCTGGGCTGCGGAAACGGGACCGTTCAGGCAGCCCTGCAGCTGCTGGAGGATTCCGGGGCGATCGAGACGACCGCCCGCGGCCATCTCGGCACCTTCCTCGTCCACTCGGACCGCTCCGTCCTCTGGCGGCTGTCCGGACTCGGCACGCTGCTCGCCGCGATGCCGCTCCCGTACTCACGCAGGTACGAAGGCCTGGCGACCGGGTTGCGCAGCGCCTTCGAGGAAGCGGGCGCCCCGTTCGCGATCACGTTCATGCGGGGTGCCGGAGCCCGCACGACCGCGCTGCTGGAGGGCAAGGTCGACCTCGTCGTCCTGTCCCGCTTCGCGGCCGACCAGCTGATCGCCGAGCATCCGGTGGAGCTGGTGGCCGACCTGGGCCCCGCCACCTACGTCGGCGCACACGGCATGCTGCTGCGGCGCGGCGTCGACCCGGACTCCCCCGGGCTGCGGGTGGCCGTCGACCACACATCCGAGGATCTGCGGATGCTCGTGGAGCGGGTCTTCGCCGACCGGAAGGACATCGAGTGGCTGGAGGTCTCGTACATGCAGCTGCGCGATCTCTTCGCCCGCAACGAGGTCGACGCCACCGTCTGGAACCTGGATGAGGTGCAGGACCGGCTCGGGCTCGGCGTCGACGTGCTCCCGCTCGGCGACGAGGTCACCCGGGAGCTGTCGCTGCGCAACTCCCGCGCCGCCGTCATCGGCCGGACCGACGGGGCGAAGGCCCTCGCCGCGGTCCGGGACTCACTCGATCTGTCCCTGGTGACCCGGCTGCAGAGCGAAGTGCTGCGGGGCGAGCGCGTGCCCTCGTACTGACCGACGGGTCGGGTGACGTAGATCTCGCGGGACGCTGTGATCAAAATACAGAATCCTGGTTACTGTTGATTTTAGGAGGATCACCATGGACGACCAGCTCGCACTGCGGATCCAGCTCTTCCGCGAAGGCGGTCAGGTCCGGCCCGAGGTGGCCGACTTCGTCACCGCCGAGCTGACCGCCCTCGAAGCCGACGGCCGCACTGTCACCGAAGCGACCGCCGGCATGCTGACCAGCCATCTGATGATGGCGCTCACCCGGCTCCTCGACGGCGAACCGATCGAACAGTTCCTCACCGACGACCAGGTCGCCGCCGAACTGGCCGGACACCCCGACGCCGTCGAACGCGCCCGCGCCGTATCCGCGCGGGCCGAGCGGGAGCTCGGCGCCGCGCTCCCCGACTCCGAGGTCAACTTCCTCGGCATGCACCTCGCCGTCCTGGCCCAGCAGTCACCGGCCACCCCCACTTCCTGACCGGCCCCGGCGCGCGGAACGGACACGTCCCGGCACGCGGAAACAGACACAGAGAAAAGAGACAGCCATGACGAAGATCCTCACCGGTGGAGTCGGCAAGGTCGAGGTCGCCCAGGCCATCGGCAAGCTCGGGCTCGACTCCCTCGACGTCGCCACCTCCAGCGACATGGACGCCGCGATGAAGCTCCGTGCCGGACAGGCCGACTACTACCTCGGTACGTGCCACACCGGTGCCGGTGCCTCCCTCGGCGTCCTCGTCGGCCTCATGGGCAGCGCCGCGTGCCACACCTTCGGCCGCAGCGTGCCCACCGAGGAGGCGATCAGCGCCCTGATCGCCGACGGCAAGAAGGTCTTCGGCTTCTCGATGGACCAGATCGACGCCATCGCCCCACTCATGGCGCGCGCCATCGCCGCCCGCGGCTGATCCGTCCGCATCTCCCTGTCCCGGGCACGAAGGAGTGATCCGTGAGCACCACACTCGCCGCCGGTACCAGCCTTGATTTCACGCTGGCCCAGCAACTGACCGTGATAGCCCTCTGTGCGCTGACGGCGTACATCTCGCACATGGCTCTGGCCGTCTTCAACGACGGCGTACGTCCGTTCCTGCTGGACTTCATCCAGGGGCGCACCACCCGCAGCGCGACGACGGCGGTCTCCTTCGGCCTCTCCGCCGGGTTCATCTTCGGACTCGGCGCCCCAATGGCACTCTCCACCGGCGTGCTCAACCCGTGGCTCGTCTTCCTGCCCACCGACATCCTCGGCATGCTGGCGCCGAAGAAGTGGCTCGCGCCGATCCTCGGCGGCGCCTGGGGCGCGGTCGTCGTCTTCGGACTGAACGGCGCCAACAACGTCGCGCACGACCTGCCCGTCGACTTCATCACCGCCATGCAGCAGATGTCGACGCCGATCCTCTTCCTCTTCGCGCTGTTCCCGGTGCTCGCCATCACCAAGCAGTTCGGCCGCAAGTGGGGTTCCATCGCGGGAGTCCTGGAACTCGCTCTGGTGGTCATGACCATGAAGGTCTGGCCGAAGATGTTCGCCGGGTCGCTGGCCATGGCCGTCGGCGTGCTGATGCTGATCGCCCTGGCCGTCGCCAAGGACATGAAGCAGCGCAGGGCCGACCGGGCCGCGGGTGTCACCGAGGTCGTCCTGGCGGACGACCCGATGGCCTCGCTCTTCAGCGCCAGCGCGGCCCGCCTGCGCAGGTACCTCCCGCTGTTCATGGTGCTCGGTGCCGGCGTCTGTGTGCTGGCCCAGATGCACATATTCGGCGGCGGTGAAGCGACCAGCTTCCTGATCGCCAAGGGGCAGTACTCCGAGGCCGCCCAGGTCGACTTCTACCGGGTCTTCGGCTTCATCCCGCTGATCGCGACGACCGCGCTGGCCTCCGGCGCGTACGGCATCGCGGGATTCACGCTGGTGTACCCGATCGGCTACCTGATGCCGAACCCGTTCCTGGCAGCGGTCGTCGGCGCCGTCGTCTTCGCCGCTGAGGTCCTGGCCCTCTCGTACATCGGCAAGGTCCTCGGCAAGCTCCCCAGCGTCCGTGACTCCTCGGAGTACCTGCGCAGTTCGATCGGGGACACCCTGCAACTCGCGATCCTCTTCGGCTCGCTGATGGCCGCCAACGCCATGGGCGGCGGACTCGGCATCCTCGTCGTCGGCGGGCTCTACCTGTTGAACGAGGCGATGGGCCGGCCGGTCGTGAAGATGGCCGCCGCTCCGGCCGCGGTCATCGTCGGCGGCATCCTCCTCAACGTCCTGTACTGGCTCGACCTGTTCACCCCGATCAAGGGCTGAGGCCGGGTACATACACGAAGAAGGAACCCCCCACGATGAACCACCCCGCACCGCCCGTCCTGCGCACCGTCGTCGGCGATATCGCAGCCGATTCCGTGGCCGGCCCCGCCCTCGCCCATGAGCACCTCGTCCTCGATCTGGACCACAGGGGCGACGGCGCGGCCGTCCTCGACCCGGGCCGCCACTCCGCGGCGGTCACGGCCGAACTCGCCGCCCTGCGCGCCGAGTTCGGTCTCTCCCTCGTCGTCGAACTGACCTGCCGCGGCATGGGCCGCGATGTCCGCGCCCTGGCCCGCATCGCCCGGGACGCGCGGATCGCCGTCGTAGCCGCGACCGGCTGGTACTACGAGCCCTTCCACACCCCCGAGATCGACGGCAGCAGCGTCGAGCAGCTCACCGGCGCGCTCGTCCGGGAGATCGACGGCGGTATCGGCGCCACCGGCATCCGCCCCGGTGTTCTCGGCGAGATCGGCAGCCACGGCGACACCCCGACCGCGCCCGAGGCCAAGGTGCTGCGCGCCAGTGCGCGGGCCGCCCTCGCCACCGGCCTCTCCGTCGCCACCCACGCCCAGCTCGGCCGCGGCGGAATCGCCCAGCTGGAGCTGCTGGCCAAAGAGGGCCTGCCGGCCCATCGCATCAGCATCGGCCACCAGGATCTGCTCGACGACCCCGCCGTCCACCAGGAGCTCGCGGCGAGCGGGGCGTACGTCGCGTTCGACACCGTCGGCAAGGACGGCTACCAGAGTGACGAAACCCGGCTGCGGCTGCTGCTCGCCCTCGTCGAGGCCGGGCACGCCCACCGGGTGCTGCTCAGCTGCGACATCTCCCGCCACGGCTATCTCCTCGACGAGGGCGGCCGGGGATACGGGCATCTCTTCCGGAGCTTCCTGCCCGAGGTCCGTGCGGCCGGTGTCGACGACGACGTGATCGACCTGATGACCCGCCGTAATCCGCTCCGCTTTCTGACCGGCGCACACGCGTGAGGAGTTCTGACCATGAGCCCTGTACTTCCGCAGACCTTCCCGCTCGCGACGGTGGGACTGGATGACGCGATCGCCAGACAGTTCCGGCTCCTGGAGGCCACCGCCGCGCACTTCGAGGGCCCCCAGCTCTTCGACGCGGACGCCGGCGTAGTCCCCGGTCTCGGCCGCCCCCGCACCACCGCCCGCGTCGAAGCCGTACTCGCGGACTTCTTCGGCGCCGAGGACGCCGCCTTCGTCCAGGGCGCGGGCACCGGCGCGATCCGCGCCGCCCTGGGCGCCGCCGTGCGGGCGGGCGACCCGCTGCTCATCCACCGGGCCCCCGTCTACCGCACCACCGAGGTCACACTGCGCGGCATCGGTGTACGGACCGTCGAGGTCGACTTCAACGACGCGCGGGCGCTGCACGAGGCCCTGGAGTCCGGCCGGTTCCGATGGGCCTACGTCCAGCACACCCGGCAGCGGCTGGCCGACTCGTACGACCCCGCGGAGGTCCTCTCCGCCTGCCGGGCCGCCGAAGTCCGCACCCTCGTCGACGACAACTACGCCGTCATGCGCACCCCCGCCTCGGGAGTGGAGCTCGGCGCCGACGCCTCCTGCTTCTCCCTGTTCAAACTGCACGGCCCCGAAGGCGTCGGCATCGTGGTCGGCGCCCGCGATCTGGTCGGGCACATCCGCCGCGACAACTACTCCGGCGGCGGACAGGTCCAGGGCCATCAGGCGCTCGACGCCCTGCGCGCCCTCACCCACGTACCGGTCATGTGGTCCGTGCAGTCCCGGGTCGGCGCCGAGGTCGCCGAACGGCTGGCCGCGGGCGAAGTGGACGGCGTCGCCGAGGTACGGATCGCCAACGCCCAGGACCGCTGCCTGCTCGTCCGCCTCGACCGCCCGGTCGCGAAGGAACTGCCCGCCGTCGCCGCCCGCTTCGGAGCCGCCTCCTATCCCGTCGGCTCCAATTCGCGCTATGAGATCGCGCCGCTCTTCTACCGGATGTCCAGCTCCGCCCTGGACGACTCCCCCGAGCTGGCCGACTGGACCGTACGCATCAACCCGATGCGGGCGGGCGCGGATCTCGTCATCGATGTCCTGCGCCGCTCGCTCGCCGTGCTGAACGACCCGAAGGACGACTGACCGTGTTTCTCGACACCGTGCTCACCCGCAACCCCGAGCTCGTCGACGCCGCGGCCACCCTTCACCGGCGTGGCGAGATCCCGCCCGACACCTACGTGATGGACCTCGACGCCGTCGAGACGAACGCCGCGCTGCTGGCGGCCGAGGCCGAACAGGTCGGCATCGGCCTCTGGTTCGTCGTCAAACAGCTGGGCCGCAACCCCGAGCTGATCAGGGCCGTCGCCCGGCACATCCCCGAGTTCGCCGCCATCGACCCGGCCGAGGCCCGCACCCTGCACGCCGCGGGCGCACGGGCCGGCAACCTCGGCCACCTGGTCCAGATCCCCCGCCGCGCACTGCCCGAAATGCTGGCCTGGCGCCCCGGGACCGTCACCGTGTTCGACCTCGCCAACGCCCGGGCCGTGTCCGAGACCGCCCAGCGGCTCGGCTTCGTCCAGGACGTTCTCGTACGGCTCGAAGGCGCCGAGGGCACCGTCTACCCCGGCCAGGAGGGCGGCGTTCCGCTCGGCCGCCTCGACTCGTTCGCCGAAGCGGCCGAGCAGCTGCCCGGCATCCGGATCGCGGGCGTCACCGCCTTCCCCTGCGTCCTGTGCGACCCTGCGACCGGCATCCCCCGTGCCACCCCCAACTTCGCGCTCGCCCTCAAGGCCCGCGAAGTTCTGGCCGCCCGGGGACACGAGTGCCTGAAGCTGAGCGCCCCCAGCGCGACCTCGATGGCGTCCCTCCCGCTGCTCGCCGAACTCGGCGCCACCCACGGCGAACCCGGCCACGCCCTCACCGGCACCACCCCGCTGCACGCTCTCGACCCGCAGCAGCCCGAGAAGCCCGCGTACGTGTACGTCAGCGAGATCGCCCACACCCTCGACGACGGCCGCCCGGCGATCCGCGGCGGCGGCTTCTACGCCCGGTCCCACATCCGCAGCGCCCTGCTGCCGCGCACCGGCGCACGCCTCGGCGTACAGGACGCACCCGCCGAGAACATCGACTACTACCGGCTGCTCGACGCTCCCGCCGACAGCCAGGACGCCCGGCTCGGCGACACCGCACTGCTCGCCTTCCGTACCCAGATCTTCGTCACCCGCTCGACCGTCGCCGTCGTCTCCGGGCTCGCCTCCGGCACACCCGGGCTGCGCGGTCTGTACGACGCCCAGGGACGGGCCCTGTAAAGCCGACCCCTGAACAGGAGGCACCCATGGCCAAGACCGTCATCGTCGTCATCGACGGATTCGGCATCGGCGCCATGCCCGACGCGGGCACCTTGCGCCCCGGCGATCTCACCGCCGACACCTGCGGACACGTCCTCGACCACTGCCGCACGGCCCTCGGCCGGCCGCTGCGCCTGCCGGTACTCGGCGCGCTGGGTCTCGGCCTGGTCCACCCGCACCAGGACCTCGCCCGCCGTACCCGTCTGCCCGTCGCCGCGGGCCGCGCCGCGCTCGGCTATCCCGGCGCCGACACCTTCGCGGGCCACCAGACGATGATGGGCGCCGACTTCAGCCGGGTCACCGTGGCCCGGCTCGCCGGCCATCTGGCCGAGGTGGCCGCCGCCCTCGAAGCGGCCGGCCACCGCGTCGAAGCGCTGGACGGCAAGCCGCTCCTCGTCGTCGACGGCGCGGTCCTCGTCCACGACAACCTGGAGGCCGACCCCGGGATCAACTGGAACGCCTCCGGCCGCCTGGAGGACCTGTCCTTCGACGGCCCCGGCGGAATCCTCGCCGTCGCCCGTACCGTCCGCGCGGTCGCGCCCGTCGCCCGGGTCATCGCGGTCGGCGGCCACGCGGACGGCCCGCTGAGGCAGTTCGTGCGCCCCGGCGATGCGGGAACCGTCGGACTCGACACCCCCGCCACCGGCTTCTACCGCAATGGCGGCCTGGAAGTCCAGCACCTGGGCGCCGAGCTCGACCACACACGCCAGCTCCCCGGTCTGGCCGCCCGCGCCGGCATCCCGGTCACCCTGGTGGGGAAGGCCGCCGACATCCTGGCCTGCGAGGCGGCGCGGCGACACCCGGCGGTGAAGACCGCCGACGTGCTCTGCCACACCCTCGAAGCGGTACGCGCCCCCGGCGACGCGCTCGTCGTCGCCAACGTCCAGGAGACCGACCTGTCGGGGCACCAGCAGGACACCGAGCGCTACGGACACCTCCTGGAGCAGGTGGACTCCGGGCTCGCCGGGCTCGTGGCGCTGCTCGACAGCCCCGGCGACCGGCTGATCGTCACCGGCGACCACGGGAACGACCCCACGATCGGGCACGCCTACCACACCCGCGAGTACGTGCCGGTGCTGATCCACCGGCCCGGCACGGACGGCGTGGAACTGCTGCCGGACGCGGACAGCCTCGCGGATGTGGGCGCCACCGCGGCCGCTGCGCTGTCCCTGGACCCGGCGGAGCTGGCCAACGGCACGGCGCTGCGGCCGGGACCGCACGCCGCATAGGAACATGCGCAGGGGGCGCCCACCGCTGGTGGGCGCCCCCTGCGCATGTCGTCGGGCGGTCAGCCCATGAACTTCTTGAACTCGTCCGGCAGCTCGAAGTTCTTGTCGTCCTGAGCGGGCAGACCGAACGCGCCGCCCTGCGCCGCCGCCTGCTCGCGACGGGCCGCCGCGGCCTGCTCCTCGGCCTTGCGCTTCATCGGGTTGCCGCTCTTGCGCTTGCCCTTGGCCTGCTTGACCTGCTTCTTCTGCCGACCGGGACCGCCGCCCATGCCCGGCATCCCGGGCATCCCCGGCATGCCGCCGCCCTGCGCCATCTTCGACATCATCTTGCGCGCGTCGAAGAACCGCTCCACCAGGTTCTTCACGGCGCTGACCTCGACGCCGGAGCCCTTGGCGATACGGGCGCGGCGCGAGCCGTTGATGATCGTCGGCTCGGCGCGCTCCTTCGGGGTCATGGACTTGATGATCGCGGCGGTACGGTCCACGTCGCGCTCGTCGATGTTGTTGATCTGGTCCTTGATCTGCCCCATGCCGGGCAGCATCCCGAGCAGCTTGGAGATGGAGCCCATCTTCCGGACCTGCTCCATCTGGGCCAGGAAGTCGTCGAGCGTGAAGTCCTTGCCCTTGCTGGACGCCAGCTTGGAGGCCATTTTGGCGGCCTCTTCCTGGCTGAAGGTCTTCTCCGCCTGCTCGATCAGGGTGAGCAGGTCACCCATGTCGAGAATGCGGGACGCCATGCGGTCGGGGTGGAAGGCGTCGAAGTCCGCCAGCTTCTCACCGTTCGACGCGAACATGATCTGCTTGCCCGTGACATGGGCGATCGACAGGGCCGCACCACCGCGGGCGTCACCGTCGAGCTTGGAGAGCACCACCCCGTCGAAGCCGACGCCGTCGCGGAAGGCCTCGGCGGTGTTGACCGCGTCCTGGCCGATCATCGCGTCGACGACGAAGAGGATCTCGTCGGGGCTGACGGCGTCGCGGATGTCCGCGGCCTGCTGCATCAGCTCCTGGTCGATGCCGAGGCGGCCGGCGGTGTCGACGATCACGACGTCGTACTGCTTGGAGCGGGCGTGCTCGATCGAGTCCTTGGCGACCTGGACCGGGTCGCCGACGCCGTTGCCCGGCTCCGGCGCGTACACCGCGACACCGGCACGGTCGGCCACGACGCTGAGCTGGTTCACGGCGTTGGGGCGCTGGAGGTCACAGGCGACGAGCAGCGGGGAGTGGCCCTGGCCCTTGAGCCAGAGGCCGAGCTTTCCGGCGAGGGTGGTCTTACCGGCACCCTGGAGACCGGCGAGCATGATCACGCTGGGCGGGTTCTTGGCGAACCGCAGCCGCCGGGTCTCGCCGCCGAGGATGCCCACGAGCTCCTCGTTGACGATCTTGACGACCTGCTGGGCGGGATTCAGCGCCTGGGAGACCTCGACGCCGCGCGCCCGCTCCTTGACGTTGCCGATGAAGGCGCGGACGACGGGCAGCGCGACATCCGCTTCGAGCAGGGCGATACGGATCTCGCGGGCCGTGGCATCGATGTCCGCCTCGGACAAGCGGCCCTTGCCCCGAAGATTCTTGAAAGTCGCGGCAAGGCGGTCGGAGAGAGTATCGAACACGGCGCTCGTCGGTCCTCAGGGTCGGGGGCGGGGCAGGTCATTCGTCCCCAAGGGTATCCGGACCCCGGAAAACACCAAGCCCTCGTCCGGTTCTCATGGGCGCACGGGGGCCGGTGGGCGCGGCAGCGGGGCTCAGCCCAGCGCCTCCTCGACCTCGCGGGCCACCTCCGCGGCCCGAACCACGGGCAGCGGCCCACCGCCCGCATCCGTGACGTAGAACGCGTCCACCGCGTTCGCCCCCAGCGTCGACACATGCGCGCTGCGCACCCGTACCTCGCTCTGTTCCAGCGCCCGGCCGATCCGGTGCAGCAGGCCCGGGGCGTCCTGGGCCCGTACCTCGATCACCGTTGCCAGCCGTGAGGCGGCCGCCGCGACCGTCACCCTCGGCGGCGGGGCCTTCACCCCGCGCCGTCTCGGGTAGGCGGCCTCGCGTTCGGCGAGGCGGGCACGGATGTCGAGGGAGCCGTCCAGGGCGCGTACGAGATCGGCGCGGAGCCGGGTGGCCTGCGGCAGGGAGCCGTACGCGGCCGCGACCCGCCAGCTGAGCAGCAGACCGGCGGATTCGCCCGTGCCGGGTTCGGTGGGCAGTTTCACGGCGCGCAGTTCGGCCGCGCGCACGGTGAGACGGTGCAGGGCGAGGACGCCGGCCGCGGCGGGCAGCACGCCGGGGCGGTCGGGCAGGGCGATGAGCAGCTCGACTCCGACGGGCTCCGGTTCGCCGCGCTCGTTCGGGGTCCCGGCCTGGGCGTGCAGCGCCAGGACGGGGCCGCCGGTCCGCAGGGCCTCGATGACGAGGCGTTCCTGTTCGGCGTCGGCCGCGGCGGGTTCCGGCTCTTCCGGGGCCTGCCCGGCGAGCACGGCGGCGACCCGTTCGACGAGGTCACAGACGAGGGAGGCGCGCCAGGTGGACCATGCCGCGGGCCCGGTGGCGAGCGCGTCGGCCTCGGTGAGGGCGTGCAGCAGCTCCAGCGTGGCGGGGGTGGAGACGGCGGCGGCGACGGAGCGGACGGTCGCCGGGTCGTCGAGGTCGCGGCGGGTGGCGGTCTCGATGAGCAGCAGGTGGTGGCGTACGAGGGTGGCGATGACACCCACGTCGTGCTGGTCGAAGCCGATCCGGGCGGCCATGTCGCGGGCGATGACCTCACCGGCGGCACAGTGGTCGCCGGGCCAGCCCTTGCCGATGTCGTGCAGGAGCGCGGCGACGAGGAGGAGGTCGGGCCGGCCGACCCGACGGGTGAGGGAGGAGGCGTGTACGGCCGTCTCGACGAGGTGGCGGTCGACGGTCCAGGTGTGGACGGGGTTGCGCTGGGGGCGGCAGTGGACGCGTTCCCAGTCGGGGAGCAGCCGGGTGATCAGCCCTTCGGCTTCGAGGGCTTCCCAGACGGGGACGGTCGCCTCGCCCGCGCCGAGGAGGGTGACGAGTTCCTCACGGGCCTCGGCGGGCCAGGGCACCGGCAGCGGGCGTGCGGTCGCGGCGAGGTGGCGTACGACGTGTCGGGAGAGCGGGAGTGCGGACTGGGCGGCCGCGGCGGCGGCGCGCAGGACGAGGACGGGATCGCGTTCGGGTCGGGCGGTGCGGGCGAGGACGGCTTCGCCCTCGGCCTCGACGACGCCGTCGGCGAGCGGGGTGCGTTCCGGGGCGGTTGCCCTGCCGCCGCCCAGCATGGCGCGCAGCCGGGGCCGCACGGACCGGGCGCGGAGCACACGGTCGACTTCGCGCCAGGTGACGTCGGTGGCGTACGAGACGGTGCGGGCCGCTTCGTACACCTGGCGGAGCAGGGCGTCCGCGTCGAGGAGGCCGAGGGCGGCGGCGACCTGGTCCTGTTCCTGGAGGCCGAGGCGGTCGGTGGCCCGGCCGGTGGTGAGGTGGAGGGCGTCGCGGGCGTCGAGGAGCGTGCGGCGGGCTTCGACGAGTCCCTCGCGGGGGGCGTCGGCGACCCAGGAGGCGGCGACCGCACGCAGGGCGGTGGCGTCGCGCAGCCCGCCGCGGGCCTCCTTGAGGTCGGGTTCGAGGAGGAACTGGAGCTCGCCCTGGCGTTCGGCGCGTTCGCGGCAGAGTCCTTGGAGGGCGGGGAGGCGTTGGGGGGCCTGGTTGCGCCAGTCGGCGAGGATCGCGGTGCGCAGGGCGGCGACGAGGCCGAGGTCTCCGGCGACGGGGCGGGCGTCGAGCAGTCCGAGATGGACCTTGAGGTCCTCGCCGGCCGTTGTGCGGGCTTCGGCGGCGGTGCGTACGGAGTGGTCGAGGGCGAGGCCGAGGTCCCAGACGGGGTACCAGATGCGGTCGGCGAGGGAGGCGACGGCAGCGGCGTCGGCCTTGCCGTCGTGCAGGAGCAGCAGGTCGAGGTCGCTGCGGGGGGAGAGTTCGCCCCGTCCGTAGCCGCCGACGGCGACGAGCGCGGCGCCGCGGACGCCGGTCTGCCCGGCGGCGGTGGTGAACAGCGCGGTGAGCCAGTCGTCGGTGAGCGCCGCGAGGGCCGCGCGGCGCGGCGGCCCGGACCGCGCCTTCTCCCGGAGGAGGCGCAGCCGGGCCGCCGCGTAGCCGCTGGGCTCCGGGCCGTCGGATTCGGTGGTCACTTCGGTGCTCGTCACCCGGCTGCCTTTCGTTTCGGGACCTCCGGTCTTCGGGACCGTCAGTCTTCGGACCTGCCGGTCTTCGGACCTGTCGGTCTTCGGAACTGTCGGTCTTCGGCCGGTGGCCTTCGGGACCGCAGGTCAGAGGGCGTCCGGGCCGCGTTCGCCCGTCCGTACGCGCACCGCCGTGTCGACCGGCACGCTCCAGACCTTTCCGTCACCGATCTTGCCGGTCCGGGCGGCCTTCACGACGACGTCGATGAGCTGTTCGGAGTCCTCGTCCTCGACCAGGATCTCGATGCGGATCTTGGGGACGAGGTCGACGGTGTACTCGGCACCCCGGTAGACCTCGGTGTGGCCGCGCTGACGCCCGTATCCGCTGGCTTCCGTGACCGTGAGGCCCTGGATGCCGAAGGTCTGGAGGGCCTCCTTGATCTCGTCGAGCCGGTGAGGCTTCACGACTGCGGTGATGAGCTTCATACGTCCACCTTCTTGGTCTTCGGTGCTGCCGTCGTACCCGGTGCCGTCGCGGAGGCCGTGGTGCGCGGGGCCGCGCCGCCGCCCGCGCCGCTGAAGTCGTAGGCGGTCTCCGCGTGTTCGACCCGGTCGATGCCGGAGATCTCGTCGTCCTCGTCGACCCGCATCCCGATCGTCCGGTCGAGGAGGAGGGCGAGGATCGCGGAGACGACGAGAGAGTAGGCGAGGACCGCGAAGACTCCGACGGCCTGCTTGCCGAGCTGGTCGAAGCCACCGCCGTAGAAGAGGCCCTTGGCGTCGGACTGGACGCCACCGGTGGCGAAGAGGCCGACGAGGAGGGACCCGGCGACCCCGCCGACGAGGTGGACGCCGACGACGTCCAGGGAGTCGTCGTAGCCGAACCTGTACTTCAGTCCGACGGCCATGGCGCAGAGGACTCCGGCGACGGCGCCGACCGCGATGGCGCCGAGCGGGCTGACCGCGCCGCCCGACGGTGTGATGGCCACGAGGCCCGCGACCGCGCCGGAGGCCGCGCCGAGGGTGGTGAAGGAGCCGTGCCGGAGCTTCTCGTACCCGAGCCAGGCGAGCATCGCGGCGGCGGTGGCGACCTGGGTGTTGACGAACATGACCGCGCCGACGCCGTCGTCGTTGCCGAGCCACGAGCCGGCGTTGAAGCCGAACCAGCCGAACCAGAGCAGTCCGGCGCCGAGCATCACGAGCGGCAGGCTGTGCGGTCGCATCGGGTCCTTCTGGAAGCCGACGCGCTTGCCGATGACGAGGATCACGCCGAGCGCCGCGGCTCCCGCGTTGATGTGGACGGCCGTACCACCGGCGAAATCGATCACGCCGAGCTCGTACAGCCAGCCGCCCGCGCCCCAGACCCAGTGGGCGACGGGGAAGTAGACGACGGTTACCCAGAGCGTGATGAACAGGGCCCAGGAGGTGAACTTCACCCGGTCGGCGAGGGCGCCGCTGATCAGGGCGGGGGTGATGACGGCGAACATCAGCTGGAAGACGGCGAAGACGTAGACGGGGATCGTGTGGCCGTCCCAGAGCTGGGTGAGGCCGATTCCGCTGAGGCCGAGGTAGTCCGAGCTCCAGCCGAGGACGGATCCGATGTCGGTGCCGAAGGCGAGGCTGAATCCGTAGAGCACCCACAGGAGCGTGACGATCCCGAGGCTGATGAAGCTCATCATCAGCATGTTGAGGGTGCTCTTGACGCGGACCATGCCCCCGTAGAAGAAGGCCAGGGCCGGGGTCATGAGCATCACCAGGGCGGAGCAGATGAGCATGAACCCGGTGTTGGCGGCAGACAGCGTCGGGGTGTCTGCGGCAAGCGTCGTGATGCCTGGGGGCATCGGCGTCTCCTCGTCGTCGGTGCGGCCGCGTACGGGCGGGATGAGCGGCACCACGTGCGGGACCACTGGGGAAAAGGTGTGGGCCGGTCATGCGCCACGAGATTCGCCCAGCACGGTTTCCGCCGGTGCCGCACGGTGTTTCGCGGCGGTGACGAAGAGGTCCGGTGTGTTACGACGCCATGAACCTGCGAGGGCGCGCCCGGGGCCGGGTCTGCTCTGCGGCCACGGCCGCATACGGTGCGGTGACGACTCTCCCGTACGGAAGCGGCAACGCGAACCGGCCACGCCGACCACCCGCTGACCCGGCGATGGGGGAGCCGAAGTCGGTCTGTTCGGGGTGGTCGTCGTGGCCGGGGCCGGGGGTGCGGTTCAGACCGCTTCGGCGGTTTCGGGCAGCTGCTCGGTGAGAAGACCCGTGAGCCTGGCGACTTCGGGAATGTCCCCGAAGTCGCGGGCCGCGGTGTCGACGGTCTTGCGGAGCCGGGTGTTGACGCGCTCGGAGCGGATCTTCTTGGCGACGCGCAGCGCCTTCTCGGCCGGCACCGTGGACTGTTCGGGCTCGCGCTGGAGGAGGTGGACGGTGGCGAGTCCGATCAGGTTGAGCGCGTAGGACCGCTGGTGCTCGTCGTCCTCGCCGAAGAGCTGGACCGCTTTCGCCATCAGAGGTTCGGCGAGCGTCGCATACGTGGGACTGCGGCCCGCGACATAGGCGAGGTCGCGGAAGGAGTGGGAGTTCTCGCCGTTGAGCTCCGCCTCCGAGAAGAACCGGATCCAGTCGGGCTCGGGCTCGCCGTCGATCCCGATGTCGTCGAAGGTGTCCTCGGCCATCCGGACGGCTCGTTTGCACTTGCTGGGCTGGCCCATGTTGGCGTACGCGCGGGCCTCCAGCGCATACAGCATGGCCTGGGTGCGCGGGGTGGCGCAGTCCCGGCTGCCGTACTGCGCGAGATGGATGAGTTCGAGGGCGTCGTCGGGCCGTCCGAGGTGGATCATCTGGCGGCTCATGCTGGACAGAACATACGAACCGAGCGGTTTGTCGCCGGCCTCTTTCGACGCGTGGAGCGCCAGGACGAAGTACTTCTGGGCGGTGGGCTGGAGGCCGACGTCGTAGCTCATCCAGCCGGCCAGCTCCGCCAGTTCGGCCGCGCAGCGGAAGAGCCGCTTGGCGGTGGCCGCCGGCTGCGGCTCCTGAAGCAGGTCGGTGACCTCGTGGAGTTGTCCGACGACGGCCTTGCGGCGCAGTCCGCCGCCGCACTGCGCGTCCCACTGGCGGAACATCGCGGTGGTGGACTCCAGCAGGTCGAGTTCGGGGCCGGAGAGCCGCGAGGGACGGCGGGCCGCGGCAGCCGATTCCGGTTCCGTGGTTTCGCCGGCGGCGACGGGCACCAGCCAGCGCTGCATGGGCTCGATGAGGGCGGGGCCCGCGGCCAGGGCGAGCGAGGAACCGAGGAACCCGCGGCGGGCGAGCATGAGGTCGCTGCGGGAGAACTCGCTCAGCAGGGCGACGGTCTGCGGACCCGCCCAGGGCAGATCGACGCCGGCCACGGACGGTGACTGGTGCGCGGAACGCAGTCCGAGGTCCTCGACGGCGACGACGGAGCCGAAACGCTCCGAGAAGAGCTCGGAGAGGATGCGCGGGATCGGCTCACGCGGCTGCTCGCCGTCGAGCCAGCGCCGCACCCGGGAGGTGTCGGTACTGATGTGGTGGGCGCCCATCTGGCGTGCCCGGCGGTTCACCTGCCGTGCCAGCTCACCCTTCGACCAGCCGCTGCGCACGAACCACGAGCTCAATTGCCCGTTGGGGCGCTTACCGGCATTCGAATCGCCTGCGCCGCTGCCACTCACTGGAAGGCCCCCATCCCGCTGAAAGCTGTCGCGCGAACCAAAAATCAGAATGCCCCGATCCGATGCTGCCCATACGGGGGCTGCGCACGATCGAAACAGGAAATCGGGTTGCCCCGGGCATACCCATGGGCGCACATACTTCCATGGTTCGCGTACCGACGGTAATCCTACGATCACCCGCCCAGCGAGGGCGCTTGCAGAAACGCCACCATTCGCCACCCCTTCGGATGAACACCGGCGCCACGGGGCGCGATTCACTTGACACTCGGCGATCAACAGTTGGCGCAGCGATGCATGACAAGGCGCGTGGACCACGTCGCACGCCCCCGAGCGCGCCGGGCGCACCACGGATCTCCGACGACTACGGAGCGCTACGATTCCGCCCCTCGTCGTAACCACCAGTGAGTCGGACCCGTTGGAGGAGGCATGGGCTTCACGATCGGCGGCATCCGTGAGATGCGCACCGGCTCACGGCGTCGCGGCCGTGCGGCCGAGTGCACCGCAGTGGCCGAGTACACGGGACTGTGGGGCTGGGCCGTCGCGCCAGGAGCGAGAACAGCGGGCGGCCGCTGTTCGTGCGGGGAGGCACGGTGCCCCTCCCCCGGTGCCCATCCGCTGGACTTCGCCCCCGAGGTCCCCGCGGGCGCCACACTCGACACGGCGGCGGACGCCTGGGCCCGGGTGCCGGGCGCCTCGATGCTGCTGCCGGTGGGCCGCGCCTTCGACATCCTCGACGTCGCCGAGGCGGCCGGGCGCCGGGCCCTGGTCCGCCTGGAACGGATGGGGCTGCCGCTCGGCCCGGTCGCGGTGACACCGGCCGGGCGGGCGCAGTTCTTCGTCGCCCCCGGGGCGGCCGCCGAGCTCCCACAGCTGCTGTACCGGATGGGCTGGGACGACGCGGGCCTGGATCTGCGGGCGCTGGGGGCCGGCTGCCACATCACCGCTCCGCCGTCCGACGAAGGCGGTCTCGGCCCCGTCCGGTGGCTGCGCCCGCCGGTGCTGGACACCGCGGCCACCCCTCCGCAGGCACGGCTGCTGCTGGGCACACTGGCGTACAGCTGCCATCGCACGCCCCTGCGCGGCTGAGAGCCTGTCGGCCCGCGGCAGGGAGAGCCGGGAAAAGAGCCCGACCGCAGGGCATCCTGCGGTCGGGCTCTTCTGCGTGCGCGTGAGGTGGTTCAGTCTCCGATCAGGGCGTCCACGAACGCCTCGGACTCGAACGGGGCCAGGTCGTCGGGTCCCTCGCCGAGGCCGATCAGCTTCACCGGTACGCCCAGTTCGCGCTGGACGGCGACGACGATGCCGCCCTTGGCGGTGCCGTCCAGCTTGGTGAGCACGATGCCGGTGATGTCGACGACCTCGGCGAACACCCGGGCCTGCACCAGGCCGTTCTGTCCGGTCGTGGCGTCGAGGACGAGCAGGATCTCGTCGAGCGGCCCGTGCTTCTCGACGACCCGCTTGACCTTGCCGAGCTCGTCCATGAGCCCGGTCTTGGTGTGCAGCCGTCCCGCGGTGTCGATGAGGACGACATCGGCGCCCTCGGCGATGCCCTCCTTCACCGCGTCGAAGGCGATCGACGCGGGGTCGCCGCCCTCGGGGCCGCGCACGGTCCGGGCGCCGACCCGCTCGCCCCAGGTCTGGAGCTGGTCGGCGGCGGCGGCCCGGAAGGTGTCGGCCGCGCCGAGCACGACGCTGCGGCCGTCGGCGACGAGCACGCGGGCCAGCTTGCCGGTGGTGGTGGTCTTGCCGGTTCCATTGACGCCGACGACCATCACGACACCGGGGGTGTCGACACCGCTCTCCGTCTTGACCGCGCGGTCGAAGTCGGTGCCGAGCAGGGTGAGGAGCTCCTCGCGCAGCAGCGCCCGAAGCCCTTCGGGGGTACGGGTGCCGAGGACACGGACGCGTTCACGCAGCCGCTCCACCAGTTCCTGGGTGGGCGCGACGCCGACATCGGCGGTGAGGAGGGTGTCCTCGATCTCCTCCCAGGTGTCCTCGTCGAGGTTGTCGCGGGACAGGAGCGTGAGCAGCCCCTTGCCGAGGGAGTTCTGCGAGCGGGCGAGCCGGGCGCGCAGCCGTACCAGCCGGCCGGCGGTGGGCTCGGGCACTTCGACGGCGGGGGCGGCGGGCGCCTGGGGCCCGACGGCCTCGGGGGCTTCCTCGGCGGGAGCCTCGGCCGAAGGAGCGCCGACCTCTTCGATGGTGCGGCGCGGTTCCTCGCGCGGCACTTCGGCTTCCTCGCCGACATGGGGCTCGGCGGGAGGAGTGATGGTCGGCGTGCTCGACGGCGCCGGGGGCAGCTGCTTCTTCTTGCGGCTGCTGACCACGAGCCCGCTGATCACGCCGACCGCGACCAGGGCGATGACTACAGCAAGGATGACGAATTCCATAACGCTCCCAGTATCAGTCACGGCCGCCCGCGCGGGCCGTCCCGAGGGATCACCCCCGTACCACTCGGGCGATATGCACCCTTTGGAGGTAAAGGTACGACCCTGCCCATGGAGACCCACGGCTCGGGCCTCGTCCCCGACAACGAGCGCACCGGCCGGATCCGGCCCCTCTTCCCCACCTGGGCCGACGCCAATCCGGCCGTGCTGCCGCTCACCATGGGCGCGGGGCCGATCACCCTCGACGGGCTGAACTTCCGACAGGTACTGGCCGTCGCGATCGTCGGCCCCGTCATCAGTTTCGGACTGGCCGACGTGGTCTCGATCACGGGCAGGCAGAGCGGGGCACCCGGCATGACGCCCTCCCGGGCCGCTCGGCCGGCGCGGCAACCTGCTGCCCGGCGCGCCGATCCGGATCGCCCGCCGGGGCCGGAAGGCGGTGAATGCCGTCACCGGCACCTACGCCACGCTCGCCGTGCCGGATCCGCGCTTCGGCATCGCGCGCAGCGACACCCTGATCATGGCGCCCCTGCCCGCCTTCGCGGGAAGCAGGGTCCTGGTGGCGGGCCTGCTCTTCACCCGTGCGAAATGGCTCTCCGGCCCGTTCGCCGCCACCCGAGCCGGGCGCCACGAACGGGGCCGGGCGGCCACGGTCGACGCCTCGTCCGCGTCCGCGCTCCTGCCGCGGCCCGCGGGCGGGGCAGCGGCGGCAGGTTCCGGGGCGACGAACCCCTACACTTCTGACGCTGCGTCAGCTACTGTCCGGCCTCGCCGAGTCCGCCCGACGAAGGGGACAAGTGCCATGGCCTTCACAGTGGTCCGGTTCAATCTGGTCGATCCCGATGCCACTCCCGAGTCGCTCTCGGCCCGCCACCGCGCCGCGCTGGAGATGGCCGCGTACGCCGACGAACACGGCATCGACACCGTACAGACCGAGGAGCACCACGGCGCCGCCAACTCCTGGCTGCCCTCCCCCCTCGTCTTCGCGGGCGCGGTCTTCGGCGCCACCCGCCGGATCGCGGTCACCGTCTCGGCGATCATCGGCCCGCTGCACGACCCACTGCGGCTGGCCGAGGACATCGCGGTCCTGGATCTGCTGAGCGCGGGCCGGCTGGTCACGGTGGCGGGGATCGGCTACCGGCCCGAGGAGTACGAACGGGCGGGCGTCGAATGGGGCAGGCGCGGCAGACTCCAGGACGAGCTCCTGGAGACGCTGCTGCGGGCGTGGACCGGGGAGCCGTTCTCGTACCGGGGCCGTACGGTCCGGGTGACGCCACGCCCGTACACCCAGCCGCATCCGCTGCTGCTGGTGGGCGGCAGTTCGCGGGCGGCGGCGCGGCGTGCGGCCCGGTTCGGGCTGCCGTTCTTCCCGAGCGCGCATCTGCCGGAGCTGGAGACGTACTACCACGAGCGGCGGGCGGAGTTCGGGACGGACGGCTTCTGCATGATGCCGTCCGCCACGACGCCCTTGCTGCATGTGTCCGAGGACCCCGACCGGACGTGGGCGGAGTACGGCGAGCACTTCCTGCACGAGGCGCGTACGTACGCCTCCTGGCAGTCCAAGGACATCCGCTCGGCCGTGCGTTCGGCGGCTGCGACGGTGGCGGAGTTGCGGAACGAAGGCGTCTACCGGGTCGTCACGCCGCAGGAGTGCGTCCGGGCCGCCGGGGAACTGGACAGCCTGGTCCTGCATCCGCTGTGCGGCGGGCTGCCCGTCGAGGAGGGGTGGCGCAGTCTGCGGCTGTTCTGCGAGGCGGTCGCCCGCTGACCCCGGCCACCGCGACGCCCCGGCTCGCGGGCCGGGGTGTCGTGCGGCCGAGCGGCCGGGGCGGTGGGGATCAGCCCATCTCCTCCAACGCCTTGCCCTTGGTCTCCTTCACGAACTTGAGCACGAAGGGGATCGAGAGCGTGGCGAAGCACGCGTAGATGATGTACGTGCCCGACAGGTTCCAGCCGGACAGGCTCGGGAAGCTCGCGGTGATCGCCCAGTTGGCGATCCACTGCGCGGAGGCGGCGACACCGAGCGCGGCGGCGCGGATCCGGTTCGGGAACATCTCGCCGAGGAAGACCCACACCACGACACCCCACGACAGGGCGAAGAAGAGTACGAACACATGGGCCGCGACGAGCGCCACGATGCCCTGGGTGTGGGGCAGTTTGCCATCGACCAGAGGGGCCGAGAAGGCCCACGCCTCGAAGGCCAGAGCGATGGCCATGCCGGTGGAGCCGACCAGCGCGAGCGGCTTGCGGCCCACCCGGTCCACCAGCACCATCGCGATGACGGTACCGATGATGTTGATGATCGACGTGGTGAACGAGTACAGGAACGAGTCGGACGGGTTGATGCCGACGGACTGCCAGAGCGTCGCCGAGTAGTAGAACGCCACGTTGATGCCGACGAGTTGCTGGAAGACGGACAGGCCGATACCGATCCAGACGATCGGCAGGAAGCCGAGGCGGCCGCCGAGCAGGTCCTTGAACGTGGACTTGTGCTCACGGTGCATGGCGGTCTCGATCTCGGCCACCCGGGCATCGAGGTCGACGTGCCTGCCCTCGACCTCCTCCAGGATCCGCCGGGCCCGGTCCTTCCTGCCGACCGAGATCAGGAACCGCGGCGACTCGGGGATCGCGAACGAGAGGAGCCCGTACAGAGCGGCGGGGACGACCATCACACCGAGCATCCACTGCCATGCCTCGATCCCGCCGATCCTGCCGCGCTGGTCTCCGCCGGCGAGTTGCAGAATGCCGTAGTTGACCAGCTGGGAGATGGCGATGCCGATGACGATCGCGGCCTGCTGGAAGGAGCCCAGCCGGCCGCGGTAGGCGGGCGGCGAGACCTCGGCGATGTACGCCGGGCCGATCACGGAGGCCATGCCGATCGCGAAGCCGCCGATGATGCGCCACATCGCGAGGTCCCAGAGCGCGAACGGGAGCGCGGAGCCGACGGCGCTGATGGTGAAGAGTACGGAAGCGATCTGCATGCAGCGGATGCGGCCGATACGGTCGGCGATCCGCCCCGCCGTGGCCGCGCCGATCGCGCAGCCGATCAGCGCGATGGCGATGACCTGGGCGAGTGTTCCCGGACCGATGTCGTACCGGCTGCGGATCGCCTCGACGGCGCCGTTGATGACGGAGCTGTCGTAGCCGAACAGGAAGCCGCCCATCGCCGCGGCCGCCGTGATGAAGATGACATGGCCGAGGTGATCCGGGTGGGCCCCTCGGGCTCCGGACGCCGGTCCCTGCGCTGTGCTGGTCAATTGAACTCCTGATGCCTGGCCGCGTCGTCAGGTGTGGGGATGAGCTCCGGTTGAGGGGGGTGAGCTCCTCCAAGTGGCGCATGCGTTCACGACTGCCACCATTTGAAGATAAAGACGACGCCGCAGAGACTATGCGTTCGCCTTTCGAAGTCAATAATCGGATGTTGCATGCTATGCACCGAAAAGCGCAAAACCGCACGTCGAAGTGTTGAAGATTGAGCAAAGCCTCAGCGCAGCCGCTGGCTGATGACCTTGGAGACCCCGTCGCCCTGCATCGATACGCCGTACAGTGCGTCCGCGACCTCCATCGTCCGCTTCTGGTGCGTGATCACGATCAGCTGTGAGCTCTCCTGGAGCTCTTCCATGATCCGGATCAACCGCTGCAGATTGGTGTCGTCGAGCGCCGCCTCGACCTCGTCCATCACATAGAACGGGCTCGGCCGGGCCTTGAAGATCGATACCAGCAATGCCACGGCCGTGAGTGAGCGTTCCCCGCCGGACAGCAGTGAGAGCCGCTTGACCTTCTTGCCGGGCGGCCGGGCCTCGACGTCCACACCGGTGGCGAGCATGTTGTCCGGGTCGGTCAGGACGAGCCGCCCCTCGCCACCGGGGAAGAGCCGCGAGAAGACGCCCTCGAACTCACGGGCGGTGTCCCGGTACGCCTCGGTGAACACCTGCTCGACCCGCTCGTCGACCTCCTTGACGACCTGTATCAGGTCGGCCCGGGTCTTCTTCAGGTCTTCGAGCTGCTCGGACAGGAACTTGTGCCGCTCCTCCAGCGCCGAGAACTCCTCCAGCGCGAGCGGATTCACCTTTCCGAGTTGCTGATACGCCCGTTCGGCCGACTTCAGCCGCTTCTCCTGTTCGGCCCTGACGAACGGCTTCGGCTGGTTGCGCGGGTGCTCCGGATCCTCCGGCAGTTCCTCGCCCTCGGCGGCCGGTGACGGCGGTACGAGCTGGTCGGGGCCGTACTCGGCGGCCAGACCGGCCGGCTCGACGCCCAGTTCCTCCAGCGCCTTCGCCTCCAGCTGCTCCATCCGCAGCCGCTTCTCGGCACCGAGGACCTCGCCCCGGTGGACGGAGTCGGTGAGCTTGTCCAGCTCGCTCTTGAGCTCGCGGCCCTGGTTGCGCTCGGCCGCAAGCTCCCGCTCCCGCTCCGCCTTCGCCGCCTCGGCCACCACCCGTTCCTGCCCGGCCCGTACGACGGACACCTCTACATGGGCCAGCAGCTGACGGGCGCCGGAGGCCACGGCCGAGGCCACCGCCGCCTCGTGCCGCAACCGGGCGCGGCGCCGCTCGGCACGGGCGCGGGCCTCGCGTTCGGCGCGGGCGCCCCGGTCGAGGGAGTCGGCCCGGCCCGCGAGCCCCTTGACCCGTTCCTCATGGGTACGTACCTGGAGCCGGGCCTCCATCTCGGTCTGGCGGGCGTTGGCGCCGTCGGCGGCGAGCCGGTCGCGCACGGAGGTGTCCGGCTCCCCCTCGACCGGCATCTCCTCGGCGACGAGCAGCCGCTCGGCCAGCTCCTCGGCCTCCTCCGTCGCCCGCTCCAGCGCCTCCTGGGCACGGGCGGCGGACGCGGCCATCCGCTCGGCCTCGCCCGCGGCGCCGCGGGCCTGCCCGGCGAGCCGGCCCAATTGCTGGGCCACCCCGGACTTCTCCCGCTCGGCGGCCCGGCGCCGCTCCCCCAGCTGCTCGACCAGCCCGGCACATACACCGCGCCGCTCCCCGGCGAGCCGCTGGCCCTCGGTCAGCTCCGCACACCGCACGGCCAGTTCCGCCAGCTGGACGGCGGCCTCGTCGACCGACGCCTGCACTTCGAGGAGGCTCGGCGCACCTCCGGAACCACCGTGCGCGAAGTGGGCCGAGAGGATGTCCCCCTCGGCCGTGACGGCTGTCAGCTCCGGGCGTACCGAGACAAGATCCTCGGCGTCCTCCAGAGTGCCGACGACCACCATGTCCTGTACCAGCCTCCGTACGGCGTGCACGAGTTCGGCCGGCCCGCGGACGAAGCCGGCGACGGCGGGCGGACCTTCCACGGGCACGGCGGCCACAATGTCCCCACCGGCATCAAGGGCACCTGAGACATCAGAGGCGGCAAAGGCGCCTGAGGCACCCGAGGCACCCGAGGCACCCGAGGCACCCACGGCACCTGAAGCACCTGAAACTCCGGAAACTCCCGAAGCACCATCGGCCTCATCAGCCCCACCGGCATCGGGCACCCCGCCCAGCAGCAGCGCCGCCCGCCCCGCGTCCTGCTTGCGCAGCAGCCGGATCGCTTCCGCCGCCGTGGCCGGGTCCGTCACCGCGACCGCGTCCGCCGCCGCGCCCAGGGCCGCCGCCACCGCCACCTCGTACCCCGGCTCCACCGTCAGGAGTTCGGCGGCCGGACCGAGCAGGCCCGAAAGGCGGTCCCGCGCACCGAGCAGGGCGCCCGTGCCGTCCTTCCGACGCAGGCCGAGGGCCAGCGCTTCATGGCGGGCGGCGACCGCCGCCCGCTGCCGTTCGGCGCCGGTGGCGGCCTCCCGGGCCGCGGTGAGCGCCTCCTCCGCCTCCGCGAGTTCCCGCTTGGCGGCGTCGTGCCGCGCGCCCAGTTCCGCGTCGCCGGCGTCCAGACCCTCGACCTCCGCCTCGAGCTGCTCGTACTCCTCCTGGGCGGCGACCGCCCGCTCCTGCGCCTCGTCCCGGGAAGCGGCCAGCCGGTCGATCTCTGCCTGTGCCGAACCGGCCCGACTGCGGGCCGCGTTGACCTGTCCGTTCAGCCGGGCGAGTCCCTCGCGACGGTCCGCGATGGCGCGGGCGGCGTCTTTGAGCCTGCGCTCCTCCGCCGCCAACTCCCGTTCCAGCTCGGCACGGTGGGCGGCGGTGTCCTCCAACGCGTGTTCCGCCGCCGCCAGCGCGGCCGCCAGCTCCGCCTCCTGCTCGCGGATGCGGGCGGCCTCCCGTTCCATGTCCTCCGGGTCACGACCGCGCCGCTCCTCGTCGGGGACGGCGGAAGCGCTCTTCACCCGGGCATCGGCCAGCGAGATCGTGCCGCGCACCCGCTCGGCGAGCTGCGACAGCTCGTACCAGGTCTGCTGAGCCCGCTGGAGCCGCGGCGCCAGCCGCCGTACCTCGTCCTCCAGCTCCGCCTCGCGCGTCAGCGCCGCCTTGAGCTCCGCCTCGGCCGCCTCCCGACGCTGCTTGAGCGCCGCTTCGTCGGCGATCTCGCTGCGCAGCGCGGTGCGCAGCTGCACCAGATCGTCGGCGAGCAGCCGCAGCCTCGCGTCGCGCAGATCGGCCTGGATGACGGCGGCCCGGCGCGCCACGGCCGCCTGCCGGCCCAGCGGTTTGAGCTGTCGGCGCAGCTCGTCGGTCAGGTCCTGGACGCGGGCCAGGTTGGCTCCCATCGCGTCCAGTTTCCGCAGCGCCTTCTCCTTCCGCTTGCGGTGCTTGAGCACGCCCGCGGCTTCCTCGATGAATGCGCGCCGCCCCATCGGATCGGCATGGAGTACCGAGTCCAGCTGGCCCTGGCCGACGATGACATGCATCTCCCGGCCGATACCGGAGTCCGAGAGCAGTTCCTGGATGTCCAGGAGCCGGCAGGTGTCGCCATTGATCTGGTATTCGCTGCCGCCATTGCGGAACATGATCCGAGTGATCGTCACTTCGGCGTACTCGATGGGCAGTGCGCCGTCGGAATTGTCGATGGTCAGCGAAACTTCGGCCCGGCCGAGCGGCGGCCGCCCGGTGGTACCTGCGAAGATCACGTCTTCCATCTTGCCGCCGCGCAGGGATTTGGCGCCCTGCTCCCCCATGACCCAGGAGAGCGCATCCACCACATTGGATTTGCCGGACCCGTTGGGACCGACGACGCACGTGATACCGGGTTCGAACCGCAGCGTCGTGGCGGAGGCGAACGATTTGAAACCACGCAGGGTCAGGGCCTTGAGATGCACGCCGCCGGACTCTACCTTTCGCTCTCGGTTTCACTGATGAAGGTGCAGGGCACATCAGACGGTAGGGGAAGAGGTGTACGTCCGGGGCGGGTCACGCACGGGTCCGAGCGGAGAAGTGCGACCGAAAGATTCCGGGCACGGGAGAGAGACGCAAAAGAAAGAAGGGACGCCGAAGCGCCCCTTGTAAATCGTGTGCGGTGTTACGTGCGGTATTGCTGGTGCAGCTGCGCATGACGGATCAAGGACATGTCACAACGGTGACAGATCAAGAGCAGTGACCTTCAATGATCCGCCGACGATCCAGGTGATGATCTCGGACGACTGACGCGTACGGTCCGACCGGCCCCGAGGGCCATCGGTCAGGTCAGCGCCGGCTCCGCCTGAGGTACGTCGATGTCGATGCTGTCGAGCAGCGACTCTTGGTGCTGGGCGGCGGCATTGAGCGCGTCGTTCTCGTCCTGAATCCGTACGAGCTCGGATTCGAGGTCCTGGACACGCTGCTGGAGCCGTCGCATCTCGGCGAGGAGTCGCGGGTCGGAACCGCCGACGTAACCGAGAAGCGCCTTTGCCATGATGGATGGTCCTCCACACTGAGTGACCGACCGATGCGGTGTGGGTCGTGAGGGAATCGCACCCGCGGTGCTCGGCAGTGCTCTGTATTCACTGCTGTTCTGCTGCCAAACAGCTCTGCCGAACAGCTGCGGTGCGCGGGGATTTCAGCGTCTCACCAAAAAGTTTGACGGTCAACACGATCACGCCCTGTAGAGGCGGGCAGCCCTGGGGTGCGCGGCCCGACGATCATGCGGCGCGGCTCTCCTGCGAGGCCCTCGGGCGGCGCGGAGATCATCCCTATTGCCGCAGCCTGGCATGCCAACCGAATCTTGGCAACCACCCGGCCATTCCGCAGGTCATTTCATGTGTACGCGGATGACCACCCCGTCGCGTTCACCGCGCGCCGCCCATCGAACACAGTCCGAACACAGCCCCCGGGGCGGCCCGGGACCGGGCCTGGATCAGCGGATCGCGAAGCCGTCGTAACCGCCGCGCGGGGTGTCCCAGATCTCAGTGACTCCGTCCACGCGCCCGGGTGTGTCGTCCGAGCGCAGCCACTCCAGCAGACGGTGGCAATTCTCACGTCGCCCCTCGGCGACGACCTGCACCCTGCCGTCGTCGAGATTGACGGCGAAGCCGGTGAGGCCGCCGATCTCCAGAGCGTTCGCCCTGGTGAACCAGCGGAAACCTACTTGCTGTACTCGACCGCGCACCCAGGCGGTGAGCCGTACTTCTTCGTTCATGCCCGAACGCTAACCGGCCGATTGCTCTCGGAGCACTTCCTGCCGGAAGACCATGGCGTACAGTCCCGTCGCAATAACCTCACCCCATCGGGTGAGTCATGCAGACGCCGAGAGCGGCGTCCAGGCCGTCGGAAGGGCTCAGCAGATGGGACGTCATCGACGCTCCGCCGAAGCTCCTGCCGTTCAGGACCGCGCGGCGGAGGACCTGGACCGGCACCGGGGTACGCGGCACGGGAAGCAATCCGGGGCCCCTGTCCGTACGGGACTGATCGGCGTCTCCGCCGCCCTGGCCGTGGGGGCCGTCGCGGTTGCCTCGGGGCTGCTGCCCGGCGGTGGCACCCACTCGACCGGCGGTGGCCCGGCCGCCGACCAGGTGCGCACCGAGGGGGCTCCGAACCTGCTGGGCCGGGGCGGCACATCCGCCCCGGAGCGGTCGGCGGGCGCGGACGCGCCGGAGCGAGCCGGCGGCCCGACGGGGGCGAGAACTCCCGCCGGTTCCCCGTCGTCCGCTTCCCCGTCGAAGACGTCCGAGCCGGCCGGGCGGGCGGAGCCGTCCTCGTCGCCGACGCCGCCGAAGGCCGCCGCGGCGGAAGCCGGGAAGAGCACCGCCCCGGCCACGGCCGGGAAGTCGCCGGCCACCCCAAGGGCCCCCTCCTCCGCCCCGGCCGGCCGCAGGTCCGCCGCGTCGGCCCCGGCCTCCTCCGCCCAGGCGGCCGTGCTCGCCCTGGTCAACCAGGAGCGCTCGAAGGCCGGCTGCAGCCCGGTGACGGCCAGCGCCTCACTGGCCTCGCTCGCTCAGGACTTCAGCGACGACATGGCGGCCCGGGGCTTCTTCGACCACACCGACCCCGAGGGCCGAACCCCGTGGGACCGCGCCGCCAAGGCCGGTGTGCGGGGGCTCGGCGGCGAGAACATAGCCCGCGGCCAGGCCGACGCGCAGGCCGTGATGGACTCGTGGATGAACAGCAAGGGCCATCGGGCGAACATACTCAACTGCGACTACAAGACGCTCGGCGTCGGCGTGCACTTCGGCGCGGGCGGCCCCTGGTGGACCCAGGACTTCGGCTTCTGAGATTTCCGCAGGTCAGCGACCTATGAGCCCTCTTGGGCCGTCTCAGGGCCGTCATTGGTAGCCGGGGCGGCCCAGACGGCATCAACGGCGGCCCGCGTACGGGTCTCGCTCGACGGCATCAGGTGCGTGTAGGTCCGCAACGTGAAGCCAGGGTCATGGTGGCCCAGATATTCGCTGAGAGCTTTAATGCTCTCCCCCGCGTCCAGGAGCACAGAGGCGTAGAAGTGCCGCAACGCGTGCATCCCGTTGCCCCGCCCCGTGGTCACACCCGCAGCGCGTAGGGCAGGACGCCACTGGCGATCGTTGAAGCGGTTGCGGTTCAAGGAGAGGCCCTCAGGGCTCCGGAAGATCAGTGCCGCGGTAACGGGCGGACCGTCCAACGTCTTCCAGGGCAAGGTCACATCCGCACCGGGCAAGCGTGTCAGATGGCCAGCCAACGCAAAGGCGATGGACTCAGGCAGTGGGACGTCCCGCTCCTTGCCGCCCTTGGGCGGAGCGAACACAGGCCGGTTGCGGAGCAACTTCACTTGCCGGACCACATGCACGACGCCACCGAGGAAATCCACGTCCTCGACGGCGAGACCGAACACCTCACCCTGACGAAGGCCGCATCCGGCCGCAGGGTCTACCAGGGCGCGGTACCGCTCAGGCAGTTCAGCCCGCACAGCCTTGACACGATCAGCGGTCCACGGCTTGATCTTGCGCGGATCGAGGCGGGGAGCCTTAACCGACCGTGCGCTGCATGGGTTCACGCGGATAACACGGTCTTCGACTGCGGCCGTGAATACCGTCGAGACATGCGCGAAAATCCCGCGCCGATAGGCGGCAGACAGGCCCGCGTCTTCCAGGGTCCGCATCCAGAGGCGGAGGTGCGTCGGGTTGAACGAGCCGATGAGCCGCTTCCCGATGTGCGGGAGGACGTGCAGTCGTAGCCGCATCTCGACAGACTCACGAGTCGCGGGGTCCGTCGTCTGCGTCGTCATCCACTTCGTTGCGTACTGCTCAAAGGTGACCTTGCCTGCCTCGGGCGCGATGTAGTCGCCACGGGACATGTCAGCCTCGATGTTGGACAGCCATGTCTCAGCCTTGCGCTTCTGCTTATCCGGGAAGCTCTTGGACTTCTCGGTGCCGTCGGGGCCGATGTAGCGGGCGCGGTATCGCAGGCCAATGCCGTGGCGGTCAGTCTTGATGCGTACGGGCTTGCCGTCGGGTCCAGGTTCGGTCTTGTACCAGCGGTCTTGGATGTGTCCGGCCATCAGGCGGCTTCCTTGTCCATGAGGGAGGTGACCCAGGTGTGTACGTCTTCGGGGTCGAAGCGGAGGTGTCGGCCGACCCGGAAACCGCGGGGACCCGTGTCTTTGCGACGCCACTGGTAGACCGTCTCGACCGGGATGCCGAGGAGATCGGCCAGATCGACCGGCGTCAGGTAGCGCTCGGGAAGGGATCGCCTCATGCCAGTACCTCCGTTCCGTCGAGTGCTTCGAGTTCGGCGCGGTGTTCGCGGGCCGCGTCGCGGTTGTGCTGGATGTCGCGGTGGATATTGGCGGCGAGCCAGGATTCGCCGGGGGTGTGGCCGTGGCCTGCGTAGGCCCAGTGGGCGAGGGTGAGGGTGGTTGCCTCGGGGTGGTCGTCGGGGTCGGGCAGGCCGAGGGCGGCGCGTTGCTGGGCGGCGCGGTAGTCGGCGCGGACCTGTCGGAGGGCGCCGAGGGTGGTGGAGTAGGCGCGGGATTTGGTGGAGAAGTGGCCGCGGAAGCCGAGCATGTGGGCCCAGTCGCGAAGTTTGCGGTCGGGGTACGCGTGGTGGAGGTCCAGGCACGCTTCGATCAGCCGCCGCGGGTGGTCGGGGACGTCGAGGAGGATCAGGGCTTCCTTGTTGCCGATGCGGTGGTCGACGGTGCCGGTGGTCTCGGCGGCTTTGGTGGCGTATTTGGCGACGTAGGACGCGACGGCTTGTTCGGTGAGATCTTCGCCGTTGCCGAAGGCGCCGATGGGCTGGACGTCGAGCTGTGTGCCCCAGCGCAGGGCCCAGTCACTGTCGAACCCGGCTTGCGGATTGGCCGGCACGGTGACTTCGACCCGGGCGGCAGCCGCATGGATGGCGTCGGTGAGTAGGTCGAGGGTGGCCCAGCCGGGGGGTGGTGATTCGGGTCCGTCGGGTCCGTCGAAGCGGATCACGGCGTGGAAATGGACCGCCCCGCGTTTCTGGTACTCGGCGACCTTCCCGAAGGAGAGGCGGGACTGTTCGCGGGCGGCTTTCTGGGTGAGTCCGGCGCGGCGGGCGATCTCGCGGCGGAGGTAGATCGTGAAGTAGCGCCAGAGGTCGGAGGCGTGGTTGTTCCAGAGCACGGCGCCCGCGTAGTCGTAGGTGGTCGGGTCGAGGGCGGTGCCGAGTTCGGGGGCGTTGTCGGGGTGGTGGGTGCCGCAGCGGCAGGGCCGGTTTCCGGGGCGGTTGTGGACGGGGCCGAAGGAGGGGGCGGTGAGGGTGGCGAAGACGCGGGGGTGTTCGCGGATGGTGTGGGGGGTGCCTTTGGCGGGGTCGCCGGTGAGTCCGGCGCGGATGAGGTGGTAGGTGTCTCCGGCGTAGGTCCAGGCGCAGGCGGGGCAGCGGGAGGCGCGGCGGTTGCCGCAGGCGACGCGGAGGCGTCCGCCGGGCTCGGTGTCGGTGGTGTAGTGGTGCAGGAGGGTGCCGGTGGCGCGGTCGATGGTCTTGGTGGCGCCGGTGAGGTGGATGGGCTCGGCGCATCCTCCGGTGCGGCGGATCTGTTCTTCCCAGCGGTCGTAGCCGGTGGACCCGGCCACCCTCAGCACGTCGGCGAGGGTGGTCGGGTCCAGGCCCGCCGCGGTGGCGGTGGTGTTCATCGCGGTGTGTCCCCGTTGTGGTGGGCGCGGCCGTGGTTCGAGGTCCAGCCGTCAACCAGGGCCTTGACCTGGGCATCGCCGGTGGCCGTGGCCGAGGCGCCGCAGTGGCAGACGGCGGAGCCCGTGGCGGGCGTGTTCGGGGACGGCTTGCTGACGTGGAGGCCGGGGCGGCCCGGGGTGGGTGTCAGGTCGGTCATGCCGGTCACCGCCCCACGCGGGTGTAGGCGCGGGCGGGGGTGGTGTGGCCGGTGCCGCGGCAGGCGGGGCAGTCGGCGGTGATGGTGTGGCGGTCGCCGTCCGGGGTGGTCTGGCCGGTGGTGACGGCGACGGTGGGGAAGCCGTCGCAGTGGGCGCAGATCGGCCGGGGCAGGGTGTTCTGGGGCATGATGGGATCTCCCTTTCGGGTCTGTTGGATCTGGATGGGGGTTGGGCTTCCGGGGCGGCGGTTCTTTGGCGAGAGAGCCGCCCCGGGGGCCGGTTAGCGTCGGCGGTTGCGGCGCGGGGTCTTGATCGGGGGCAGGGTGTCGTAGGCTTCCTGACCGGCCTGGAACGAGGCGGCGTCCCTCTCGCCGGTGGCGGTGGCGTCGTACTCGCGGCCGATGCGGCGCATGGTCTTGCGGTCGCCGTGGCGGCGGGCGATGGCGAACTCTCGGCCCAGCTCGGTCATAGCGGGGTTGCTCGGGGTGTCGTTGCTCTTGCGGCTGAAGAGGCCCATGTCTGGGGTTCCTTTCCTGGTTGAGTTCGCTACAGCGATCAGCGCACGATCAGGTGGGCGGGGTGGCCGTTGTCGCGGTGGTCAACGCAGGCCGGGCAGTCCTCACGAGGTGCCAAGTGCCGGTGCTGGGCGCGGCTGTCGTAGGCGTGCTGCCAGCACTGACGGCACTCCCCTCGGGGCGGGTTCAGGGCTTCGCGGCTGGGCAAGGTCAACGGCCTTTCTGGTCGTTGACGAGGGAGCGGAGGACCACCGCGCACAGGGCGACCGAGGCGGCGGTGATGGCCGTGGCCAGGAGCATCGAGACCAGGACCGCACCGACGACCAGGACCACGGCGGTTCCGCCACCCGCCATGAGGACCAGCGAGCCCGGAGTGAAACGGGCGGCCGGGGCAGATGAAGCCGCGGGAAGGTGTACCGGGGCCGAGGCGACAGAAGCGTGCTGGCAAGTGCAGGCCGGAGTGTGCGTGATACCGGCGAGGGGCTGGACCAGGGACGTTGCGGGGGTGGGTGCGGTGTCCGAGGGCGGGATCTTCGGCGTGAACACGGCTCCTCCTGTCAGGGGTTGCAGCGGTGGGTACGGGCGGCGAGTTCGGCGGCAGAGCGGTTGCGGTAGTCGGCGGAGAAGTTGCAGCCGGGGGCGGTGCAGGCGGCGGTGTGCTTGGTGCGGCCACGGCCGTCGTAGTGGGTGCCGACCTGTACGGGGCCTATGCGGATCACGTTGGTGAAGCGGTTCGGGCGCGGCATGGGCGTCAGTCGTTCCGGCCGACGAAGTCGTCGGCGTGGTCGGTGAGCCACTGGTTGATCTCGGGGTGCTCGTCGTCAGTGGCCTGGCTGATCGCGTCCTCTCCCAGCTTCATGCCGTCAACGAGGCGGTTGTTACGGGTGAGTTCGGCGGAGCGTTCGAGCGCGGCGCGGATGGACGTTCGCATGCGGTTCTCCTGTCAGGTGAGTTGGGCGGTGATGGCGTCCGCGAGCGGGGCCGGGACGTTGAGGCGGGCACGAAGGGCGGCCGAGTCGATCGGGTTGCCGGTCGTGGCGTGATGGGTGTCCGCGATCTTCCGGGCGTGGTCGAGCAGGGCCGGGGGAACAGCCATGACCGGAGCCGGAGCGGAAGCGGGGGCGGGGCCCGGGGCTACCGCCGGGCGGGGTGCGGGCTCGGGTGCGGGCGGGAGTTGTGGGGCCGGTTCGGGCTCGGGCGCCCGTTCCACCGTGACGTCCGGCGCTGGCTCCGGTTCCGGTTCCAGAGCGGCCAGCGGCGGCTGCTCGGAGGCCGGTTCGGGTTCGACCGGCTGATCGGCCGGGGCGGGTGTGTGGGCGAGGAGGGTGCCGCCGAGGAAGGCCAGGGCGGGCCAGCCAGCGACGAGGATGCGGAGCCAGGCCGGAACGTGGTCCAGGTCGAGGAGTCCGGCGGTGGCGATGTTCGCGCCCAGGGACGCGGCCAGTGCGATCACGAACCAGACCCAGGCGGGTCGGTTACCGGCGTGGGTGCGCATGCGGCGCCAGGCGGCGACGAGCAGCAGATCCACGCTGATCGGGTAGGCCCATGCCTTCCAGCCGTCTTGTCCGGCCGCCAGGGCCAGATCGTGCAGGTGGGAGAAGGACAAGGCACCGGCGATGACAGCCTGGACGAGCACAGCGTCGAGGCGGATGGTGCGGAACACGGGGTCACCTCCTTTCGGGGAGGTTGAGCCGGGGCCGGGCGGGATGCTTCGGTCGACCGCCCAGCGCCGGGGCGAGAGGTCAGGACTCGGAGTCGGTACCAGTGCCGAGGCAGTTCAGGCAGAGGCCGTCTTGCTGGCCGACCGGGCGGCGCTTGCGGCCGACGCGCACCGTGACGGCGACGTTTCCGGTCCCGCCGCAGGGCTGGCACTCGGCCGGTTGTGCCGGTACGGGAGCCTTCGGGGGCTTGGTGGTGGTCCTCTTGGTGGCCATGGCGGTGCTTCCTCTCGGGTTCCGGGCATGGGCGGGGTAGGGACCTGGCGTGAGACGGTCACGCCGACCGGGGGAGCGTGGGGTGTTACTCGGTGACCGGCCTTGGTTTGACCAGCGGCGAAGGACTGGCCGGGGCCGTGGTGACGGGAACGGCCGGGCGGAACGGGGCCAGGGCCGGAACGGCCGGGGTGAGGTGCGCGTGCTCGTGGCAGATGGCCACCGCGTCGGCCGCGGTCAGTTCGGGGGTGCGGATGCGGGACCAGCCGCCGGAGGCGTCACCGGCCACGGCCACGCCGGGGCGGTCCGGCGGGATCGTCGTGACGGCGAAGACCGCTTCGGGGGCGATGTCGCCCAAGCCCATGTCGGCGGTCTGCTTGTCGTTGACCCGGTGGACGACACGGCCGGTGAGCTGGGCACGGAGCATGGTGGCGCCCTTGCCGAGCTCGGAGCCGAACCGCTGCCCGCAGACCTCCAGATAGATGCCGACTGCACGGGCCATCTGCGCCAGACGGATCATGTGCATCACCATCCGGTCGCGGCGTTCCTCGTCCTTCTTCGCGGCGGTGAGGAACAGTTCCGCCACCTCGTCCACCAGGACCACCAGCGGCACCGGCCGCACCTTTGCGGGGAGGTCCCACAGGTCGGAAACACTGTGATCGCTCAGGACGTCGAAGCGATCTTCCATCTCCCCCACGAGCGCTTCCAGCAAGGACGATGCCTCATCCGGGGTGACCGCCAGAGCCGAGAGCCGGGGCGCGTACCCGCGCTGTTCGACACCGCGCTTGCAGTCGATCCCGACCAGCCCCACCGGGAGCTTCGCTAGACCGGCGATCAGGTTGCGCTGGTACATCGACTTGCCCGACTGATTCGCCCCCAGGGTCAGGCCGTGCGGGATCTTGGTGTAGTCGCGGACGAACGCGCTCCCGTCCTCCCGCAACGCCACCGGCACCACCAACGGCCCGGAGGCCAGCTTGCGGGGCAGTCGGCGCGGCATCTTCACATGCCGCAGCACGTCGTAGCCGGTCATGCGCAGTTCGACGAAACCCGGCTTGGTCTCTACGACGTGGACGGAGTGGACGCCCCAGGCGTGCCGGAGCCGCTCCGAAGCGGCGGCCACGTCCGCGGGTTCCAGACCAGCGGGGAGCCGGAGCGTGGCACGCATCCCGGTCGACGAACCCCGGACCTTGCGGACCTTCGGCGGGACCGGCTGGACATCCTGGCGGCGGGCCACGTTGCGGACCATGAACGCCCGCAGGCGGGACGGTTGAACCGTCAGCCCACACACATCCATCGTCGAGTGGTACGTGGCCGCGAAGCGGACCCGGGCGACCGGCAGCCCTGCCAGCGACCAGAACACGCGAGGCGCGCGAACCTTCGCATAGCCGAGCCCACCCGCAGCCGATAAGGCCCCCGCCACCTCGATCACCGTGGTGATATCCGACATGGTCAGGCACCCGCCGTAATGGCCACCGCGCGGAAGCTGATCCCGTGCCGAGTCTGGCCGTTGAACGTGTTCTCCCAGTCCCGGGCCTTCAGCCCGATCACCGTCACCAGCGTGCCCGGGGTCAGGTCCTCCGGGACACCCGTGCTCGGCACCGTCACCTGGTAGAGGTTCCCCTCACCCTCGTCCGAGATCAGCAGACCCACCGTCGCGAGCTGGGCACCGGTCTCCCGGTCCACCGCAATCTCACCGGTCTGCTTGCTCACAAGCTTCGGAGTCGGAGGCGTCGCGACGAACACGACGGCGGTCGAAACATCGATCTTGAAAGACGGCATGGTCTCTCCTTCGAGATGGCATGAAGCGACTAGATGACCAACTTGGCTAACCCGGTTGGCCACATCTCGAAGTTAGAGGACGTGGCTAGCCATGTCAACAACATGACTGCCCTGACTGTCCTTGCCTAGGCAACTCGCCTACCATCAACTTCATGACCTTTGTCCCCGAGCCCCTCGACCCCGACGACGACCGAGCCCCGTACGAACAGGTAGCCAGCAGCCTCGGAGCGGCGATCCGGACCAGGCGGCTGGCGCCCGGCGAAAAGCTCCCATCCCACAAGGAGCTGACGGAGCTTTATGGGTTTGCTCGGGCGACGATCCAAAGAGCGCTCCGGGACCTCGAAGACGAAGGACTCGTGGTCTCCCGCAAGGGCAGCGGTGTCTACGTCCGCAACCGGACGGAGCGGCCAGCGGGGCTTCGACCGTACGTTGAGCAGGCTTTCGCGAAGGATCACGTCACGATCGATTTCGCGGGCTTTTCCAGCGAGACGCTGCACGGCGCGCTTCAGGAACCGCTCGACAAGATTCGCATCGGCAGGCTGACGCCGTCGAGCATCACCATGCGGATGCTCGTCCCGGACATGTCAGTGCCCCAGGCCGCACCGGTGCGTATGGCGGACGGGGCAGACGACAAGCGGCTTCGGGACCGCATGCACGACATCATGGTCGGCTACGCCCGCAGCATCCGGGATGCGATCACCGAACTGGAACACCTCGGGCTCGTCGCCGAGACCCAGATCAACGTCCGTGTCCACAGCGGCACGCAGTTCTTCAAGCTGTACGTGATCAACAACGAGGATGCGTTCTTCGGGTACTACCCGATCCGCCCCAACAAGGTCGTCGCCAAGGGCGAGACGATCGAGATCTATGACCTCGTGGGCAAGGACACCACGCTCTTCCACCACTCGATCAACGACGGCGAGTCCTCCAGCGGAGGTCAACAGGTCCAGCAGGCCCGTATGTGGTTCGACAGCGTCTGGGAGACCATCGGAAGGGACTTCGACCTTGACGCATGATGATCGACTCCCGGGGGTCCTGGCCAACGCCCGCGTGATCTTCTTCGACTTCGATGGCCCTATGTGCGACGTCTTCGCCGGGCTCCCCGCTCCCGAAGTCGCCAAGCAGCTCACCGCGCTGCTCGCAGGCCAGGACGCAGACGCGGGCGCAAAGGCCACCGAAACCGACGACCCGATCGAGGTCCTGCGTATCGCCTATGAGGCCGACACCGAGCTAGGCCAGGAGGTCGAGCAGGCCCTTACGGTTGCCGAGGTGGAAGCCGTTCCATTGGCCGGGCCGCCAACGCCGGGAGCGGTCGAAGCGCTCCAGGCCGCGAATTCCTCAGAGAAGGTTGTCGCGGTGGTGAGCAATAACTCTGCTGAGTGCGTCCAGCATTTTCTGGAGATTCACGGGTTGGAGAAGTACGTCACCAGGATCGTTGGCCGACCGTCTGGGAAGCCTCACCTGATGAAGCCCAACCCGTTTCCGCTCATCTCTGCGGCCGAACGAATGCAAGCGGATGTTGCGAACTGCACACTGATCGGTGACTCGCTTACCGACATCCAGGCCGCTCACGCAGCCGGAGCAACAGTGATCGGTTACGCCAATAAACCCCACAAGGCCGAGTTGTTCGCCGAGGCGAAAGCCGACGCCATCACCAACGATATGCAGGCCATTGCCGACGCACTCACCATGACGTAGCCGAGGATCGGCAGGGCGTTGTTACAGGTTTCTCTACCTCATCAAGCCCCACCCTTCGGGCGGGGAGGGGGGAAGAGCAGGGGGGTTCCTCCTTGCTGTGCGGCAGACCGCTGCATCCGGAACCATCGGGCTTGAGGGCACCCACGGCGAAAGACACGAGCCCTTGTCAGTGGGAGTTCGCGACAGCCAGCAGCACCGCCCCGCGGGGAACCCTGTGCGCACCGGCCCGGCCTCCGAGGGCTCCGGGGCCCTTTCCTCAGGCTTGGTAGCTCTTGCCCTTTCGTACATCCGGCGCGGGCGGGGCAATCGGCATTCAGCCGCCGCTACGGATAACACCCCACCGGCCCGCCACGCGGGCCGGCGCGGGCTCGGGGACTCGGGCGACGCTCCTGCCTGCGGCCCGCTCCGCCCGGCCCCCGGCCCCGCGCCACCAGTAAGTTGCCACGGGGTTACCCGCTACACGCTTTGCACCACCCTCCGTCTCGCCGGACCGAGGACGACCACCCCGCCACCGAAACCACCCCAGCGCCACGGCCCCACCGGAACACCGCACCCCTCACGGACAGCAACGGCACCGCCACACCACCCAGGACGAACCCGACACCGCCGCCCAGCCCGGAACCCGGAAATCGAGCAGACGGAAAGGGCGGGTGGGATGAGGTGGGAGAGCAGGGAACGGTCAGGACATGCCTCCGGCGGGGGCGCTCAGACTCCGGGATGGACGGGGCGCCGTTCGCGAGTGCCGGCCGGAGCGTGGCGAGCGTCGTGGGCTCCCATCCCGACCACCTTCGACCCAGGCAAAGCCGAGCAGTCGCGGCCCAGGGCGTCAAGGTCGTTCGTACAGTGGCGCGCTCCACCTTGACGCCCTGAACCACGACCGCTCCACGGTGTGTGGGTCGAAGGCGGACGGGATGGGAGCTGGGGAGAGTGGTGGGTTGGGGTGGGCGATGAAGGCGGCGCGTGCCCATTCCGTGCCCGACCGGGCGGGGAGCCACGGGGAAAGGCAGCTCGAACCGCTCCAAGTGCGTGTTGGCGACAGTAGCGACGGGCGGAAGGCTCCCGGCCTCGACCACGTCAGAACAGTGGAGGTGTCGCCCTGAAATCCTCACCACCGTAGAGCGACTCGTATCGAATCTCGATCACCAGACGCCGAGTGATGAGATCCCAGAACCAGCCGTGTTGGTTTTCACTGAACTCGTCGAGATGCAACAAGAAGGCGGACTGTCCAGCAAGGACCGCGGCACCCGGACGGAGGGAGTGAGCCTTGGGCCGCACAGGCAACGGCGCTAGGACACGTTCTTGCGTGTGATAGTGCCATTGGCCGATATGGTCTCCGTCCAAGTGCACCACAGAGTTTGTTACGACGGCTGGCCCAAGTCCGGCATTGATGACCAGAAGGCCGGCCTCGTGCCCTTCGTGCTCCTTAACGCGTCGCATCACAAGCAAGGGTCTTACGGTCTGGCGGTTATGTAACCGCGTAGCCCTGGTCTGCGTATAGCTGACCCAGAGAGAACCCAGCGCGATGGTTGTTGCGGCCGTAGCAATGACCGTGTCCGAGTCCACCTGTCTGCCCCCCATGCAACGCCCCGATACTGAACGTGATCTACCACTGCATCGCCGGTCGTAGTCGCCCCACGAGCGGCCAGTCCTGCTAGCCCAATTACCCGTTGTCGCCCGGTGCCAACATGAGGGATGCCCTGTAGCCCGCCCCGTCCAGGGGCGGGACGGGGCCCGATCGATCGAAGCGCCGCCCCTGGGCCGTCACCGGGCCGTGAAAGGGCGCTCAAGGTTGACCAACGCTGACAACCAATGACGACTCAATCGCAGGTCACAGCGTTGATCGTTCACATGACCGCAGTTCGAAGACCCGGCGAGTCACTTCTTCGGCTTCTGAGCAGTGGCCGACCGACCGCTCACCCGGGGAAAGCGCACCCCGGCGGTGAGCGCTGTGCGGGCGTACGCTGTCGCCACGGACGAGAAGAACCGTCCGGACGCGCTCGCCTTCGATGTGTTCTCCAGACAGTGCCCCTCACGCGGAACCCTGGAGCACGTCACCGGGCGCTGGGGCAGCCTGACCCTGGGGGCCCTGTACGACGGCAGCTTCCGCTTCAACGAGCTCCGTCGCCGGGTCGACGGGGTGAGCGAGAAGATGCTCTCGCAGACGCTCCACGCCCTGGAGCGGGACGGCCTGGTCCACCGGGAGGCCCAGCCGACCAATCCGCCCCGCGTCGACTACGAGCCGACGCCCCTGGGCCGACAGGTCGCCGAGCGGCTGCTCGCGCTGATCGGGCTCGTCGAGGGCCGGATGCCGGAGGTGCTCCGGGCCCGTGAACGGTACGACGGAGCCCACCCGGGACCGGGAGTCCGGGCCCAGTGACTTTCGTCCGGGTCGGGCCGGCCCCGCAAGCCCGGCCTGACCGGCCCGGACGAAAGGCCTAGGAAACCGTGCGCGGCGGTCGCTGGCAGCGCGGGCAGAAATAGCTGGACCGGTTCATCCACGCCCGGCGGCGCATCGGCGTACCGCAGCGGTGGCAGGGCTCTCCCTCTCGCCCGTACGCGTCGAGGGAGCGGTCGAAGTAGCCGGACTCGCCGTTCACATTGACGTAGAGGCTGTCGAAGCTGGTGCCGCCCTGGTCGAGGGCCGCGGTCATCACGTCCCGGACGTGGCCCAGCAGCTCGGCCGACTTGGGGCGGGTCAGGGTCGCGGTCGGGCGGTCGTAGTGCAGCTTGGCGCGCCAGAGCGCCTCGTCCGCGTAGATGTTGCCGACCCCGCTGATCAGCGACTGGTCGAGCAGGGCGCGCTTGACCGTCGTACGGCGCAGTCGCAGGGCCGCGTGGAACGCCGCGTCGTCGAAGGCCGGGTCCAGGGGATCGCGGGCGATGTGCGCGATGGTGTCGGGCAGCCCGTCCGTGCTGTCGGCGGCGCACTCGTGGAGCGAGAGCCCGCCGAAGGTCCGCTGGTCGACGAAGCGCAGCTCGGTCCCGAGGGCGTCCTCGAAGCGGATCCGGATACGCAGATGCTTCTCGTCGGGGGCGTCCTGCGGCTGTACGAGCAGCTGGCCGCTCATGCCGAGATGGCCCAGCAGCGAGCTGGACGCGTCGTCCAGCGGCACCCAGAGGTACTTGCCGCGGCGCATGGCCGGGCCGAAGCGGGCACCGCCGAGCCGGGCCGCGAAGTCCACACCGCCCGCGGGATGGCGGCGGACCGCACGCGGGTGCAGCACCTCGACGTCTGCGACGGTCCGGCCGGTGACCCAGCGCTCAAGACCCCGCCGTACGACTTCGACCTCGGGCAGCTCGGGCACGGTGTGGCTCCTCAGGAACGTTTCCAGGGTATCCGGGCAGAGAAATCCCCCCGGTGCGCGGGGCACCGAGGGGATTTCCGGGTCAGGCCGGAGCGACGTCCGTGGACGGCGCCGGGTCGGCAGGGGTGTCGGCGGCCCCTCCGTCGGCAGCGGCCTTCGCCGCGGCCGCCCGCGCTTCCGCGGCGGCGCTGATCTCGCGCCAGGCGGACTCCGCCGCCTGCTGCTCCGCTTCCTTTTTGCTACGGCCGGTGCCGGTGCCGTACGAGACACCACCGACGCGAGCAGCAGCAGTAAAGGTCTTCTCGTGGTCCGGGCCGGTCTCCGTGACGAGGTACTCGGGAACGCCGAGGCTCTCGCTCGCGGTGAGCTCCTGGAGGCTGGTCTTCCAGTCCAGGCCGGCACCGAGGTTGGAGGACCTGTCGATCAGCGGGTCGAAGAGCCGGTGGATCAGCTCCGAGGCCGCGCTGAGGCCCTGGTCGAGATAGACCGCGCCGATCACCGCTTCAAGGGTGTCGGCGAGGATGGACGCCTTGTCCCTGCCGCCCGTGCCCTCTTCACCGCGGCCGAGCCGGATGAAGGAGCCGAGTTCAAGGCCGCGGCCCACTTCCGCAAGCGCACGCGAGTTGACCACCGCGGCCCGCAATTTGGCCAGCTGGCCTTCGGGCAGATCGGGGTGGGTGCGGTACAGCGTGTCCGTGACCACCAGGCCGAGCACGGAATCCCCGAGGAATTCGAGCCGCTCGTTGGTCGGCAGACCGCCGTTCTCGTACGCGTACGAACGATGGGTCAGCGCACGCACCAGAAGGGCGGACTCGAGGTGATACCCGAGCCGCCCTTCCAGAAGCGTGTGGGACGAGGCTGTGTTGACGTTGTCTGACTGCTTCTTGGCGTTGGACAACTCAGACATCGGGCCTCTCACCAGCCGCTCAGACCTCGAGGACCTGGCGCTTGTTGTACGTGCCGCAGCTGGGGCACGCGATGTGCTGCAGCTTCGGCTCCTGGCAACGCTCGCACGAAACCAGGGTGGGGACCGCAGCCTTCCACTGCGACCGGCGGTGGCGCGTGTTGCTGCGCGACATCTTCCGCTTCGGAACAGCCACGGCTACTTCTCCTGCTTCTCGTCGACGCCCGCTTCGGCGCCGCCCATGTTGTCCTTCTCGCCGTCCTGAACGGTGTCGGCGAGTCCTTGCAGTGCCGCCCAACGGATGTCGACGGCATCGTGGTGGTGACCGGGGTTCTCGTCCAGCCTGATTCCGCATTCGGAACACAGACCGGCGCAGGACTCCCGGCACACCGGCTGCATCGGCAGTGCGAGCACCACCGCATCACGCAGCACTGGTTCGAGGTCGAACAGGCCGTCCTCGATGAAGAGTCTGTCCTCGTCGTCCTCGGCGTCGTCGGCCGGTTCCGCCTTGCTGCTGCGGCCCCGGTCATCGGCGTCAGGGTACGAGAACATCTCCTGGAAGTCCGCCGCGACCTCTTGGTGCAGCGGCTCCAGACACCTTACGCACTCCCCCTCGGCCGACGCACGGGCGGTGCCTGTGACAAGCACCCCTTCCATGACCGATTCGAGACGGAGCTCCAGCTCCACGGGTGCGCCTTCCGGCACACCGATGACCCCGTCGATACCGAGGGCCGGTGAACCGGGTGCGTCCACGGAGCGGGTCAGCCGCTGGAGAGCACCCGGACGCCGACCCAGCTCGTGCGTGTCGAACACGAGAGGGTTTCGGTGGTCGAGGTGGCCGTTCAGGGCTTTTCCTGCTTTCAAAATCATGTGCATCACACATCGCGGGGAGGGCCGCCCGGATTCGGATTCGAAACGGGCAGCCGGGATCGCGGACATACGCGCGACCGAGGAGCCAGGATACTGGACGCGCCGCCCAGCTCCCAATCCGGGCCAACGGACCCCGCTCGGCTCCGGTCCGCCGGAGGGGCCGCGGCCGCCGTCCCGGCCGTCAGCGCTCCTGCTCGTACCGGCGGAGCTGGTCCAGGTCGATCATGCTGGTGTCGAACAGACTGGTCTCGTCGAGGGCGCCCTCCCCCTGCGGCTGGAGCGCCTGCTGGGGCTGCTGCACGCTCTGCTGCTGCCAGCCGTCGTACCCCTGGGCCGGGACCTGGGCCTGTCCCTGGGCCGGGACCTGGGCCAGGCTCTGGTCGTAGCCCTGCTGCTGATAGGCGGCGTACGGGTCGGGCTGCTGCTGGTATCCGTAGGCGTCCTGCTGCGGCTGCTCCTGGTACGCGTACGTCTCCGCGTAGCCCGGCCCGTCCTGGGCGGAGAAGTGCGGCTGGGCCTGCTGGTGCACCGGCTGCGGTTCCGGGGTGGCGAGCCCGGCGAGGCCGGCCCAGTGGTCCTCGTCGCTCATGCGCACCGGGTTGCCCGCCGCGTCCTGGGCGGCCATGTGCGCGCCGAGCTCGTCGGTGGCGACCCGGCCGTGCAGCTTCTGCCGGCCGCGGCCGACCGCCTCCAGGGTCTTGGCGAGCACGGCCTCGAAGGCGCCGAGCTTGGTGTCCACGTATTCGTCGGCCCGGCGCTGGAGCGTGGCCGGGTCGGTGCTGCGCTCGGGGGCCTCGGCGAAGTCCGGGTCCTCGTATCCCCGCTCGTCGAAGGCCTGGCCGCGGCCGAGGAGCTTCTCGCGGCCCCGGTCGACGGAGCCGATGGTCTTGGTGAGGACGACCTCGAAGTTGGCGAGCTTGCTGTCGACGTATTCGTCGGCCTCGGTGCGGACCTCCTGGGCCTCCCGGCGTGCCTCGTCGAGGATGCGGTCGGCCTCGGCCTGGGACTGTCTGGCGACCTCGGTCCCGGAGATCAGCGAGGTGCGCTCGGCGTGCGCGGCCTCGATGATCCGCCCGGCCTCCTGGCGGGCCTGCTCGGCCAGCTGCTCCTGGCCGCCGATGAGCTCCTGGGCGTGGGCGAGCGAGCCGGGCAGGGCCTCGCGCACCTCTTCGAGCATCGCGAGCAGTTCGGCGCGGTTGACCACGCACGAAGCCGACATGGGCATGGACCGGGCGCTGCCGACCACCTCGACGATCTCGTCGAGCTTCTTCTGCACGTCCACCGTGTGCTCGCCACTCTCTACAGCCGATTGGAGACGGACGGGACGACTGTACGGGCAGTCGGCGCCCGCCCGACACCCGGTGACGGGCCGTCAGGGATTCAGCGCTCGGCGAGACGCTCGATGAGGGCCCGGTGGACCACCGGGGGCAGCAGGTGGGAGACGTCGCCGCCCCAGGTGGCGACCTCCTTGACCAAGGAGGACGACAGGAAGCTGTAGGTGGGGTTGGTCGGCACGAAGAGCGTCTCGACGCCGGAGAGGCCGTTGTTCATCTGGGCCATCTGGAGCTCGTAGTCGAAGTCGCTGACGGCCCGCAGGCCCTTCACGATCGCCGGAATGTCGCGCTGCTTGCAGAATTCGACCAGGAGGCCGTGGAAGGCCTCGACCTGGACGTTGCCGAAGTCCGCGGTGACCTGACGGATCAGGTCGATGCGCTCGTCGACCGTGAAGAGGCCCTTCTTGGACTGGTTGATCATGACCGCGACATGTACGACGTCGTACAGCTTCGAGGCGCGGCCAATGATGTCGAGGTGTCCATTGGTGATGGGGTCGAACGACCCCGGACAGACGGCGCGGCGCAACTTGATTCCCTCGCTCTCCGGTCCGGTCATCGTGCGTCTTCGCACGTAGAGGCGGCGCGACCGTACCAAAGCGTTCCCTCGCCGTAGCGACGGGCCCGCAGTGGCTCGAATCCCTTGGGCCAGTTGAATTCTCCGCCTCTGGTGCTGCGTTCCACGGTGACGAGTGCATCGCCTGTGAGCCAGCCCTGGGCACGGAGTGTGAGCAGCATCTCGCCGAGATCGCCGTCGGTCACGGCGTACGGCGGGTCGAGGAACACCACGTCGTACGGCTCCGCGGGCGCCGGTCCCGTCACGACCTGTTCGGCTCTGCCGGTACGGACTTCGGCTCCGGGCAGGCCGAGCGTGCGGACGTTGTCCCGGAGGGTGCGGACGGCCTTGGGGTCGGTCTCGACGAGCAGGGCGTGGACGGCACCGCGCGAGAGCGCCTCCAGGCCGACGGCGCCGGACCCCGCGTACAGGTCCGCGACACGGGTGCCGTGGAGGCTGCCCAGGAGGGCTTCCCAGGTGGAGAAGAGGCCCTCGCGCGCACGGTCGGAGGTGGGGCGGGTGCCGGTGCCGGGCGGGACTGCCAGGCGGCGTCCGCCGGCCGAGCCGGCGATCACGCGGGTCATGGGTGTCTGGTCCTCGGTTCGTGGGTGGCCCGCAGGGCGCTGCAGGGCCGTGGCATCCACGATATGGCGTCGCGGCGGATCGGGCCCGTGCGCCCGTCACCCCTGCCGGACCTGTCAGCCCTTGTCCAGGTACTGTTCGCGCTCCTTGTCGAGCAGCGCGTCCAAAGCGATCCGCAGCTCGGGCAGGTGCTCCAGCTCCGGGTCGGCCGCGACGACCGCCACGGCCTCCTCGCGGGCGGCGGCGATGACCTCCTCGTCGTCGATGACGGTGAGCATCCGCAGCGAGGAGCGGACCCCGGACTGGGCCTGGCCGAGGACGTCGCCCTCGCGGCGCTGTTCGAGGTCGATCCGGGACAGCTCGAAGCCGTCGAGGGTGGCGGCGACGGCGGACAGCCGGGCACGGGCCGGACTCGCCTCGTGGGCCTCGCTGACCAGCAGACAGAGTCCGGGGGCGGAGCCGCGGCCGACCCGGCCGCGCAGCTGGTGCAGCTGGGAGACGCCGAACCGGTCGGCGTCCATGATCACCATGGCGGTGGCGTTGGGGACGTTGACCCCGACCTCGATGACGGTGGTGGCGACGAGGACGTCGACCTGGCCCGCGGCGAAACGGCGCATCACGTCGTCCTTGTCGTCGGGATTCATCCTGCCGTGCAGCACCTCGATGCGCAGGCCGGAGAGCGGGCCCTTGGTGAGCTGTTCGGCGATCTCCAGGACGGCGAGCGGCGGGCGCTTCTCGCCGTCGTCCTCGGGCGCCTTCTTCGCCTTCCGGCCCGCCGCCTCGTCCTCGGCGTCGTCGCCGATACGGGGGCAGACCACGTACGCCTGGTGCCCGCTCTCCACTTCTTCCCGGACCCGTTCCCAGGCACGGCTGAGGAAGTGCGGTTTGTCCTTGGCGGGTACGACATGGCTGGCGATCGGCGAGCGGCCGGCCGGGAGCTGGTCCAGTACGGAGGTCTCCAGGTCGCCGAAGACGGTCATGGCGACCGTACGGGGAATGGGCGTCGCGGTCATGACCAGCAGGTGCGGCGGCCTCTTTTCCCCCTGGGAGTTCTCCTTGGACCGCAGGGCGTCGCGCTGTTCCACACCGAAGCGGTGCTGTTCGTCGACGACGACCAGGCCGAGGTCGTGGAACTGCACCTTGTCCTCGATCAGCGCGTGCGTGCCGATCACGATTCCGGCCTCGCCGGTGACGAGGTCGAGCAGTGCCTGCCGGCGGGCCGCGACGCCCATGGAGCCGGTGAGCAGCACCACCTTCGTGCCCTGCTCGGCCCCTCCCAGCATGCCGCCCTCGGCCAGTTCCCCCATCATTTCCGTGATCGAGCGGTGGTGCTGCTGGGCGAGCACTTCGGTGGGCGCGAGCATGGCGGCCTGCCCGCCCGCGTCGACGACGCCGAGCATGGCGCGCAACGCGACCATGGTCTTCCCGGAACCGACCTCGCCCTGGAGGAGCCGGTGCATGGGGTGCTCGGTCGCCAGGTCGTCGAAGATCTCCTTGGAGACCTTCCGTTGTCCTTCGGTGAGGGTGAACGGCAGCTTGGCGTCGAAGGCGTCGAGCAGCCCGCCGGGGCCGGGGCGGCGGGCCACCGCCGGGAGCTGGGTGTCCGCGTACCTGCGGCGGGCCAGGGCGACCTGGAGGACGAAGGCCTCGTCCCACTTCAGCCGGTCCCTGGCCTGGGCGATGTCCGCCTTGGTCTGCGGGCGGTGGACCTTCAGCAGCGCCTCCGGGAGCGGGGTGAACCCGCGGCCCTCGCGCAGACTCGGCGGCAGCGGGTCGACGGCCTCCCGGGCGCTGGGCAGCACGGTGTCGACGGCCTTGGCGATCCGCCACGAGTCCAGCTGCTTGCAGGCCGGGTAGATCGGCAGCAGCCGTCCGGCGAAGGCATCCACCGCTTCCGTGGCCTCGGCCCCGTCGATGGAATCGGCGTCCAGCAGCTGGTACGTGGGGTGGGCCAGCTGCATCTTCCGGTTGAAGACGGAGACCTTGCCCGCGAACATCGCCCGCCGGCCCGGCAGCAGCTCCTTGTGCGGCTTGTGCACGCCATGGCCGAAGAAGACGAGCTGGAGCCGGCCGCTGCCGTCGGTGAGCGTCACTTCGAGACGCTTGCCGCGGCCGTTGTTGAACATCATGATGCGGGCGTCGGCGACCTGGGCGACCACCGTCACGTGCTCGTCCAGCGGGAGGTCGGTCAGCGCCGTGAGCCGGCCGCGCTCCTCGTACCGCCGCGGGTAGTGGTGGAGCAGATCACCGACCGTGTGCAGGTCGAGGTGGTCGGCCATCACCTTCGCGGTGGCTCCGCCGAGCAGCTTCTTGAGGGGTTCGTCGAACGCAGACACGGGATCCATTGCACACCACACCACTGACAGATGTCCGGCGGGCACCACCCGGAACACCAGAATCCCCTGGTCGGAGCCGTCGCCACGCGCCTGGGACCGAGACCCACGCGGCCGGCTCGCGGTCGCGTCCCCCGGGATACTCCGAGTCCCTCGCCGATCGGTCGCCGCACACCTTCCAGATGTTCGTGCCCTTCGCGCGGCTGCTGCGCATACGGGACGAACAGCCGGGCGCTTTCAGCGAGTTCATGACCGGGGCACACACACGCGGAACCGGGCCCGTCCGGCGGTCGAGGACTGCCCGGCGGGTGCGGCCGTGCCGCCCTACTCCACCCCGATCAGCAACGGAGCACACTGGTGGCCGCCCCGGTACACCACCGTGTCGACCGCCAGATAACCCTCGCGCACGTACCCCTCCAGCGCGTCCGCGAGGCTGTCGGGAACGTCCTCGCCGAGGACCAGGGTGACCAGTTCGCCGCCCGCCGCCAGCATGCGGTCCAGCACGTTGCGGGCCGTTCCCGGCACGTCCTCGCCGATGACCGCGACGTCGCCGTCGATCAGGCCGAGGATGTCGCCGGCCTGGCAGATGCCCGCCATGGTCCAGGACTGCCGCTCGGCGACGGCCAGTTCGGCGTAGCGGGTGGCGCCGGCCGCGGCGGTCATCGCCACCACGTCCTCGTCGAAGCTGCGGCCGGGTTCGTGGACGGCGAGGGCCGCGATGCCCTGGACGGCGGCCCGGGTCGGGATCAGTGCGACCCTGACCCCCTCCGCGCGGGCCTGTTCGGCGGCGGCGGCCGCGGTGTGACGCAACTCGGCGTCGTTGGGCAGCAGTACCACCTCGCGGGCGTGCGCCCGGCGGATCGCGTCGACCAGTTCGCCGCTGGCGGGCGGCTCCCCCGGGCGCGCCAGCACCGTTGTCGCCCCGGCCTCCTTGCACAGGCCGCGGAGCCCGTCGCCGGGAACCACCACGACGACCGCCCGCTGCACGGGCTCGGTGTGGGGGTGCACCCGGTCGGCGCCGAAGTGGGTGATCCGGATGCGGTACGGCCGTCCCGCCTCGACGCCGGCCTCCACCGCCGCACCCGCGTCGTCGACATGCACGTGGACGTTCCACAGCCCGTCGCCGCCCACCACCACCAGGGAGTCGCCGAGCCCGTCGAGCCGGGTCCGCAGCCGGTCCACGGCCTCGTCCGTGGCCTCCAGCAGGTAGATGACCTCGAAGGCCGGTCCGCCCGCCGCGCAGTCCTCCGGCACGGGGACGAAACCCGCGAAACCCGCGAAAGGCACAGAAGACACAGAAGACACAGCCGCCGCCGACGACGACACAGACAACGGCGACGACACGGACAACCCGGCCCCGGCTACGTACACACGCTCGGGGGCCCGCCCGGAGACCGCTTCGACCAGCGCCCCGAGCACCGCGACCAGGCCCTGTCCCCCGGCGTCCACGACCCCCGCACGCCCGAGGACGGCGAGTTGCCCGGGAGTCGCTTCCAGGGCCGTCCGCGCCCCCTCGTACGCCGCCCGTGCGACCGCCGCGCTTCCGGCGTCGTCCGCTGTGCGCCCGGCGGCCTCGGCGGCCGCGGCGGCCACGGTGAGCACGGTGCCCTCGACGGGGTGGGCGACGGCCTGCCGGGCGGCCGCGGCGGCCACGGCGAGCGCCCGGCGCAGGTGGTCCGCGTCGTGCCCGTCGGCCAGCACCCCGGCCATGCCGCGCAGCAACTGGGCCAGGATCGTGCCGGAGTTCCCGCGGGCACCGATCAGCGCTCCGTGCGCCATGGCCCGTACCGCGTCGGCGGCGACGGGCACGGTCGTACCGGTCTCGTGGGCGGCGAAGACCGCTTCGACCGCCTGGGCCGCGGACTCGACGGTCAGGTAGAGGTTCGTACCGGTGTCCCCGTCGGCGACGGGGTACACGTTGATCGCGTCGATCGCCTCGCGTTCCCGGCCCAGTGCCTCCAGGGCCAGTGAGCACCAGGTACGCACCGCGACGGCGTCCATCTCGTCGGCGGTCTGCGGCACCTGTCGGTCCTCCTCGAAATCGGCCGTGGCCGGCCGGCTGCACCGCAGAGTAGTCCCCGCGCGCCGGGTCCGGCGGGGACCGGGACGGGACGGGGGGCGGCGGAACCCATGGTAGTTTCGTTCCACCGACGCAGCCGTTGTATGCTGCTTCGGTTGCCCGATGAGAATCGGGCCATTTCTCCGGTGCCGCCACTTCAGTCAAATGATTCCGGCGCGCCGGAATTCACTGTAAGTGCACCTGAAGTCTTTGGAGTGACCCGTGGCTGCCAACTGCGACGTCTGCGGCAAGGGGCCGGGCTTCGGCAACAACATTTCGCACTCGCACCGCCGTACGTCCCGTCGCTGGAATCCCAACATCCAGCGCGTGCGTGCCGTGGTCGGTCGGACGCCGAAGCGGCTCAACGTCTGCACCTCGTGCATCAAGGCCGGCAAGGTCGCGCGCTGACGTTCCCGTCGTAGCGCAGCCTTCCGGTTGCCCAAAAAGCCGGTCCATCGCGATGGACCGGCTTTTTGCTGCGCTCCGGGGCTCCCTCATCCGGTGCGCGTCCGCCAGCCGTGGTCGACGGGGCCGATCCCGGCGCCCAGCGGGAAGCCCGCTGTGATCGCCCCGGTGACGAAGGCCTTCGCACCTCGTACCGCCGTGGGTACGTCCTGGCCCAGGGCCAGTCCGCAGGCGATCGCCGAGGCGAGCGTGCAGCCGGTGCCGTGGGTGTGCCGGTTGCCGTGTCTCGGGGCGCGCAGCCAGTGCTCCTCGGTGCCGTCCGTCAGCAGATCGACGGGCTCGCCCGGCAGGTGCCCGCCCTTGATGACGACCCAGCGCGGCCCGAAGGCCAGTACCTCGGTGGCGGCGTGGAGCATTCCGGTCTCGTCCGTGACGCTCACACCGGTGAGCTGCGTCACCTCGTCCAGGTTCGGGGTGGCGACCGTGGCGACCGGGAGGAGTTTCGTCCGTACGGAATCGAGGGCCTCGGCGGCCAGCAGCGGATCGCCGTGCTTGGAGATCCCGACCGGGTCCACGACGACCGGGGCGGCAGTGCCGGCGAGGAGTTCGGCCACGGTCTCCACGAGGCCGGCCGACACCAGCATGCCGGTCTTGACCGCCTGCACACCGATGTCGTCCACCACACTGCGGTACTGGGCGCGTACGGCCTCGACGGGCAGCTCCCAGGCGCCCTGCACGCCCAGCGAGTTCTGGGCGGTGACGGCGGTCAGCACGCTCATTCCGTGCACGCCGAGCGCCAGCATCGTCTTGAGGTCGGCCTGGATGCCCGCACCGCCGCCGGAATCGGATCCGGCGACGGTGAGCACACGGGCGGGTACGGCAGCAGAGAGGGGCATACCCGAAATCTACTGGGCGTCCTCGATGTCCCCGAAGTGGTCCCAGCCGCTCTTGCTGGTCCAGGGCGCCCCGTCGACCGTCACCTGCGGCAGCACCGAGGGGTTGAGGACTTCGCCGATCACCCTCCAGCGGGCGGGCAGCTTCACGTCCGGCGGGAAGGTGGCGACGATCGCATGGTCCTCTCCGCCGGTCAGCACCCACTGCAGCGGGTCGACGCCGACGGCCTGACCGATGTCGGACATCTGCGAGGGGATGTCGATGAGTCCGGAGCGCAGATCGATCCGTACCTTGCTGGCTTCGGCGATGTGCCCGAGGTCGGCGACGAGTCCGTCGCTCACGTCCGTCATCGCGGTGGCGCCGAGTCCGGCGGCGGCGGGGCCCGCGTGGTACGGAGGTTCGGGGCGCCGATGGGCCTCCACAAAGGCGCGGGGCGAGCGGAAGCCGCGGGAGAGCACGGCATAACCGGCGGCGGACCACCCGAGCCAGCCGGTGACGGCGACGACGTCGCCGGGCTGGGCGCCGGACCGGGTGACCGGTTCGTGGTTGCGCAGGTCCCCGAGCGCGGTGATCGAGACGGTGATCGTCTCGCCGCGCACGACATCGCCGCCGACCACGGCCGCTCCGGCGACCTGGCACTCGTCGCGGAGGCCGTCCATCAGCTCGCCGGCCCAGGTGACCGGGAGTTCGCCGGGGACGACCAGGCCGAGCAGCAGCGCGGTGGGCACGGCCCCCATGGCGGCGATGTCGGCGAGGTTCTGGGCGGCGGCCTTGCGGCCGACGTCGTACGCGGTCGACCAGTCGCGGCGGAAGTGCCGTCCCTCCAGCAGGATGTCCGTACTGGCCACGACCCTGCGGTCGGGAGCGGACACGACCGCGGCGTCGTCGCCGGGGCCGAGCCGTACTGCCGGAGTGGTGGTGAGCCGGGAAGTCAGCTCCCTGATGAGCCCGAACTCCCCCAACTCGCCCACGGTTCCCTTCACCGAGTCTCACCTCTCATCTATCGCGCCGGACATTCGTCCGGGCTGCTTCAGCGGCCGGGGGTCCGGATCGTGGACCGGCCGCCGCCGCAGGGAGCAGTCTGCACCGGTTCCCCTCGCCATGTGCGTCCCCCTTTCGCTCCGCCGCGCTCGCGGTCGCGGGCCGTCTCCGCTGTCGGTACTGTCAAGAGATACGTCAACCTGTGCTGTGTGCGCGCCACGCTGTGGACGGCAACCGCCCCGTAGGTCTCCCCGCGGCCCGCGGCGACGCGATACCGTGGCGTCCCTTTTCCATCCCCCACATGATCCTCGTGGCCGCCCTGGAGGTTCCGTGGTACAGGCGTACATCCTTATTCAGACCGAGGTGGGCAAGGCGTCGACCGTCGCCGAGACCATCGCCGCAGTTCCGGGAGTGATCCAGGCAGAGGACGTCACCGGCCCCTACGACGTGATCGTGCGCGCCCAGGCCGACACGGTGGATGAACTCGGCCGCATGGTGGTCGCCAAGGTCCAGCAAGTGGAGGGCATCACCCGAACCCTGACCTGCCCGGTCGTTCATCTGTAGTCCCCGTCTACGCTGGGCCGGTGACATCATCGCGCCGCCGGTTCCGCCGCCCCCTGTTTCTCGGTCCGTCCGTCGCCGCGCTGCTCCTGGCCGCGGCGGGCTGCTCCTCGACGGACGCCGCGGTGCCGGTCACGGTTCCCACGCCGTCCGGGGAAGCCGCACCCTACTGCCGCGCACTGCACAAGGAGCTGCCGAAGACCGTTGCCGGACTCGACCGCGGCGACACCGGGCCGAAGTCCGAGCTGACCGCCCAGTGGGGGGACGGAGCGATCGTACTGCGCTGCGGTGTCCCCCGGCCCGCCAAGATGGACGACCCCATGGCGAAGGGGGCCGAAATGGATGGCGTCAACTGGCTGGTGGAGCAGCCGGAAGGCGCCGGTCCGCGCTTCACGACGACCTATCGCAAGGCGTACATCGAGGTGAGTCTCTCGACGGCGTACGCGCACGACGCGAGCCCGTTGGCCGCGTTCGGTCCGGCGATCACGAAGACGGTGCCCAGCAGCCCGTAGGGCGTGCACTCCGCGACCGGAGGGCACGCCCTACGCGCGGGACTCGTCTCAGCGCAGGCCGGCCGGCCGGTTCAACGCGGCCTGGATCAGCCGGTCCACCAGCTCCTGGTAGCTGACACCGCTCTCCTGCCACATCCGCGGGTACATGGAGATCGGGGTGAAGCCCGGCAGGGTGTTGATCTCGTTGATCACGAAGCCGCCGTCCTCGGTGAGGAAGAAGTCGGCGCGCACCAGGCCCTCGCAGGACACCGCCTCGAAGGCGTCGACCGCCAGCCGCTGGACCTCGGCCGTCTGCTCCTCGGTGAGCGGGGCGGGCACGATCCCGGAGGCCGAGTCGATGTACTTGGCCTCGAAGTCGTAGAAGTCGTGCGAGGTCACCGGGGGGATCTCGGCGGGCACGCTGGCGCGCGGACCGTCCTCGAACTCCAGCACCCCGCACTCGATCTCGCGGCCCCGCAGCAGCGACTCCACCAGGAACTTGGGGTCGTGGCGGCGGGCCTCCTCGATCGCTTCGTCGAGACCGGAGAGGTCGTCGACCTTGGTGATGCCGAAGGACGAGCCGGCCCGGGCGGGCTTGACGAAGAGCGGCCAGCCATGGTCGCCGGCGAAGTCCACGATGCGCTTGCGGACGGCGGAGGGGTCCGCCTCCCATTCGCGGGGGCGCACCACGACATACGGGCCGACCGGCAGCCCGAACGAGGTGAAGACCCGCTTCATGTACTCCTTGTCCTGGCCGACCGCCGAGGCGAGCACCCCCGCGCCGACGTACGGCACACCGGAGAGTTCCAGGAGCCCCTGCAGGGTGCCGTCCTCGCCGTACGGACCGTGCAGCACGGGGAAGACGACATCGACCTCGCCCAGCGCCTTGGGGACCGAGCCGGGCTCGCTGTACACCACTTCACGGCTGCCGGGATCGACGGAGAGCACCACGCCGCCCTCGGTGGACTCGGCCAGCCGGTCCACATCCGGCATCGTCCGGTCCGTGATGGCCATGCGTTCGGGTTCGTCGGCGGTGAGCGCCCAGCGGCCCTCCGTCGTGATGCCGATCGGCAGGACGTCGTACTTCGTCCGGTCGATGGCGTTCAGGACGGCGCCCGCCGTGACGACCGAGATGCCGTGTTCGGAGCTGCGGCCGCCGAACACGACGGCCACACGCGGCTTGCGGAGCTGCTGCTCCGGGCTCTGGGAGAGGTTCTCGCTGCTCATATCGCGTTGAGCGTACCTGCTGGTACCCCTCGCGTCAGCGTGGCCGGGGCCGCTGGAGCGGTGACCGCGAACGTTCACCGCTCTGCCTGCTCCCCGGGCCTGTCGTCAGCGCCGCTCGGGCTTCGCGCTGCGCGACATCAGCTCGCCCAGCGCGACCATCGGCGGCTTGCCCTCGTGGACGATGCCGACGACCGTCTCGGTGATCGGCATGTCGACGCCGTGCCTGCGTGCCAGATCGAGCACCGATTCACAGGACTTGACGCCCTCGGCGGTCTGCTTGGTGACCGCGATCGTCTCCTGGAGCGTCATGCCGCGGCCGAGGTTGGTGCCGAAGGTGTGGTTGCGCGAGAGCGGCGAGGAGCAGGTGGCCACCAGGTCGCCGAGGCCCGCGAGTCCGGAGAAGGTCAGCGGGTCGGCGCCCATGGCGAGGCCGAGCCGGGTCGTCTCGGCGAGGCCCCGGGTGATGAGCGAGCCCTTCGCGTTGTCGCCGAGGCCCATGCCGTCGGCGATGCCGACGGCGAGGCCGATGACGTTCTTGACCGCGCCGCCGAGTTCGCAGCCGACGACGTCGGTGTTGGTGTACGGGCGGAAGTACGAGGTGTGGCAGGCGGTCTGGAGGCGCTGGGCCACGGACTCGTCCTGGCAGGCGACCACGGCCGCGGCGGGGCGGCGTTCGGCGATCTCCTTGGCCAGGTTGGGGCCGGTGATGACGGCGACGCGGTCCGGGGAGACCTTGGTCACGTCCTCGATGACCTCGCTCATCCGCTTCGCGGTGCCGAGTTCGACCCCCTTCATCATCGAGACGAGGACGGTGTCGGAGCCGAGGTGCGGCGCCCAGTCGGCGAGATTGGCGCGCAGCGTCTGCGAGGGCACCACGAGTACGGCGTAGTCGGCGCCGTGCAGTGCCTCGGCGGCGTCGGTGGTGGCCCGGACCGACGCGGGGAGTTCAATTCCCGGCAGATAGTCCGGGTTGGTACGGGTCGTGTTGATGGCCTCGGCGACTTTGGCGCGGCGGCCCCAGAGGGTGACCTCGCAGCCGGCGTCGGCGAGAACCACGCCGAAGGCCGTACCCCATGAGCCGGTTCCGAAGACGGCTGCCTTTACGGGGTGCGTCACTTGGGTCCCTTTCCTTCGGCCTTGCGCCGCTGTTCTGCACGGGCCTTGCTGTGGTCGTACGGCTCCGAGGGGGCATTCTCGCCCCGGATGATCTCCAGTTGCGCGGTCACCGCGGCCATGATGACCTCGGTCGCCTCGCGCAGGATGTCGGGCGTCGGCTCCCTGTCGTAGAACCGGGAGAGGTCGACGGGCGGTCCGGCCTGCACCTGAAGGGTCTTGCGGGGGAAGAGCCGGAGCTTGTTCTCCTTGGCGTACGGCGGCACCGCGAGGTTGGCGCCCCACTGGGCGACCGGGATGACCGGCGCCTTCGTCATCAACGCGACGCGGGCGGCACCGGTCTTGCCGGCCATCGGCCACATGTCGGGGTCGCGGGTGAGGGTGCCCTCCGGGTAGAAGGCGACGCATTCACCGCGCTCGATGGCGGCGACGGCGGCCCGGAAGGCGTCCAGCGCGTTGGTCGTCTCGCGGTACACGGGGATCTGTCCGGTGCCGCGCAGCATCATTCCGATAAAGGGGGTCTTGAAGAGGCCGGCTTTCGCGAGAAGCCGCGGCACACGTCCGGTGTTGTACTGGAAGTGGCCGTAGGAAAGCGGGTCCAGATACGAGTTGTGATTGACCGCAGTGATGAATCCGCCGTCGTCCGGAATGTTTTCCATTCCCCGCCAGTCACGCTTGAACAGAACCACCAGCGGCGGTTTTGCGATCACCGCCGCCAGGCGGTACCAGAAGCCGATTCTGCGGCGGGACACTCGGACACCTTCCTCTAAGGACCTGAACTCTGCCTGGCTACCGACGGTCAAGTCTCGCCCCAGGCCCCTGCTCTGTCGAGAACACCGTACGCCCCGCTTTCGGGACCGTACCCCCGGGTTCTCGCGCCGGCAGGCGAGAATAAGCGGCGACGCGCATCGAGGGGGAGATCGCCACGAACACCGACCCGACCGGTCCTTGGACCCTGGTCGTCCCGTTGAAGCCCTTGGCGCGGGCCAAGAGCAGGCTCACGCCCGCGACGGGCGACGCACTGCGCCCGCGGCTCGCCCTCGCGTTCGCCCGGGACACCGTGGCCGCCGCCCTGTCCTGCCGGGCGGTCGGGGATGTGGTCGTCGTCACGGACGACACGGAGGCCGGGGCGGTTCTCACCGCCCTCGGAGCGCGGATCGTGCCCGACGAACCGGATTGCGGGCTCAACGCCGCCCTGGCGCACGGCGGGCGGACAGTAAGGGCAGAACGGCCCGGGGCGGCCCTCGCCGCACTCAACGCGGATCTGCCCGCGCTGCGCCCCGCGGAATTGGCCCGGGTGCTCGATTTCGCCGCCGAATTTCCCCGGACATTCGTCACCGATGCGGCAGGATTCGGAACGACTTTTCTGTCGGCTGCACCGGGAGTGGAATTGTGCCCGGCTTTCGGTGGCCCTTCCCGGGCCCGCCATCTGGACTCCGGCGCCGTAGAAATCACGCTGACCGGCATCGATTCGGTCCGCCAGGACGTGGACACCGGCGACGATCTGCGAGCGGCGCTGGCCCTGGGCACCGGCCCGCACACGTCGGAGCACTGGGCGGCGGACGCCCCGGTGTGCCCCTGACCGGACCGATAGGCTGCCGTACATGCAGGCGACCTCGTACACGTACGACCCCGAGACCCGCACCGGCAGTGTGCTCCTCGATGACGGGACCCCGGTGGAATTCGACGCCAGGGCCTTCGAGGCGGGCGGGCTGCGGCTGCTGCGTCCGGGGCAGCGGGTGCGGATCGAGGGCGTCGGCGAGGGTGCGGACCTGCGGATCACCCTGGTGACCCTGCAGACGTTCTGAACGGCCGCGCACGCCCGGCCCGCAACAGCCCGCGGGCCGGGCCCCCCGAGGGGGGCCCGGCCCGGCGCGTGTGAGCAGCCTGCGCCGCTCGGCCTCACTTCTTCCGTGCAGTGGCCTTCTTCGCCGTGGTCTTGCGCGCCGTGGTCTTCTTCGCGGGCGCCTTCTTCGCCGTGACCTTCTTGGCGGGCGCGGTCTTCTTGGCGGCCGTCGCCTTCTTCGCCGCCGCGGTCGTCTTCTTCGCCGCCGCGGTGGTCTTCTTGGCGGCGGGGGCGGCCTTCTTCGCGGTGGTCTTCTTGGCCACGGCGGTCTTCGCCGCGGTCGTGGCCTTCCTGGCGGTGACCTTCTTCGCCACGGCCTTCTTCGCGGCGGCCTTCTTGGCGGCCGCCTTGGTCGTCGTGCGGATGGAAACACCGCCCGAGAGGCTGCCCTTGGGCGCCTTCTTCACGGCCACCTCGCCCTTGGGGAGCTTCTTCGAGCCGCTCACCAGGTCCTTGAAGCCCTGGCCCGCACGGAATCGGGGAACCGAGGTCTTCTTGACCCGCACCCGCTCACCCGTCTGCGGGTTGCGGGCGTAGCGGGCGGGACGGTCGACCTTCTCGAACGAGCCGAAGCCGGTGACCGAGACACGGTCCCCCGCGACAACCGCACGGACGATCGCGTCGAGCACCGCGTCAACGGCGTCCGCGGCCTGCTGACGGCCGCCGACCTTGTCGGCAATCGCTTCTACGAGCTGCGCCTTGTTCACGTCTTCCCCTTCGGAGACATTGCCAGAACGAAAGTGTTCAAGCGTTTTCGCACGTTAGGCAGATATATACCGCAAATCAAACACGAAACGGGCTAATCACCCTAGTGCCGCAACGAAGTCGACCGCTGCACAGTTCCGCAGAGTCAGTCACCTTCGGGGAATCGGCCCTCATCGAGGTCCTTCATCAACCGGTCCAGACGCCTTGCCGCATCCGGAAGATCGTGCTTAGCCGCGGCCGTGATGACCAGCAGCTTCCGGGACAGCGCCATCCGTACGCCCTCCGGGACTTGCAGTGCGCGCACTCTTGTGTGCGCTTCCTTCAAACGGTCGGCGACTTGGCCGTAAAGCTTGAGTTGGCTGTCGCGTTCCATGCACCGATTGTGCCATCTGGGGCGAGTTGTCGCCCGACGGGGTCTCAACAAGCGACTGCGCCCCCTACCAGAAGGTAGGGGGCGCAGTCCTGGAAACGCGCTGCTCAGGCGTTAATTGTACGCGGTTTGAAGCCCGGCCTCGCAGCCTCGTAAGTCGCGATGTCCGCTTCGTTCTGAAGGGTGAGGCTGATGTCGTCCAGCCCGTTCAGCAGTCGCCAGCGGGCGTTCTCGTCGAGCTCGAAGTCGGCCGTGATGCCCTCCGCACGGACCTGGCGGGCCTCCAGGTCGACGGTGATCTCGGCCGTCGGGTCGGCCTCGGTCAGCTCCCAGAGCGCGTCGACGACCTTCTGGTCGAGCACGACGGTCAACAGCCCGTTCTTCAGCGAGTTGCCGCGGAAGATGTCGGCGAACCGGGAGGAGACGACGGCCTGGAAGCCGTAGTTCTGCAGCGCCCACACGGCGTGTTCGCGGGACGATCCGGTGCCGAAGTCGGGACCGGCGACCAGCACCGTGGCGCCGCTGCGCTCGGGGCGGTTGAGGACGAAGCTCTCGTCCTTGCGCCAGGCCTCGAAGAGGCCGTCCTCGAAGCCGTCGCGAGTGACCTTCTTCAGCCAGTGCGCGGGAATGATCTGGTCGGTGTCGACGTTGCTGCGGCGCAGCGGGACGGCCCGGCCGGTGTGCGTGGTGAAAGCTTCCATGATTCTCAGACTCCGGCGGGCGTACGGACGTCGGACAGGTCGGCCGGCGAGGCCAGGTGACCCAGCACGGCGGTGGCGGCGGCGACCTGCGGGGAGACCAGGTGCGTGCGGCCACCCTTGCCCTGCCGGCCCTCGAAGTTGCGGTTCGAGGTGGAGGCGGAGCGCTCGCCGGGGGCCAGCTGGTCGGGGTTCATGCCGAGACACATCGAGCAGCCCGCGTGCCGCCATTCGGCCCCGGCCGCGGTGAAGACCTTGTCCAGGCCCTCCTCGACGGCCTGCAGGGCGACCCGTACGGAGCCCGGAACGACCAGCATCCGTACGCCACTCGCGACTTTGCGGCCGTCCAGGATCGCGGCCGCGTTCCGCAGGTCCTCGATCCGGCCGTTGGTGCACGAGCCTACGAAGACGGTGTCCACGTTGATGTCGCGCAGCGGCTGGCCGGCGGTCAACCCCATGTATTCCAGGGCCTTTTCGGCGGCGTTGCGCTCCGAGGCGTCCTCGTACGAAGCCGGGTCGGGGACGCTGGCCGACAGGGGCGCGCCCTGGCCGGGGTTGGTGCCCCAGGTGACGAACGGCGCCAGCTCGGCGGCGTCGATGACGACCTCGGCGTCGAAGACCGCGTCGTCGTCGGTGCGCAGCGTCTTCCAGTACGCGACGGCGGCGTCCCAGTCCTCGCCCTGCGGGGCGTGGTCGCGGCCCTTCAGATAGTCGAAGGTGGTCTCGTCCGGGGCGATCATGCCCGCCCGCGCGCCGGCCTCGATCGACATGTTGCAGATGGTCATCCGGGCTTCCATCGAGAGCTTCTCGATGGCCGGGCCGCGGTATTCGAGGATGTAGCCCTGGCCGCCGCCGGTACCGATCCGGGCGATGATCGCCAGGATCAGGTCCTTGGCCGTGACGCCGTCGGGCAGTTCGCCGTCGATGGTGATCGCCATGGTCTTCGGGCGCGCCATCGGCAGGGTCTGGGTGGCCAGGACGTGCTCGACCTGGCTGGTGCCGATACCGAACGCGAGGGCACCGAAGGCGCCGTGCGTGGACGTGTGGGAGTCGCCGCAGACGACCGTGGTGCCGGGCTGGGTCAGCCCCAGCTGCGGGCCGACCACGTGCACGACGCCCTGCTCGACGTCGCCCAGCGGGTGCAGCCGTACGCCGAACTCCGCGCAGTTCTTGCGCAGGGTCTCCAACTGGGCACGGGAGACCGGGTCGGCGATCGGCTTGTCGATGTCGAGGGTCGGGGTGTTGTGATCCTCGGTGGCGATGGTGAGGTCGAGGCGCCGCACCCGGCGTCCGGCCTGCCGGAGGCCGTCGAAGGCCTGGGGGCTGGTCACCTCGTGCAGCAGGTGCAGATCGATGAAGAGGAGGTCGGGCTCACCTTCGGCGCGCCGGACGACATGGTCGTCCCAGACCTTCTCCGCGAGTGTCCTACCCATCGCTTTCCCTCCGGCCGGCGTCTTCGCCGGCCCAACTAGAGATTGGTGCGCCGCCGCCCGGACCCCCGTGCGGGGCGGTGGCTACGGGCCGTTGTGTGGCCGCCCGTACAGGTTCGCAACTTCCGCCGAAAATTGAACTTGCGTTTCACAGAGTGAGACGGGAGTATCGTCGTATGGACAACTCTAGCGGCGTCGGCGTTCTCGACAAGGCGGCTCTGGTATTGAGCGCCCTGGAGTCCGGTCCGGCCACCCTCGCCGGGCTGGTCGCGGCGACCGGGCTCGCACGACCCACGGCCCATCGACTGGCCGTGGCACTGGAACACCACCGGATGGTGGCGAGGGACATGCAGGGCCGCTTCATCCTCGGCCCCCGGCTCGCCGAACTCGCGGCGGCGGCCGGCGAGGACCGCCTGCTGGCCACGGCGGGACCGGTGCTCACGCATCTTCGCGACATCACCGGCGAGAGCGCGCAGCTCTACCGGCGCCAGGGCGACATGCGGATCTGCGTGGCGGCGGCGGAGCGGCTGTCCGGCCTGCGGGACACCGTGCCGGTCGGCTCCACGCTCACCATGAAGGCCGGTTCGTCGGCGCAGATCCTGATGGCCTGGGAGGAGCCGGAGCGGCTGCACCGCGGCCTCCAGGGCGCCCGCTTCACGGCGACAGCCCTCTCCGGCGTACGACGCAGGGGCTGGGCCCAGTCGATCGGCGAGCGCGAGCCGGGCGTGGCCTCGGTCTCGGCACCGGTACGCGGCCCCTCGAACCGGGTGGTCGCCGCCGTCTCGGTCTCCGGACCGATCGAGCGGCTGACCCGGCACCCGGGCCGGATGCACGCCCAGGCGGTCATCGACTCGGCGGCGCGGCTGAGCGAGGCCCTGCGGCGCAACGGCTGACGTCCCCGTACACCTCTCCTGGCCGCCCCAGCGTCGTGGCGGCCCCTGCCGGAACCGCACTCTCAGAACCGCACTCTCCGGAACGTCACACCTCAGAACCTCACATCGCGGACGAGCAGTGCGCGAGACGGTCCGCGACCCGGCGGGCCTCTCCGCTCCCCCGCCTCCGCCTCGGCTGCCCCTGCGACGTGAAGTACCCGACCGGGCAGGCCCGCCTCATGCGCCAAGTCGCCGTCCAGGACCTGGACATGATGGAGAGGTACCCCACGCAGGCGGAGCAGGTGGAGACGGTGGTCGCGGCGGCCGTGCTCTACGAGCCGCTGCTGATGTCGCTGCGCAGAATGGCCCAGGAGGAGGAGTCGACCTGGCGGCACGGGCTCCGAGTACCAACGACAAGGGCCCTTCACCGAGGCGAAGGGCCCTTGTCTGCCGTGCTGTTGTACCCCCGACCGGATTCGAACCGGCGCTACTGCCGTGAGAGGGCAGCGTGCTAGGCCGCTACACAACGGGGGCTTGCTACTACAGTGCATTTCTGCGCTGGGCTACCAGGACTCGAACCTAGAATGACGGTACCAGAAACCGTAGTGTTGCCAATTACACCATAGCCCATGGTGTTGCAAGTACCCCCGACCGGATTCGAACCGGCGCTACTGCCGTGAGAGGGCAGCGTGCTAGGCCGCTACACAACGGGGGCCCTAGCGATCCTGCATCGAGAGCGTGGGTGCGACCCAGATGATCTCGCGGGAAGGATCTGTACCCCCGACCGGATTCGAACCGGCGCTACTGCCGTGAGAGGGCAGCGTGCTAGGCCGCTACACAACGGGGGCTTGCTACTACAGTGCATTTCTG
>NZ_JBIBVN010000014.1:0-15233 GCF_043080425.1 Streptomyces sp. NPDC015032 | reverse complement strand
TGCGCTGGGCTACCAGGACTCGAACCTAGAATGACGGTACCAGAAACCGTAGTGTTGCCAATTACACCATAGCCCACCAAAACTCAACCCCTAGAAGGGATTTTGTTCGGTTTGCGCTTCCCGTTCGGATCTTTCGTTCCGCTCGGGCGGCGCAGGAAGAACATTACCCGAAGGTGTCCGGCGCTCCAAAACGGGTATTGCCCGCCAGCAGGCCGGGCAACTCGTCGAGCCCGCCGATACGGACGAGTTCCGGCCGTCCGCCGCGGTCGCCCCGGTCCAGCCAGATCCCCATCAGCCCCGCGGCGACCGCGCCACCCGCATCGATGTCCGGCTCGTCCCCCACGTACGCGACCTCCCCCGGCTCCAGCGCCAGGACGTCGCAGGCGGCGTGGAAGGCACCGGCCTCCGGCTTGGAGATGCCCAGCTCCACGGCGCACACCACGGCCTCGAACCGGTCCCGCACACCGAGCGTGCGCAGCTTGCGGTCCTGGTTGTGGATGCTGGAATTCGACAGCACCGCGTGCCGGAACCCGTCCGCCAGCAGGTCCAGAGCGGGCAGCACATCGGGAAAGAGTGACCAGGCGGTCTCGTAATGGGCCACGTGCCGAGCAAACCAGTCGTCGGCCTCGGCGTCGCCCAGCGCCCGCGAGACGAACTCCCGCACCCGGTCCCGGCGCTGCCCCTGGAAGTCCGTCTTACCGTCGGCGAACCGCGCCCAGTGCACATCGGTGATCGCCCGCCACGCGACGAGGGCCTGCTCGACGGAGTCGTATCCGTCGGGCAGGCCCTCCTGTCCGAGGTGCTTGCGCATGCCGATGCGGTCGGCGCCCGTGTAGTCGAAGATCGTGTCGTCGATGTCCCAGAGGACGGCGCGGATCGTCATGCGGCCCAGCCTAGATTCCTACGCGGCGAGCATGGTGGGCTTTGCGGTGGCCAGCAGACCGATGAACACGATCTTCAGGCCGTCGATCTCCTCCGGCGGGGGAGAACAGATCATCCGGGCCGCCGGGCACGCGGTCATGGAAGGGGCTGCCGACTTCGTACAGGTCTCCGACGTCGAGCACACCACGCTTGGCGACCACGTCGATGATCAGCGTGATGAAGTCCAACTGTGCGGCACTCAGCTGTTTCCAACGAGCAGATCACCGAAGACAACCTGGCTTGCCTGGAAGAGATCTTCCTCGCCGAAACGGTGGCCTCGCCCGAGGATCCTCGTTCTCCTTGATCGATGCGACCAGAGCGGACAGGCTGGCCCGGGTTGCGACGAGTATCACGTCAAAGCGCGTGGGAAGCCGGGGCCGTCATCCCCGGGCAGCGGGCCGGCCCGCGCGGGGTGCCGCAGGTGTCGTGAACGGCCGGAGGCCGGGGCTTTCCCGTGGGAACCCCGGCCTCCGGCGTACGTACGACGGCTACGCGGTCAGCCTGGCCAGCGCCGCGTCGATGCGGGCCAGGGTCTTCTCGCGGCCCAGGATCTCCAGGGACTCGAAGAGCGGCAGGCCGATCGTGCGGCCGGTGACCGCGACGCGGACCGGGGCCTGGGCCTTGCCGAGCTTCAGGCCGTGCTCCTCGCCCGCGGTGAGGACGGCGTTCTTCAGGGCGTCCGTGTTCCACTCGGCGGCGGCCAGCTTGGCGCGGGCCGTGACGAGCAGGGCGTCGGAGCCCTCCTTCATCGCCTTGTTCCAGGACGCCTCGTCCTCCACCGGCGCGTCCAGGAAGAGGAAGTCCACGTTGGCCGTGATGTCGGAGAGGACGGTGACACGGGTCTGCGCGTGCGGGGCGATCGCGGCGAACCGCTCCGCGTCGAAGGACTCCGGGGCCCACGGGGCGAACGGGGCCTTCAGCCAGGGGCCGCACGCCTCGGTGAAGGTCTTCACGTCGAGCTTGCGGATGTGCTCGGCGTTGATGTGCTCGCACTTCTTCAGGTCGAAGCGCGCCGGGTTGGCGTTGACGTCCTTGATGTCGAACGCGGCCACCATCTCCTCGATGGAGAAGATGTCGCGGTCCTCGGCGATCGACCAGCCGAGCAGGGAGAGGTAGTTGAGCAGCCCCTCGGGCAGGAAGCCGCGCTCGCGGTAGAGGTTGAGCGAGGCCTGCGGGTCGCGCTTGGAGAGCTTCTTGTTGCCCTCGCCCATGACGTACGGAAGGTGGCCGAAGGCCGGGGTGGCCTTGGCGATGCCCAGCTCGATGAGCGCCTTGTAGAGGGCGAGCTGGCGCGGGGTGGAGGAGAGCAGGTCCTCGCCGCGCAGGACGTGGGTGATCTCCATCAGCGCGTCGTCGACCGGATTGACCAGTGTGTAGAGCGGGGCGCCGTTGGCGCGGACGATGCCGTAGTCCGGCACGTTCTCCGGCTGGAAGGTCAGCTCACCGCGGACCAGGTCGGTGAAGGTGAGCGCCTCGTCGGGCATCCGGAAGCGGACGATGGAGGTGCGGCCCTCGTTCTCGTACGCGGCGGTCTGCTCGGCCGTCAGATCGCGGCAGTGACCGTCGTAGCCGGACGGCTTGCCGGCGGCGCGGGCGGCGTCGCGGCGGGCGTCGAGCTCCTCGGTGGTGCAGTAGCAGTGGTACGCGTACCCGCCGGCGAGGAGCTTCTCGGCGACGTCCTGGTAGATGTCCATGCGCTGCGACTGGCGGTACGGGGCGTGCGGGCCGCCGACCTCGGGGCCCTCGTCCCAGTCGAAGCCGAGCCAGCGCATCGAGTCCAGGAGCTGGTTGTAGGACTCCTCGGAGTCGCGGGCGGCGTCGGTGTCCTCGATGCGGAAGACCAGGGTGCCGCCGTGGTGCCGGGCGAAGGCCCAGTTGAAGAGGGCGGTGCGGACCAGGCCCACGTGGGGGTTGCCGGTCGGGGAGGGGCAGAAACGTACGCGGGGGGTTGCCGCCTGGCCGAGCGGGTCCGGGAGCTTGGGAGAGGGTGCGTTAACCACGCTTGATCACCTTGTTGGTGAGAGTGCCGATGCCTTCGATGGTGACGGCGACCTCGTCGCCGACATGGAGGGGTCCGACCCCTGCGGGGGTGCCGGTGAGGATCACATCGCCCGGGAGCAGCGTCATGGCTTCCGTGATGTGGACGACCAGATCCTCGATGGAGCGAATCATGTCGCTCGTACGGCCGAGTTGGCGTTGCTCGCCGTTGACCGTGGCCTGAATGGTCAGGTCTCCGGGGTCGAGGTCGGTCTCCACCCAGGGGCCGAGCGGGCAGGACGTGTCGAAGCCCTTGGCCCGGGCCCACTGCTTCTCGCGCTTCTGGGCATCGCGGGCGGTGACGTCATTGGCGCAGGTGTAGCCGAAGATGACGTCCTTCACGCGCTCACGCGGCACTTCGCGGCACATGCGGCCGATGACCACGGCCAGTTCGGCCTCGTGGTGGAGCTCTTGGGAGAAGGAGGGGTACTCGATCGCGTCGCCGGAGCCGATCACCGAGGTGGTGGGCTTGAAGAAGGCGACGGGGACGTCCGGTACCTCGTTGCCGAGTTCCGCGGCGTGCTCCGCGTAATTGCGGCCGATGCCCACGACCTTGTTGGGGAGCACGGGCGGCAGGAGGCGGACCTTGCTCAGCGGGACCTTGGTCCCGGAGAGCTCGAACTCGGCGTACGGAATGCCCTTGATGATGTCGAGGACGAGACCATCGGGCCCGTCGCCCTCGACGGCGCCGAAGGCGACATTGCCGTCGATGGAGAACCTGGCGATGCGCACGGGATGCTGTCGCCCCTCACTTGCTGGCTGGAAGACTGACGCTCCAGGCTAACGCGGGCGAGGGGGGACGACGCGCGCGTTACTCCGGGGCCGCGGCGGTGACCGGGACTTCCATGAGGATGGTGCGGCGGGGGTTGGCCGTCTGGTTGGGCAGGTCGACGGCGTGCTCCGGCAACTCCGGCGTCCGCAGCTCGTCGGCGCCCCCGAGGTGCGCCAGCGTGGTGCGCCGGGGGTTGGCAATGTTGCGGAACATCATCGTCGTCTTCATCTGCCGTTCGGACCCTGTCGGTACGGGCGCGGCCCGGAGGGGCGCCGGTTGTCGGATTTGCCATCCCTGTAAAGCCTCAGGCTAAACATCCAATTCCCTTCGGAAGCCAGGATGAGACGGCGATCATCATGTGAGTTTGCTCACGACTGTGTCGACAATTAGCGCATTTCAGGCGCCCGATCGCCTCATCAGAAACAGACATTACGGCACTGAATCAGCCATTCCGCTCCTGATCATGTCGACTGGGACACCCTTCCCTCTCCGCCGATTCACCCGCAATGATCCACTTTGCCCGCGAACACACTCCACGGCTTGTTACTCATTCATCACAACGCGTCACCCGAGTCACGGCCGGACGCGGGGCCCTTGTTGGAGATCCGGCACTGTGCTGGAATTCCACGAACCGCCGCAGGTTTCAGGTGCCGGCGCGCAGGGGCGCAACACAGCGCCGAGTGGCGGCGGGAAGGGGAAGAGCGCCGGTCACTCACGACCACCATGGGGCGGAAAGAACGTCCCACGACGCCGACACCGTCCCACCCGCTTCGCGCGGAGGGACGCCTGGTCCAGAGGTTGCGACGCTAGTGCAGGGACGTTTCAAGAGGGATGGCAGCGCTGCGGCGGAACAGGAGCCGCACGGCGGGACCGACCGCGGTTCCTCGCCCCAGCACGCCCAGAACCCCGGACCGGCCCCGGCCGGCGACAGCGGCGACCACGACCGGGGCCCCGGTGCCACGACGTCCAGCAGCACCGACCCCATCTCGTCGCTCAAGCCCCGGGGCTCCGTCAGCACGGGCTCGCGGATGGCGCTGCGCAACTGGCGCATCAGCACGCGTCTGGTCTCCCTGCTCGCCCTTCCCGTGGTCGCCGCGACCACGCTGGGCGGACTGCGGATCAACGACTCCATGAACGACATGCAGCAGCTGGATCACATGCAGCTGCTGACCAGGATGACCAAGCAGGCGACCACGCTCGCCCAGGCGCTCCAGGAGGAGCGCGACCGCTCGGCCGGTCCGCTGGCCAACGGGGCGAAGGCCGACGACTTCAAGGTCACCGAGCCCCGCAAGAAGACCGACCGGGCGAAGACGGCCTTCCTCGACGGCACGAACTCGATCGGCGACCCCACCGGCGACGAGGCCCTCGAAGGCATCTACTCGAGCGTCCAGCAGATCGCCAGCCAGCTGACCGAGATCCGCGAGATCCGCAAGACGGCGTACGCCAAGAACACCCCGAGTCTCCAGACCGTCGACCAGTACAGCCAGCTGATCACCTCGCTGCTGAGCCTCTCGCAGGACATGGCGCAGGCGACGAGCAACTCGGAGATGATCAAGCGGACCCGGGCGCTGGCGGCCTTCTCCTCCGCCAAGGAGTACGCCTCGGTCCAGCGGGCGATCATCGCCGCGGCGCTGCCCGCCGGCAACGACAAGCAGCCGCACCTCGACAAGAACGACCAGCAGTTCGGCCGCGCCGCGCTGCGCAAGGAGACCACGTCACGCCGCTCCTTCGCCGCCGTCTACGCGGCCACCGGCAACAACGCCGAAGAGCTGACCGCCACGCTGGACGACGGCAACCCGGAGATCAAGGCCGCCAACACCTATGCGAAGAAGGTGCTGGACAGCCCTTCGGGCATGACCGGCACGGCGCGGCGTTCGTACCTGGACTGGTACGACCAGAGCTCCACCAAGATCCAGGCGATGAAGACCATCGAGGAGACCCTCCTCGGCGACATGGAGGGCAAGGCCCGCGAGCTCCGCGACGAGTCGAAGCGCGAAGCGATCGTCAGCGGTGCGCTCATCCTGCTGGTGCTCGGTGTCTCGCTGGTCGGTGCCTTCGTCGTCGCCCGGTCGATGATCCGCTCGCTGCGGCGGCTCCAGGACACGGCTACGCGCGTTGCGCAGGACCGGCTGCCCGAGCTCGTCAAGCAGCTCTCCGACGCCGACCCGCAGGACGTCGACACTTCGGTGGAGTCGGTCGGTGTGCACTCCCGGGACGAGATCGGCCAGGTGGCCGCGGCCTTCGACGACGTGCACCGCGAAGCGGTCCGCCTCGCCGCCGAGCAGGCCCTTCTGCGGGGCAACGTCAACGCGATGTTCACCAACCTCTCGCGCCGCAGCCAGGGCCTCATCCAGCGTCAGCTGTCACTCATCTCCGAGCTGGAGTCGCGCGAGGCGGACCCGGACCAGCTGTCCTCGCTCTTCAAGCTCGACCACCTCGCGACCCGTATGCGCCGTAACGGCGAGAACCTCCTCGTCCTCGCGGGCGAGGAGCCGGGCCGCCGGTGGACCCGCCCCGTCCCGCTGGTCGACGTGCTCCGCGCCGCGGCCTCCGAGGTGGAGCAGTACGAGCGCATCGAACTGGCCGCGGTGCCCGCCACCGAGGTCGCGGGCCGCGTCGTCAACGACCTCGTGCACCTGCTCGCCGAGCTGCTGGAGAACGCCACGTCGTTCTCCTCGCCGCAGACGAAGGTCCGGGTCACCGGCCACGCGCTGCCCGACGGGCGGGTGCTGGTCGAGATCCACGACACCGGTATCGGCCTCTCCCCCGAGGACCTCGCGGCGATCAACGAGCGGCTCGCCTCGCCGCCCACCGTGGACGTCTCGGTCTCCCGGCGCATGGGTCTGTTCGTGGTCGGCCGGCTGTCCCTGCGTCACGGCATCCGGATCCAGCTGCGGCCCTCCGACTCCGGCGGTACGACCGCGCTGGTCATGCTGCCCGTGGATGTCGCGCACGGCGGCAAGCAGCCGGTTCCCAAGCAGGGGCCGGGACAGCAGCCCGCCCCCGGTGGTGTGCTCGGCGGTGGCAGCGGTACGGGTCCGGGCAACGGTTCCCGTCCCGGTCTCGGCGGCGCTCCGGCGGCCCCGGCCGGCCGGCTCGCCCCGGGCCCGGACGCAGCGCGAGGTCAGGTCGGGGCCGGCTCCGGTCCGCGCGCCGCGCTGCCCTCCCGCGACGGCGGACCCCGTCGGCCGCAGCATCAGCAGAACGCCGGCTTCCCGCCCGCCGGGCCGGTCGATGCCGGTCAGCAGGACAACCCGCGCCAGGAGCCGCAGCGCCACGGCGGCGGTCTCGCCGGGGCATTCGGCAACGGTGCCCGGCTCGGTGCGCGCGGCCAGGGCGACGGAACGGGCCGTACGGACTCGGGCCGTCCCGACCTGTTCGCCCAGAACCGTCCGGACCGGAACCAGGACCGGAGCGAGCAGGGCCGGAACGACCAGGACGGCCCGGCTCCGTGGGGGGCCCCGCAGCCGCAGCAGGCCCGGCAGAACCCGGCCGGCCAGGGCGGCTTCCCGCAGTCCGGTGGCCCGGCCGGGCCCGGCCGTCAGCTGCCCCCGGTCGGCGGTCCGCGTGCCGAGCTGCCCGGCGGCACCCCGCAGCCGCAGCGCTCGCAGACCACCAGCTGGGGCGCCGACGAGCCGTCCGCGCCGGGGCGTACCCCGCTGGACGCCCCGCGCGGCCACGAGGAGCCCGAGACCACCGGCCAGTTCCAGCGGCCGATGAGCCCGCCGTTCGCGCAGCGACCGCCCATGGACGACCGGCAGGACCCCGGCTCCACCGCCGAATTTGCCCGCCCTGACTTCTCGGCTCCGGCCCCGCAGCCGCAGACCCCGCTGGACCGGTCGTCGCAGGACCCGGCGAGCACCGCGCAGTTCGCCCGCCCGGACTTCTCGGCTCCGGCCCCGCAGGCGCAGGACCAGGGCCTGCCGGCGCCGCGTCAGCGCGACCGCGACAACGGGGATTTCGGTACCCCGCGTCCGCCCGCCGCGCCGGGCGGTGACGGGCAGTACCGTCCGGTCCTGCCGTCGCAGCCGCAGCCCGAGGCGCTGCCGCCGGCGGCCGCCCCCGGGGACGGCCGTACGCCGCTGTACGACAACCTGGAGACGAACTGGTTCCACGGCCCGCAGCAGGGCGGCCAGCAGCCGCCCGCCGAGCCGCAGGCGCCCGAGCTCCCCGAGCAGCCGGCCCAGGAGCGTCCCGCTCCCGCCGAGCCGCGCCGCGGGGGGAGCGATCCGGGCTCCCCCACAAGCTCCTGGCGTCCCTCGCCGAACGACGAACTCGTACGGCAGGCGGAGCGGGTCAAGAAGCCCGCGGCAGGCGGAGTCACCACCTCCGGACTGCCTCGCCGGGTACCTCGCGCCAACCTGGTACCGGGCACCGCCCAGCAGCAGAACCACCAGTCCGGTCCTCAGGTGTCGCGTGCGCCCGACGATGTACGCGGGCGGTTGACCAATCTCCGCCGGGGCATCCAACAGGGGCGGCAGGCCAACAACGGCCAGTCGACCGGCAGTTTCCCACTCGGCCCCACTCACCAGCAGGAGCGTTAGTTGAGCCCGATGAGTCAGGCCGCGCAGAATCTGAACTGGTTGATCACCAACTTCGTGGACAACACCCCAGGGGTGTCGCACACGGTGGTGGTCTCCGCCGACGGACTCCTGCTGGCCATGTCCGAAGGATTTCCGCGTGACCGCGCCGACCAGCTGGCGGCCGTCGCCTCCGGTCTGACCTCGCTGACCGCGGGCGCCTCCCGGATCTTCGAGGGCGGCGCCGTCAGCCAGACCGTGGTGGAGATGGAACGCGGGTTCCTCTTCCTGATGTCCATCTCCGACGGATCCTCGCTGGCCGTGCTCGCCCACCCGGACGCCGACATCGGTCTGGTGGGGTACGAAATGGCCCTCCTGGTCGACCGGGCGGGGACCGTCCTCACCCCGGACCTCCGCGCCGAGCTCCAAGGCAGCCTGCTCCACTAGGCGGCCACGGACCGATGACAGACTCCACCGCCCCAGGAAACGCCCTCGTCCCTCGCCCGTCGGGCCGCACCGAGCCCCACCGGCCCCCCTTCAGACGGCAAGCCGACCCCCTGCTGTCACGCTCGGAGGATTCATGACCCCGCCACCCGCCTCACCCGATCCGTACGGCGCACTGCACCACGCGTCGTACGACGGTGAAGGCGACCAGCCGCTGGTCCGTCCGTATGCCATGACCGGCGGCCGGACCCGGCCCCGCTACCAGCTCGCGATAGAGGCGCTGGTCTCGACCACGGCCGACCCCGCGCATCTGGGGACGCTGCTCCCGGAGCACCAGCGGATCTGCCACCTCTGCCGTGAGGTCAAGTCGGTGGCCGAGGTCTCGGCGCTGCTGTCGATGCCGCTGGGTGTGGCCCGGATCCTCGTCGCGGACCTGGCGGAAGCCGGCATGGTGGCCATCCACCAGCCGGGCAATGGAGAGACCGGCGGCGCGCCGGATGTGACACTGCTCGAAAGGGTGCTCAGTGGACTTCGCAAGCTCTAGTGGCGGTGCTGCCCGGGCCACCACCTCGGCGAAGATCGTGGTGGCCGGGGGCTTCGGCGTGGGTAAGACCACGTTCGTCGGTGCCGTCTCGGAGATCAACCCGTTGCGTACGGAAGCCGTGATGACGTCCGCGTCCGCGGGCATCGACGACCTGACGCACACCGGTGGCAAGACGACGACGACCGTCGCGATGGACTTCGGTCGCATCACGCTGGACCAGGACCTGATCCTGTACCTCTTCGGTACGCCCGGACAGGACCGCTTCTGGTTCATGTGGGACGACCTGGTCCGCGGCGCCATCGGCGCCGTCGTCCTCGTCGACACCCGCCGCCTCGCCGACTGCTTCCCCGCCGTCGACTACTTCGAGAACAGCGGACTCCCCTTCGTCATCGCCCTCAACGGCTTCGACGGACACCAGCCCTACACCCCCGACGAAGTCCGCGAAGCCCTCCAGATCGGCCCCGACACCCCGATCATCACGACGGACGCCCGGCACCGGGCGGACGCCAAGAGCGGCCTCATCACGCTCGTGGAGCACGCGCTGATGGCACGGCTGAAGTAGGTACAAGTCTGTATTGACATACGGCAGTTGCCGTAACCAAACGGGGGCGGCCTGTGTCCTTTGACACGATCCGCCCCCGTATTCATAACGTTTCGACAGAGAATTGCCCCGCGATCGGCACCCGATGCGTTCAATCGGTGCCGCTGCGCTCACATGAGCCCCGCCTTTTGACGGGGCTCGTTCTTTATGCCCGTTTTATCTGAGGCATGTACCACTCGGAATGGCTGGTTCCGACTGTTTGGAACGCGGCCGGTCCCCGTGCTGGAATTCGATGAACTCCGGAGTAGTACGGCCCTGAACGAAACACGGCACAGCGTAGGTGCCGACGCCGAGAGGTTGTTGGTCGAGTGAGGCGAAGCAACGCGGGCTCCGCGGCGCGGTCGGAGCGGGGCAACTTCACCCCGCCGCCGCGCGCCGCGGCGTCTCCTGCCGGTGTGTCCGAAGCGGCGAAGTCCAGGGGGAGCACCAGTCGGCTGGCCCCGCGCAACTGGCGGGTGCCCACCCGGCTGAACGCGATCCTCCTGATTCCGGTGCTGGTCGGCCTGGTCATGGGCGGCTTCCAGGTGAAGGGGTCGATCGACACCTGGCGGGAGGCGCAGGACGCCGAGAAGACCGCGCTGGTCGTGCGTGCGGCCTCCGCGTACGGCCAGGCGCTCCTCAATGAGCGTGACCTCACCGCTCAGCCCCTGCTGTCGAACAAGCGGGACGCCGCCGTCGTCAACCGGGTCCGGGCCACCACCGACGCCGCTGCGGCCAAGTTCGACACGGCGGTGAAGGACCTGCCGCGCAAGCAGGGCCTGGAGCGGCGTCTTCAGCTGTTCCGGCTGGAGGAGCCCAAACTCCCCGAGCTGCGCAAGGCCGCCTACGCCGAGGCCATGGACCCGGTGAAGACGGAAGAGGGCTATGTCCAGGTGCAGCACTCCCTGATGGAGTTCTGCAACGAGCTGGGGCTGGGTACCGGCAACATCACCAGCTACGGCCGTACGGTCTACGCGATCGAGCTCGCCAAGGCTGCAGAATCGCTTCAGCGCTCCATCGGCATGCACCTGCTGGTGCGTCCGAGCCAGGAGAGCGCCAAGTTCGACGCCCAGGTCAAGGCCTTCGGCTCGTACAACTATCTGGAGCAGATCGCGCTCGGCGAGTTCGTCTCCGGCGGTACGGAGGCCGACGCGGCCCGGCTGAGGCAGGTCATGGCCGAGAAGTCGGCCGAGGGCACGGAGAGGCTGAAGAAGGCCCGGCAGCAGGCCGACGCGGCGGGGGTCCCGTTCGTCGCGCCGCCCAGCGTCGACGGCTCGGTCTTCGACGGCATGGCCGAGGAGATCGGGCAGGGCAAGTCCCCCCAGAAGCTGGCCGCCAAGGGCATCACGCCCGAGACCTGGATGGCCGCCGCCACGGCCAAGTTCGACGGCTACACCACGATCGAGGACGAACTCGTCGACAAGGCCGTGACCGAGGCCGCGGACATCTCGTCCAGCGCCCGGAACGACGCGTTCATCAACGCCGCCGTGGTGATCGTGGCCCTGCTGGCCGCCTTCGTGCTGGCCGGGCTGATGGCGCGGCAGATGAGCCGCTCGATGCGCCATCTGCGCACCGCCGCCTTCGGGATCGCCGAGCAGCAGCTGCCGATGCTGGTCGACCAGCTCTCCCGGACCGATCCGGGCCGGGTCGACACCCGCGTCCAGCCGATTCCGATCGACAGCCGTGACGAGATCGGCGAGGTCGCCCGCGCCTTCGACCAGGTGCACCGCGAGGCGGTGCGACTGGCCGCCGAGCAGGCCATGCTGCGGGGCAACGTCAACGCGATCTTCACCAATCTGTCGCGTCGCAACCAGTCGCTGATCGAGGGCCAGCTGAGCCTCCTCACCGCCCTGGAGAACCACGAGACGGACCCGGACCAGCTGGAGAGCCTCTTCCGGCTGGACCACCTGGCCACTCGTATGCGGCGCAACGGCGAGAACCTCCTCGTGCTGGCCGGCGAGGAACCGGGCAGCCGCTGGAACCAGCCGGTGCCGCTGGTCGACGTGTTGCGGGCCGCCTCCTCCGAGGTGGAGTCGTACGAGCGCATCGAGCTGTCCGGGGTGCCGGAGACCGAGATCCACGGCCAGTCCGTCTCCGACCTCGTGCATCTGCTGGCCGAGCTGCTGGAGAACGCCACCACGTTCTCCTCGCCGCAGACCAAGGTGCGGGTCACGGCGACCCGGCTGCCCGACAGCCGGGTGATGATCGAGATCCATGACAAGGGCATCGGTCTCACCGCCGAGGACTTCGCCGACATCAACCACAGGCTGGCCAACCCGCCGACCGTGGACGCCGCGGTGTCGCAGCGCATGGGCCTCTTCGTGGTCGGCCGCCTCGCCGACCGGCACGGCATCCGGGTCCAGCTGCGGCCCTCGGGCGAGCAGGCCGGCACCACCTCGCTGGTCATGCTGCCGGACGCCATCACCCACGGCGGCGGCGGCGAACCGGCCTCCGCACAGGACGACTTCACCGTCTCCTCGATCATTCCGCGGCAGCCGAGCTTCGAACAGCCCGCGCCCCAGCCACAGATACGCACGGCGGCGGAGCTCGGCTTCGACGACTCGCGTTACGAGCAGCCGTCGGTGGACGCCGCGCAGCTCGACCCGGTGGGCCGGTCGCTGGTACGCGAGGAGCGCCGGGCCGCGCTGGAGGCGCAGACGACGGGCGAGCGCCCTCAGTTCGCGCAGGACCCCTACGCCGGGAACCAGGCGGCCGACAGCCGGTACGCCGTTAACGGGTACGCCCAGGAACCGCGGCAGGAGCCGTACGAACAGGCTCCGCACGAGGGCGGCTTCGCCCCCTACGGCGGTGACGCAGGCTTCGCCGAGCAGCCCGGCCACACCCCGCAGGATGGCTATGCGGAGGCGGCATATGCGACGGGCGAGATCGCGCAGCCGTTGCACGAGGAACAGTTCACCCCTCGGCCTCACCAGGACGAATGGGCGAATCAGGGCGCGTATCAGGATGCGTACGAGCCTTCAACGCAAGTCGAAGCGGAATCTGCTCCGAGCGCCCCCGCCGAGCCGCAGGAACGCGTAGGCTTCGACCGTCAGGGGCCCACCCCCAACTCCGGCCACGAGCTGACCGAAGCCGGTCTGCCGCGCCGGGGCGGTCAGCAGCACTGGCAGCCCACCGGCCGCGGGAACAACGGGCCCGCAGCCTCGCGACAGCAGCCGCAGCAGCAGGAGGAACTGCCGCAGCAGCAGCCGTCGGCACAGCAGGACGGGAACGGCTCCGACGACTGGCGTTCGACGAACGACGAGCGCTGGGAGCGGGCCGAGAAGCTCCGGGAGCCCAAGGCGGGCGGGGTCACCCCGTCCGGGCTTCCCCGGCGGGTGCCCAAGGCCAATCTGGTCGAGGGAACGGCGGAGCAGACGTTGCAGGGCGGCCCTCAGGTCTCCCGCGCCCCCGAGGACGTCCGCGGCAGGTTGAGCAACCTGCGGCGCGGCGTGCTGCGGGGACGTAACGCGGGTTCGGACACAAGTAATTCCTACAACCAGGAGCGTTAGTGTGAGCCCGATGAGCCAGGCGGCGCAGAATCTGAACTGGTTGATCACCAACTTCGTGGACAACACCCCAGGGGTGTCGCACACGGTGGTGGTCTCCGCCGACGGACTCCTGCTGGCCATGTCCGAAGGATTTCCGCGTGACCGCGCCGACCAGCTGGCGGCCGTCGCCTCCGGTCTGACCTCGCTGACCGCGGGCGCCTCCCGGATCTTCGAGGGCGGCGCCGTGAATCAGACGGTGGTGGAGATGGAGCGCGGATTCCTCTTCATCATGTCCATCTCCGACGGATCCTCGCTGGCCGTGCTCGCCCACCCGGACGCCGACATCGGTCTGGTGGGGTACGAAATGGCCCTTCTTGTCGACCGCGCGGGCGGCGTCCTCACCCCGGACCTCCGCGCCGAGCTCCAAGGAAGTCTTCTTAACTAATAGGCAGACAGTGCGTTTCGCGCCACCGCGCCATAAAGTGCGGTGGCGCGGACCTACTGGGTTCGGGACCGGCAGGCGGAGGAGGAATCGTGACAACACCCCCAGAAGGACACTGGCACAGCGGTGGCCAGAACGTACCGGGTGAGCACGGGGACAACCGGTTCAACTTCCCCTCGGCACCCAGCAGGCAGGGCACGCAGCAGCCGTATCGGCCCTATCAGCAGCCGCAGCAGCCACTGGGCGCCCAGCAGGGCTCCGGGTGGCCTCCGCAGCGGCCGCACCGCTACGACCCGCCCCAGTCGCCCCGCATCCAGCCCGTACAACCGCGGCAGGCCCCCGAACCGGTCGAACCGGCCGAGCCTGCCGCACACAATCCGCTGGTCCGTCCGTACGCCATGACCGGCGGCCGGACGCGACCGCGCTACCAACTCGCCATTGAGGCGTTGGTCAGTACCACGGCCGATCCGTCCCGGCTGCAAGGGCAGTTGCCCGAGCACCAGCGGATCTGCCGACTGTGCTTCGAGATCAAGTCGGTCGCCGAGATTTCGGCACTGCTCTCGATTCCACTCGGCGTTGCCCGGATCCTCGTAGCCGACCTGGCAGAGGCCGGACTCGTCGCTATCCATCAGCCCGGCGGCGACGAGTCCGCCGGCGGCCAGCCAGATGTGACACTGCTCGAAAGGGTGCTCAGTGGACTTCGCAAGCTCTAGCGGCGGAGCGGCCCGCTCCACTACCTCGGCGAAGATCGTGGTGGCAGGGGGCTTCGGCGTGGGTAAGACCACGTTCGTCGGTGCCGTCTCGGAGATCAATCCGCTGCGCACCGAAGCCGTGATGACGTCCGCGTCCGCGGGCATCGACGACCTGACGCACACCGGGGACAAGACCACCACGACGGTGGCGATGGACTTCGGTCGCATCACGCTGGACCAGGACCTGATCCTGTACCTCTTCGGTACGCCCGGACAGGACCGCTTCTGGTTCATGTGGGACGACCTGGTCCGCGGCGCCATCGGCGCCGTCGTCCTCGTCGACACCCGCCGCCTCGCCGACTGCTTCCCCGCCGTCGACTACTTCGAGAACAGCGGACTCCCCTTCGTCATCGCCCTCAACGGCTTCGACGGACACCAGCCCTACACCCCCGACGAAGTCCGCGAAGCCCTCCAGATCGGCCCCGACACCCCGATTCTCACCACGGACGCCCGGCACCGGGCGGACGCCAAGAGCGCGCTGATCACGCTCGTGGAGCACGCGCTGATGGCACGGCTGCGCTAGGACCTTCCGTTCGGATCAGGCCACGCTCCCTGGGCCGGCCTGATCCGAACGAGAGGCCCCAGGGGTGCTGCGAGGCCTCCGGGCCGCGCAGCGCGTGAGGCCCCGCACTCCTGAAGGATGCTGTTGGTTTATTCGGGGCCGTGCGTGACGTCGGCCTTCGAGACCCGGTTGTGGTCTTGAAGGCCGACGTTGTCGTTTGGGGTGGGTGCG
>NZ_JBIBVN010000013.1:78133-215083 GCF_043080425.1 Streptomyces sp. NPDC015032 | reverse complement strand
CCTGATCCGCCAGGTTTCGAGCCGGCACTTCGATTACGGGGCTTCGACCACCGATTCACTCTCGTTACGCCCACTGGCCTTGCTAGCCGGACCCGAGCCGTCTGGCAGTACCGGCCCGTCCCGTCGTTGTCGGGACTGCTCCCACCCTCCCCGGCGTTCCCCGGACCGGGCTATCCCCAGCTTCAATCGGGCCGCTGCGACGACCCGACGGCAGTGGTCTTTCACCACTACTCGAAAACACCGCGCCTCGTGGCGCACGCCAGCACGAAATACACCACCACCCGTGCCGGAAGGGGCCGCTGACGCTGCTCAGTACGCCCGCACTGCGCCATCACCTCGTCCACCGGGTCAGGCGGAACGCGCGCGTCAACACTCCGAGAGCAATGCGATCCGAAAAACGCCCGCTCGCGACCGACTTCACCTGTCCGGGTCTTGGCACACCCAACACAACGAGCTGAATCCCTCATATTCACTGGTATTGGGCTTAGGTAACTGCTGTGCGTACCAGCTAGGTTGGTGATCAGATGCTGGTACCCGTGAGGGTTCGGACCTTTTCCGGGACGCTGTGCCGCGCACGGCTGACAACAGAAACTCTGTACATGACGGGGGAGCAGGCATGTGGGGGCGAGGGACGCTGATCGGCGGCCGTTATGTGCTGGTCGGACGGTTGGGCGGCGGTGCCATGGGCGAGGTCTGGCGTGCCGAGGACCAGGTCCTCGAACGCCAGGTCGCCGTCAAGATCCTGCACCCCTCGCGCCTTGACGACGACTCCTTCCTCCTGCGTTTCCGGAAAGAGGCCAAGATCCTCGCCTCCATCCACCATCCGGGTGTCGTCGGCGTCCACGACTACGGTGAGCAGGCGTTTCCCGAGAGGGGCGGTGCTGACGACGCGGTGACGCGTGCCGCGTACATCGTCATGGGACTCGTCGAGGGGAAGACGCTGGAAGAGGCGCGCAGAGAGAGCGGGCTCCTTCCGGCCGCCCGGGTGCTCGAACTCGTCGCCCAGGTGCTCGACGCGCTGCACGCCGTGCACCGGCTCGGCATCGTGCACCGCGACATCAAGCCGTCGAACCTGATGCTCCGTGGGGACGGGCGGGTCGCGGTGACCGATTTCGGCATCGCCCGCACCGAGGCCGGTACCAGGATGACCGACACGCACAGGGCCGTCGGCACCCCGCTCTACATGGCCCCCGAGCACGCGCGAGGGCTGCCCGTCGTCCCGGCGTCCGACCTCTACTCCACCGGTGTGGTCTGCTACGAACTGCTCACAGGTGTACCGCCGTTCACCGGCGGTTCGGCCGTCGAGGTCGCCCTCAAACACATCAGCGAACCGTTGCCGGACCTTCCCGACGACGTTCCGGAAGCGATCAGGGTCTTCGTCGCCAAGGCGCTCGCCAAGGACCCGGAGGACCGCTACGTCAACGCCGCCGTGATGGCGGCCGCGGCACGGCGGGCAGCCGCCGGCGGGTTCCCCGGCAGCAGCAGTGTGCCGGCTGGACCGTCCGGCGTCGGGGACGGGCCCGTACCGGACCTCACTCCCGGTCCGGACACCACCAAGGGGCCGAATCCGGTGCCCGGTCCCGAGCGAGGACCGGGCACCGGCACTGATCCGGTCGTGGCCGCCAATACCGAGAGCGAACCCGCCAAGAGGGGTGCACGCAGCAGACGCCGCCCCCCGTTGATCCTTCTGACTGCGGTCTTCGTCCCCGCGGCCACCGCCACGACCCTGTACGTCGCGCCACCGCTCTGGAGCTCCGACGACGACGGCAAATCCGTTACCACCCCGACGAGTTCGCCCCGGGGCACAGCCCCGGACAGCGAGGCTTCGGGCGACGCGCCCTCCGCGGCAGGTTCCGGCTCCGACGCACCGGCCGCGGACACCGGGGCGGGCAACGATGCCGGGGGCGGGAAGGCGAACAAGCTGGGCTCGGGCTGGGAGGACCGCGGCGTCATCCAGCCCAAGGAGTTCCCGCCCACGAACCACTTCTGGATGGTCGACATCGATAAGGACCACATGGCCGAATTCGTGACGGTCGACAAGGACCAACACTTCCAGTTCTTGTGGAACTACGGCCCCTCGGGTGCGGGCTGGAAGCCCTTCGCCCCGGGGAAGAACTCCTACAAACCCCCCGCCGGGGCGGTGGGCAACACTCTCCGCTTCGGCGACATCGACGGTGACGGCTTTCCCGACTGCATGATCGTCGACCTGACGGGCAGGTTGATCGTCCATACCTGGAAGAAGGAGAATCCGTCCGGCGCCCGCATGTGCATGAACACCTACACCGGTGTCTCCGACGTGTTCTCGGCAGGATCCACCGGCAACAGGCTGTCCATCGACACGGCCACCCGGATTCGGTTCGCGGACGTCACCGGAGGAGGACGTGACGACTACCTGCTGATCGAGCCGGACAGCAGGACGAAGGCCTGGTACAACAGGGACTTCCAGTCCAAGGACGGACGTGAGTACCTGGACTGGGCCGCACCCGACGAGATCAGTGGATCTGCGGCGGAGGCCAAGGAGATCCGGTACGCGGACATCAACGGGGACGGGCGTGCCGACCGGATCCTTGTCACCGCCAAGGGTGGTGCCCGGGCCTGGATCAACGAAGGCGCCAAGGGGGCGGGCGGGAAGTTCCGGGACATCGGAAGGATCGCGGGTGACGCCGACGTGCCGCAGAAGGACGTGCAGTTCGCCGACATCGACGGGGATGGCAAAGCCGATTTCCTTCGTATCGGATGGACCGGTGTGACCCACGCCTGGCTCAACAAGCTCAAGCCGGAGTACTTCGAAACCTTCCACCCCTGAGCTTGACTCCGTCGCAGAGAGGAGTTCGACGGAGAAGAGCTCCTTGCTGCGGTGCTGTGTGGGAGATGAGGATTTGGGCCTTCGAAGTCGCCCTGCGGGGAGGCTTCAAACCGCCTCATTCCGCGTTGAGGTCCCCCGCTGCGCGGTTGTGGCTGACTTGCTGGTCAGGGCGGGTTGACGTGGTTTCAGTGCACTCCGCCCGCCCCGATGTCGTGGCCGCCGCGCACTCCCATTCCCCGCACGGCAAGGCCTTCTCCAGCCTCGGCATCCGGCTCGACCCGATCGCCCAGGACGCCTGCCCGTTCTTCGAGGACCACGGCCTGTACAGCGACTACGAGGGCGTGGTCGACGAGGTCGAGGAGGGCAGGCGGATCGGTGAGGCCCTGGGCGGGAACAAGGCCGTCATCCTCCAGAACCACGGTCTGCTGACCGTCGGCCACTCGGTCGCCGAGGCCGTGTGGTGGTTCATCACCATGGAACGCTCCTGCCGGGCCCAGCTGTTGGCCATGGCTGCCGGCACGCCGAAACTCATCGACCGGGAGACGGCCCTGGTGACCCGTGGCCAGCTCGGCACCCACCTGGCGGGGTGGTTCCAGGCCCGCCCGCTGTGGGACCAGATCACGGCCTCCGGTCCGGACCTGTTTCGACTGACCGCGTGGAGCGGCGGCGGAGGAGGCAGTGGTGCGCGACACCGGCCGGGGAGCGCGTATCCATGGGTCCGGCAGCGGAGCAGCGGCGCTCCCTCGCGGGCCGACGGCAACGGCCGTCGGCCCGCGAGGCGGTCCGGCGCTCGACGTTCGACCGCGCGCTGCGGGAGCCTGGCACTACGCGCCCCGCCGCCCGTCGGTCAGCGCACGCCGTCGAAATCCTTGCCGACGGTCAGCGTCACCGTCCCCGGAGCGGCCGCCGGGTCCTGGGTCGCTCGCGCTCCTGGCAGCCGGGAGACCAGCGCCTTCGCCTGCCGGTCGAGCCCCTGCGGGAACGTGACCGATGTCTTTCCCGTGTCACTGGGGGCGTTGTCCGTGCCGACGACCGTGTATCCCGCCGTGCGCAGCGCCTCCGCGACCTTCGCGGCCTGCCCCGGCTTGCCCGTCCCGTTGAGTACGCTCACACGGATCGTGGCGGCGTAGACGGGGTTCTTGCTGCGGGCCTCCAGTGACTTCTTGTCAACTTCCTCGTCCGCGGCCAACGAAGCGAAGAGGTCCGCCGCCTGGGGGTACTGCCACACCACATTGGCCTTGTCGGTGGGCACGTCCGCCTCACGCCCGTAGTTCGGCACGGTCAGGAAGGCCAGCCGGTCGCTCGGGATCCCTTTGAGTTCGGAGGCGAGCCCCGTGAGGGAGTCGATCCCCGCCAGCTTCTTGTCCGTGGTCAGTGATTTGGTCGCCGAGTTGAGGAAGCCGTACAGGGCGGTCGGGCTGGTCAGTTTCTTCTGCGCCTTGTCGGCGAGGGCCTCCATGAACTCCTGCTGGCGGCCTATCCTGCCGATGTCGGAGCCGTCTCCCACGCTGTAGCGGGTCCTGACGTACCCGAGGGCCTTCTCGTCCCTGACGGTCTGACACCCCGCCTCCATGTCGAGATGGGCCTTCTTGTCGTGGATCGCCGTCTCGGGACAGACTTCTATGCCGTCCAGGGCATTCACCATGCCCTTGAAACCCTGGAAGTCGATCGACATGAAGTGATCGATGCGCAGGCCGGTGTTCTGCTCGACGGTTCGGATGGTGCAGGCCGCGGCCCCGGCGACCTCACCGCTCGTTCCGCCGATGGCGAAGGCCTCGTTGATCTTGAAGTGGTGCGGCGTGGACTTGGTGCCGTCACCCTTGTCGCAGGCCGGTATGCCGACCCATGAATCGCGCGGGAGGGATACGACGGTGGCCCACTTCCGGTTGGCTGCCATGTGCATCACCATCAGAGTGTCCGACTGCATCGTGGTCAGGCCTTTGCCGTATTTCCCGTTGTCGCCGTCGCGCGAGTCCGAGCCCACCACCAGGATGTTCTTGGAACCGGGACTCATATTGGCCGGCCGGTCGCCGCCGAGCCGGTCATCGATGTCGGCGGAGTGGATGTTCCCGTCGAGGCTCTGGTAGACCCAGGCGGCGGCGCCGCCGGCCGCCAGGAGCAGCACGGCCAGCGCGGCTCCGCCGCGGACGAACAGTTTGCCCCGTCTCGTGAGCTGCCCCCGTGGCTTCTTTCCGGCCCTGCGCCCCGCGCCGTTTCGCGGCTTCCTGCGTTCCTTGCTCACGCTGACCCTCCGCGCCCGGCCTCTCGGCCGCTCGCCCGCCCGCTCCTTCGTGCACCGCACCTTGCGGTGGACGAACCCTACATACTCGGAGCGAACAGCAGCTCGGCGATGCCGGTGTCCTGGTCGAGGGCGATGCGGTCGGACCGGACGCGCACCCCGGCTGATCGCGAGGAACTCCCGTTCGGCGAGCAGCTGTTCGCCACTGTCATCCTCGTCCATGACGTCGCCCCCGGCGCGCCGCGCGGCCCCCGGCGTGTCAGCGGGGCTCGGTTCCGTTCTCCGCCACCGGGCGGCCCGACGCGGCGTCGCCAGGGGCCGACCGGATGATCCTGGATGCCGTCCGCTCGGGGACATCGGGCTCGGGAGGCGCCTGAGCGGCAGAAGAGGCCGGCTGGGACTCACCCTCTTCCTTCATGGCCTTGGTCTCGCTCTTCAGGATGCGGAGCGACTTGCCCAGCGCCCGTGCGGTGTCGGGCAGCTTCTTCGATCCGAACAGCAGGACGATCACGAGCCCCAAGATCAGCAGATGCCAAGGCTCCAACGCGTTGCGGAACACTCCGCCCACCCGCCCTTCCTTCTCCTCGGCGGACCACGCCGTGCGCCGTCCACACAGAAACACTTGCTACATTGCGCAACTGTACAACCGTCATGGCGGGGGCGGTCCCGATCACCCCCTTCGCTCATGACCGGAACCGATGGGGTGAGCGAATGACAGGCAGCCGCCAGGTGTCCCGGCGCCGCGCACGTGCCGCGACCGGGCACAACCGACGGCGCAGGCGGAGCCGGGCCCGGACCGTCCTCACCCTCGGGGTTTCGCTGCTCGTCCTGCTCACGGCCGGAGCCGGCTGGCTCTACGCACGGCTCAACGGGAACATCAGCACGTTCAGCGCGGACGGAGTCTCCGACAACCGGCCGCCCGCCGCCACCAAAGGCTCGAACGTACTGGTGATCGGCTCGGACGGGAGGACCGGCGGCAACAGCGAACTGGGCGGCGGCGACAAGAACGACATCGGCCGCTCCGACACCGCGTTCCTGCTGCACACCTACGCCGATCAGAAGCACGCCATCGCCGTCTCTATCCCCCGCGACACCCTGGTCGACATCCCGCCCTGCAAACGGCCCGACGGCAGTTGGTCCGAGCCGCAGGCCAATGCCATGTTCAACGCGGCCTATTCGGTGGGCGAGACCGCCCAGGGCAACCCCGCCTGCACCCAGAACACCGTCGAAAAGCTGACCGGGCTGCGCGTCGACCACACCGTCGTCATCGACTTCAAGGGCTTCGCGGCGATGACCGAGGCCGTCGGCGGCGTCCAGGTCTGTCTGCCCCAGGACGTCTACCAAGGAGACCTCGACCCTCATCGCCCCACCCGCGGCAAGCGGATCTTCACCAAGGGCCCGCAGACCGTCTCCGGCCAACGCGCGCTCGACTACGTGCGCATCCGGCACGGCATCGGCGACGGCTCCGACATAGGCCGAATACAACGTCAACAGGCTTTTGTGGCCAGCCTGTTGAAGCAGGTGAAGAGCGACGGCCTCACACCCACCAGACTGCTGCCGCTCGCGGACGCGGCCACCAGGTCGATGACCGTCGATCCCGGACTCGGCACCGCCGGAAAACTGGTCTCCTTCGCCATGTCGATGAAGGACATCGACCTGCACAACACCAAGTTCGTGACCCTGCCCTGGAGATACCAGGGTGCGCGCGTGGCGATCGTCCATCCCGACGCCGACGCCCTGTGGGCGGCACTGCGGGCCGACCGCACCATCGACGGACAGGACGCCGGCGGGCACGGCACGGCGGCCCCCACCGCGGCCCCGTCGCCGAGCGCCGCCGGGCCGGTCTCCGGCGCCGGTGTCTCGGTGGCCGTGTACAACGGCACCACCGTCACCGGTCTTGCCGCCCGTGCCGCCCGGACGCTCGGCGAGCACGGCTTCACCGTCACCCGCACCGCGACGGCGCCGGCAACGGACCGGCCCCGGGCCTCGACCGTGATCGAGTACGGCCCCGGCCAGCAGGCCGGAGCCGAGAAGGCCGCCCGGCTCTTCCCCGGCGCGGAACTCAACGAGACGGCTACGAAGGGCATCGCGGTCGTCGTCGGCACGGTGTACGCGGCCGGACCGGAGACCACTGCCTCGCCCCCGCCCACCGTCCCCTCGCGGGTGGCCGAGGGCGCCCGCTCCGCCGACGACAACCCCTGCGCCAACCTCTCGTACGGATGACCTGAGTACGACCTGCACGGGACCGGCGGCGCCCCGGCACTGAACAGTCCCGGCGGCGCCCCGGCAGCGGGCGGAGTCAGGCATGGGCCGGCGCCCTGGATCCCGACACGGCCCGCTGGGCCTCGGCCGCCAGTGAGCGCCGGTCGCCGCCGGTCAGCGGGCGGTGCGTGGTGACCCGGGCCGACAGTTCCCCGGCGCCGACGACCCGGCGCAGGGACATGGCGAACCCCTCGTCACCGAGGAAGCCCGCGACCGTGCTGGGGACGCCGTGCTGGAAGTAGTCGATCGTCACCGGCCGGACCGGGGCACCCGCGTCGACGGCCGCCTGGAAGGTCGCGCGCCGGAACGTACCGCCGGGAACGGAACACCAGGTGGTCCCCTGCGGGAACACCATCACGGACTGCCCGGTGCGCAGCATCCGCGCCAGTTCGGCCACGGTGCCCGGCAGCTCGCGCAGGCCCTCCCGGTCGATGAAGCACGTACCGATGCGCCGGGCCAGCGTCCCTATGACGGGCCAGGTGCCGACCTCGCGCTTGGCCAGCAGGGTCACGGGCTCGACCGCGAGCAGGACGATCACGTCGAGCCAGGAGATGTGATTGGCCACGACCAGGGTCCCGGTCGGCCCGGGTACGGACAGCGGACGGCGGCCCCGCTCCGGATCCACGTCCCGCACGGGGGTCGGGTCCTGTTCCAGGTCCAGGTCCAGCTGTATCCCGAGGGCGGTGAGAACGGCGCGGGCCTCGGCGCGCAGGGTCCGGGGGCCGGCCAGCCGGTCTCCCGTCGCCGCGCTGTGGATGAGCGTACGGGCGACGGACACGTAGCGGCGGACCGTCTCGGGCAGCGGCACACCTGCTGCCGGACTCTTCGCACAGGCCGGTGTGCAGACCGGCTCCGCCGTCCAGGGGTTCACCGTGGACGGGGCGGAACACGGACGCCGGTGTCGGGCACGATGTTTTCCTTTCGTCGCCGATCGGAGTATGGACGCGCCGGGTGAATACCATGCGAATCGAGGTGAAAGACCGGCCCTCGGGCGACCGCCTGCGCCCGGGGCAGTCAGGCGTCAGCAACGAGGCCGGCTCGGGGGCAGCGCCGTGCCGGTGCCACTTGCCGGGCGGTGTGCGGACCGGTACGGAGGCCGGCACGGCCCATCGGCCTGCCGGGCAGCGGCCCCTCCGCCCAGCGGTTCGGGAGGCGGCTCAAGGGCTCGGCCATGGCCGGAATCCACACGGCACCGAGCCGGATGACGCCTGTCCGTATCGAGTCAAGGAACGACACGCCGCTTCCGGGGTGAATTGGACATCAGGGGGTCACCCCAACAGGCGAACGGCCGATCAATGCACTCGCTCACAACAACATTGATGACCCGTCAGGAGCCACTCGAATGGCATGCGAGTGAGGGCCGCTCCGACGGATGTCACGGCATCAGCTGATCGATATGCCCCGAAATGACAGCTGTCGGGACCCTACGTACGTTCAATCACGGGTCTGCTGCTCAGCCGACCCCTCTGAGACAGGAGAAGCGACATGACCAAACGTTCCACCATCCTCACAGCCGCCGTCGCGGCCGTCGCGGCCCTGACCGCCACCGGCAGCACCCTCACCTCGGCCTCCACCACCGAACCGCCCCAGGCCGCCCCGGTCGTCCAGAAGGCCGCTGCCGCCCCCGCGCCCGCACCCGCACCCGCACCCGCTGCGGTCCCCCAGGACAAGGGCGACGCCGGGAGGGGGGACGAAGGCCGGGGCAACGGCGAAGGCCAGGGCAGGGACGAGGGCAGAGGCGGCGAGGGGAGAGGCGGCGACGAAGGCAGGGGCAACGAGGGCCGGGGCGACGACCGGGGCGACGACCAGGGTCGCGGTGGCGACGAAGACCGGGGCGGCGACGAGGGCCGAGGCGACCGGGACCGGGGCTACGGAGGCCGCGGTCACGACGTAGGCAGGATCCACTTCAACGACCGCACGTACCCCGCCATCCCCAGTGGCTGCGTCACCGTGGCCAGCGGCCTCGGCTCCACCAGCTTCAACATCTTCAACGACAGCCGCCGGACCGTCGAGGTCTTCAGCGGAGCCACCTGTGACAACGGCGCCCCCATCGCCACCGTCGGCCCCCGCGGCGCCACGCAGGGCGTGTTCCCGCACCGCGTCGAAGGAGGCGTGTTCGTCACCGACGGAGTGGGGGGCAGCTTCCGGGTGATCGAGAACGACTTCTACGACGAGTGGTGACCGGGTCGCCCGCGCGACGCGGCGTGGTACCCCGGCTCGCCGGAATCGGGCCGGGGTACCCGCCCGCACCACTCTGCCCCTGCCATCCCCGCCTCCCAGCCCAGCGTTCCAGGACCCCTACATTTCCCCAGGTCAGAGCGGGTGGAACCATTCCAGCGTCCCGGATCGAGTGCGCCGACTTGATCAACGTCGCAGCCATCCCGCACAGTTCAGGACGTCGCCCGGCAACAACGCCGGACGAACGAGGAACACCGCACCCAGGGGGACCCATGAAGCGCACGCATCTCACGAAGACCCTTCTCGCCGGCATCACGCTCGTCTCCGCACTCGCCCTCACCGCCTGCAACGGGGACGACGTCGCGGACGGGGCGTCAAGTGCCGCGCCGAGCACATCCGCCGGCCAGGGCGGCAACGGCAACGGTGCCACCGGCGGCGACAGCGGCAAGGGCTCCGGCAACGGCTCCGGAAACAGCACCGGCAGCACAGGCACCGACGGCAGCGGCGGCACCGGAGGCGGCAGCAGCGCCAAGACGCCCATCTGCACGACCTCCGAACTCCGCGTCACCGCCGAAGACAACAGCGCGGGCTCGACCAGCAAGGACACCGGTGTCGTCACGGTCCAGCTCTTCCACAAGGGCGACCGGGCCTGCCGCGTGAGCGGCTTCCCCGGCGTCGACCTGGAGACCAGTGCCGGAACCATGTCGGTTCCGCGCAACCACGAGAAGGCGTACCCGGCCACCCTCAAGCCCGGGGATTCCGCCGCCTTCAACATTCAGTTCCCGGTCAACAACTCGGGCGGCTCCGGCGTACGGCCCACCCAGATCGTCGTCACTCCCCCGAACGACACGCATCAGGCGACCGCGGAGTGGCCCGCGGGCTCGCTCCCCGTCACCGACGGTTCCGACAACGGCCCCAAGCTGGAAGTCGGCCCCGTCGGCAAGGTCGGCTGACATCCGCGGAGCCTGCCCGGCCGGACCAGTGCGGTGCGCAGGGACGTCCGTGGATGGGCCTATCTTGGCGCGTATGCAGTTCTACACAATCGGCCAGGCCGCCCGGCTCCTCGGCGTGAGCCCCGACACCGCGCGGCGCTGGGCCGACGCCGGCCGGGTGGCCACCCATCGGGACGAGAGCGGGCGGCGGCTCATCGAGGGGAAGGATCTTGCCGACTTCTCCGTGGAACTGGCGAAGGCCGGTGGCGGTGAGGGGGAATCCTCGTACACCTCGGTCCGCAATGCCTTCCCCGGGATCGTCACCGCGGTGAAGCTCGGTGATGTCGCCGCCCAGGTGGAGATCCAGGCCGGCCCGCACCGGCTGGTGTCGCTGCTGACGCGTGAAGCCGTGGAGGAACTGGGGCTGGAGGTCGGCATGGAGGCCACCGCCCGGGTGAAGTCGACGAATGTGCACATCGACCGCGTCTGACCGGGGAACGCGGGATTCCGGCCGCGGACCGGCGGCCTCCCCGGGGGCCGGCCGCCGGCCGAGTACCCGTGCGACCCGGTTCTCGTCCGCGTACCGCCAGAACGCCCGCCGGTCCCGCCCTGCCGATCGGGCCGCCCTTCGCCGTTGCCGTACGGGTACGGCCCGGTGCCGTCACGCCCACGAGGTGTAGCCACCGTCCACGCGAATCGCGTTGATGCCGCTGACGTGCCGGGCCCCGCAGCGGTCCTGGGGCAGGACGAGCTGGGCGCCTGCGCGGTCGAGGAACGTGCCGTCGACCGTGGCGGCGAGCAGTACGGGCGCGCGGCCGAAGTCGGGGTCGATCTCCGCCCAGGACAGCAGGGCGTGGTGGCCGTCCGCGCCGGACACCGCGATCAGGAAGCGCAGGCGGTCCTTACGGCGTGCGGGGTCGAAGGCAGGTCCTGCCGCCGACAGGACGTCGTGCAGGAGCGGTCCGGTGAAGCGGTGGTGCTGGATGCCGCTGGTGGCGCACTCGAAGCCGACCTCGACCTCGCGCTGCGGCCAGGCGAGCAGATCGGGCACCGTCAGGCGGGCCGGGCGGGCCAGATCGCCGGTGAGGGCGAGTTCCGCCACCGTGTCCGCCACTGCGGGGGACTGACTCACGGACTACCACCTCCCTGATGTCCGTACCCGGACACCCGCCCCGTACAAACGCACATGCAATCCCGACAGATCATTGATCCGGCTCATGCAAAGCCACAGAAGACTTTCTCCTTGCATCTGCGGCAGTATGATCGGCGCATGCGTACCTACCGGATCGGGGACGCGGCCGCCTTGCCCGGCGTCGGTTCCGACACCGTGAGGCGTCTGGTCGACGGCGGGAAACGGGTGGAGACGACGGTTGGCCGTGAGCCGGCTGAGGAACCGGGCCCGGAGCCCGGTGTCCCGGCGATCGCCGTGATCAAGTCGACCGATGTGGTCGCCGACAGACCGTAGATGTGTCCGTCAGGACCAGAGGGAGTGGACCCGTGATGACCCGTACCGCGCGCCGGACCCGCCGGACCCTGCAGGTGGCCGGTGCAGGCACCGCCGCGCTGCTGGCACTGAGCGCCTGTTCTTCCTCCGGCCCGGACTCCCCCGCGAAGTCCGACGGCTCGTCGTCCTCGTCGCCGAAGCTCTCCGGCACGGTGACCGTCTTCGCCGCCGCCTCCCTCAAGGAGAGCTTCACGACCCTGGGCAAGGAGTTCGAGAAGCAACACCCGGGTACGAAGGTGACCTTCAGCTTCGGCGGCAGCGACGCTCTCGCCGCGAGCATCACCGGCGGTGCGCCGGCCGACGTGTTCGCCGCGGCCAGCCCCAAGACGATGAAGATCGTCACCGACGCGGGCGACATCTCCGGCACGCCGGCCACCTTCGTACGCAACCAGTTGGAGATCGCCACCCTGCCGGGCAACCCCGACAAGATCTCCTCCCTCAAGGACCTCACCGAGCCGGGTCTGAAGGTCGTGCTCTGCGACAAGCAGGTGCCGTGCGGCTCCGCCGCCCAGAAGGCCCTCGACGCCAGCAGTCTCCAGCTCACCCCGGTGTCGTACGAGCAGGACGTCAAGAGCGCCCTGACCAAGGTCGAGTTGAAGGAGGCCGACGCGGCGGTCGTGTACCAGACCGATGTGAAGGCGGCCGGTGACAGGGTGGAGGGCGTGCAGTTCCCCGAGTCGGCCGACGCCGTCAACGACTACCCGATCGCTCTGCTCAAGGACGCCCCCAACGCCGCGGCCTCCAAGGCATTCATCGCGCTGGTGCAGTCTGCCGAGGGCCAGAAGGTCCTGACCGGGGCCGGGTTCCTGAAGCCGTGACCTCGACCGCCAAGTCCGACGCCGCGACCGGCACCCGCCGGGGCGGTCCGTGGCGTCGGCGTGCCCGGGCGGGTGGCGTCCGCGGCGTACCGCTTCCTTTGCTGGTGCCCGCGCTGCTCGGCGTGGCATTCCTGGTCGTGCCGCTGGTCGCGCTGCTCGTACGGGCCCCGTGGCGCAGCATGCCCGAGCAGCTGACCAGCACCGAGGTGTGGCAGGCGCTCCAGCTGTCCCTGGTCTGCGCCACGGCGGCGACCGCGGTGAGTCTGGTCGTCGGGGTGCCGCTGGCCTGGCTGCTGGCCCGGGTCGAGTTCCCCGGCCGCGGCCTCGTCCGCGCTCTCGTCACGCTCCCACTCGTCCTGCCGCCGGTCGTGGGCGGCGTGGCGCTGCTGACGGCGCTCGGCCGCAACGGCATCGTCGGGACGTGGCTGGACTCGTGGTTCGGCATCACCTTGCCGTTCACCACGGCGGGGGTCGTGGTCGCCGAGGCGTTCGTGGCGATGCCGTTCCTCGTCATCAGCGTCGAAGGCACCCTGCGGGCCGCCGACCCGCGCTACGAGGAGGCGGCGACCACCCTGGGCGCCTCCCGCTTCACCGCTTTCCGCCGGGTCACGCTCCCGCTGATCGCGCCGGGCATCGCGGCCGGCGCGGTCCTGGCGTGGGCCCGCGCGCTCGGCGAGTTCGGTGCGACCATCACCTTCGCCGGCAACTTCCCCGGCCGCACCCAGACGATGCCCCTTGCCGTCTACCTCGCCCTGCAGAGCGATCCGGAGGCGGCGATCGCCCTCAGCCTGGTGCTGCTGGCCGTGTCCATCGCGGTGCTGGCCGGGCTGCGCGACCGTTGGATGACCGCCCGATGACCGAGACCCATGACGTCCGCGGCGACGCCGCCCACGGGCTCGACGCCCGCCTCGTGGTGGACCGCGGCGTATTCCGCCTCGACGTGGCGCTGACCGCCGCACCCGGCGAGGTGGTCGCCCTGCTCGGCCCGAACGGCGCGGGCAAGACCACGGCCCTGCGCGCGCTCGCCGGCCTGACCCCGCTCACCGGCGGTCACCTGCGGCTGGACGGCGCGACGCTGGAGCGTACGCCACCGGAGTCCCGTCCGGTCGGCGTCGTCTTCCAGGACTATCTGCTCTTCCCCCACCTGACCGCCCTGGACAACGTGGCGTTCGGGCCGCGCTGCCAGGGGGCGACCAAGGCGGAGGCGCGTGCACAGGCCGCCATGTGGCTCGACCGCCTGGGTCTCGCGGATCACACCGGCGCCAAGCCCCGTCGGCTCTCCGGCGGCCAGGCGCAGCGCGTCGCCCTCGCCCGCGCCCTCGCCACCCGCCCACGCCTGCTCCTTCTCGACGAGCCCCTGGCCGCCCTCGACGCCCGCACCCGCCTGGAGGTCCGCACCCAACTCCGGCGCCACCTGGCCGAGTTCGAAGCAGTCGCCGTACTCGTCACGCACGATCCGCTCGACGCCATGGTCCTCGCCGACCGCCTGGTCCTTGTGGAGCACGGCGAAGTCGTCCAGGAGGGCAGCCCGTCCGACATCGCCCGTCACCCCCGTACGGACTACATCGCGCAGCTCGTCGGCCTCAACCTCTACCGGGGCCGCGCCGAGGGCCACACGGTCCGCCTCGACGCCGGCCCCGCCGTCACCACCACGGAGGTCCTGTCCGGACCGGCCTTCGTGGCGTTCCCCCCGAGCGCCGTCACTCTCCACCGGAGCCGGCCCGCCGGCTCCAGCGCCCGCAACCTCTGGCGCTGCGAGGTCGTCGGCCTGGAGTCGCACGGCGACCAGATCCGCGCCGCCCTCACCGGCGACCTCCCCCTCGCCGCCGACCTCACCACGGTCGCCGCCGCCGAACTCGACCTGCACCCGGGCGCGGAGGTCTGGGCGACGGTGAAGGCGGCACAGACCCACGCCTACCCCGTCTGAGAACGCACCGGGACCGGCGGGCGTCCACGGCCTGCGGGGCATCACCCACTTCATCCCTCACAGATGCGAGGGGTCCGCCGCCGATGCCCGCCGACGGGCGTCAGCGGGCGTCGGCGGCGCTCCCGGGTTCCTCCCGGGACCAGCGGCGGCCTTCGGCAGGAGGAGCCGCCCTCGGCTCCGGCCGGAGTCAGGCGGATTCGCGGACGATCAGTTTCGGGCGGGCGGCATCGGCCAGGTCCGACCCGCGGACGGAGACGTTCCGCCAGGCCGCCCAGGAGGCCGACGCCTACCGGGCCGTACTCCGCGGCGAACTCGGTCCGGAGCGCTCGGCACTTCGGGATGCGCCGCGACGGGCCGACTCCTCCAGGTCCGAGAGCAGATCTTCGAGCACCGCCTCCTCTTCGACACGAACCCCGTGCTCGGTGAGGGCAATGGTCAAGGCCGGATCCCACGGAGTCGCGGCGGGCGCGCCGGCCAACTGCTGCGGCTCCGTCGCCCTGGATACGGCCGCCCGGTAGTCGGCCGCTCCATATCTCCAAGGCCGCCACGGGGCACCGCGCCCCAGCGCCGTGGCGATGCGCACCCCACCCCAGTCGAAGTCACCGTGGTAGAGAAGTTCGGCTCCCTGCGCGGACAGGCCGCGCAGCAGAGTGAGCGCAGCCGCCGAGGGCTGTCCCTGGAGACACACCATGGGCGGGCACGCCGGGCCGAAGGTGTCGGCAGCGGCGGACAGGACGGCAGGGTTCTCACACACGTGCACGGCTCCTGTTCCTGGGAGGACGTTACTCGGAGCGTGGCGGGTGAGCGAACGCAGCGTCAGGACGGAGGGCTCCCCCGCGTCGGCCATCCAGTCGAGGGCGGGTGTACCCCGCAGGTTGAGGGTCAGGACGGTTGATGACACATCGTCCTTGAGCAGTCCGGCCGAAGCCCAGGCTTCCCGTCGCCACTCGGCACCGGAGCCGTCGGGAAAACCCATGAGGGTCCGGAGCCCTGACAGGACGAGAGCGGCGAGCGGAGTTCCCTCGTCCAGGGCATGGGCGCCGGAGAGATGGCGTGCCGCGAACGTCGCACGTGACATCGGGGGAACCGCGGGCAGCATCCGCAGCGCCCGTACAGCAGCGCCCACCAGAGGGCCGGCGGCTTCCGGCGTGCGCGCGAGCCGCCGTACGAGACCGTCCCTGCGGATCCGTTCCACCCAGTCGGCCAGCCCGGAATCCAGGGCGCCGAGCGGCGCGTACGCCTCTTCCCAGGCCCGTTCCTCCCGGTCGCGCATCTCCGCGTGCACGGCGACGGGTCCGGTCAGGGCCACCACCGCGGCCCCCAGGCCGTCGGGACCGGCACCGGAGCGGCGCAGAATCGCGTCCACCGCGTCGAGGCGTACCGTCAGGGAGCGGCCCGCGCTCGGTGCGCGTCCCAGAAGGCGCTCGGCGGCTTCGCGTTGGAGTTCGTCGGGGTGCGCCAGGGTGACCGCGCCGGTGAGGGGCCGGCCGCCGGCCATCCGCCGGCGGACGCGGTCCAGAAGCCAGGCGAGGCCGGGGTCTCCGAGCAGTCGTCCGAGGCGTTCGGCGTCGACCTGGCCGGTCCGTCCTTCGCTCTGCGGTGTCCCGGGCTGCTCCGCCGCCACGACGTCCGCCGGTTCCTCCCGCTGCCCCGGTGCCCGAGGTTCGGACGCCGGTTCCTCCCGCTGCCCGGATGCCCGAGGTTCGGACGCCCGTATCGCGGCGGCCGGCCGAGCGGGAGGGTTCACGTCCACGGGGACTCCTGTTCTCCGATGCCCTCCGCACCAGCGGTCCACGCCGTCCCGGGGACCGGTCCCGCCGCGTCCTGGCCCTTCCGTTCGCGGCCGTCGGGCTGGAGGGGAACCGCCGTCGCACGCGGAGTGGCGCCCGGCTCGGTGCCGCGCCGTCGGTCGCTGCCGTCCCATTCCCAGCGGGTCACCAGGACGGCGGCGATGTCGTCGACGCGGGAGAGCTGTGCGATGGCGATGCCGGGCACTTGCGGGTAGCAGGCCCATTCCCGTTCGCTGGTCATGACGACGTCGAGGTCGAAGGCACGCAGCAGGCCGAGACACTTGGCGCGGGAGTCGTCGTCGACTCCGGCGAACGCCTCGTCCAGGGTGACCAGCCGGGGGGCGTGCGCGCCGCCCGCGCTCGCGTAGTGGGAGGACGCGGCGGCGAAGAGGGGCACGGACGCCGCCAGGACGCGTTCGCCGCCGGAGGCGGGACCGGTGGCGGGCACCCACTTGCCGTGCTGGTGCCGTTCGACGCCGAACTCGTGCCACATCCGGTAATCGAGGGCGGCGGTGAGGTCCTCCTGCCAACTGCCCGTGCTGTCATCGGCCTGGCGGCGAGCGATCTGCTCCTGGAGAAACACGCCGACCGCCGCCCTGTCCTGCGGCGACCACGCGTCGGCCGACTGGCGCAGCCGTTCCCGGGCCTGGGCCAGCCCTTGCGGGGCCCGGCGGGAGGCCCGCCACACCAGGCGCAGCTTCATTCCGGTCGAGGTGGGCCGCTCCTCCAGTTCCTGGTTCATGGCGCGCACCTGGCGTTCGGCGGCTCCGATCAGTTCCTGGAGTGTTCCGGCGACCTCGGTGATCAGATGGGTCTCCAGGATCTCGCGTTCGTGCGCCGACAGGATGCGGGTCAGTTCGGCGACCTCGGTGGCCAGGGCTTCGGCGAGTTCGGGCACGGCGCGTTGCCGGCCCTGGTAGACGATCTCGACCCGCATGCCGTCCTCGCCCGGACGGGCCGTGGCGGTGTGACCGTGCCGGGAGAGCGCGTCCTGCAGCCTGCCGAACTCCTCGCTCAGTAGCTTCTGAACGCGTTCCCAGGCCGCGTCCGAATCGTCGGTGGACGAGAGCCGGGACTCGATGGCACGGGCAAGGCTCACGGCGGGGGTGGCCGCCCACGTCCCACCGTCGTCGTCCGGTACGACGATGTCGGGGAGGGCGACGGCGAGCAGCCCGGTCGAGACGAACCGCTGGAGCGCCGCGACGGCGCGCTCTCGCGCGGCCGTGGCGTCCGTGACGTCCTCGTTGAGCCGCTCGATGCGCCCCTCGGCATGGCCGGCCCGCCGGTCTGCGTCGCGCAGGGCCGCCTGTGCCCGCTGCTGCTCACTTTCGCAGACGCGGACCGCGGCCGCGGTCTCCTCCAGCCGACGCTGGAGTTCGGCGACGGCCGCTCCGACGGTGGAGCGGAGCGTCCGCAGGTGTTCGTCCGCCGAGGCGGCGAGACGGGCCGCTTCCATGGCGCGCTCCGCGAGTTCGGAGACGAGGAGTTCGGCCCGGTCGGTCTCGGCCTGGTCCCCGGTGACCGCGAGCTCGGCGTCCACGCGCTCGCGCAGGGCCGGCCACAGCGCCGCGAGGTGGGCGGTGTGATCGGCGAGCGCCTGGCGCACGGAGGCCAGCCCCTCCCGGTCGGTGGGGAGGTTCATGGCGGCCGCCGTCTCGCTGAGTTCGGTCGCCTTGCGGTCGGCCTCGTCGGCCGCCCTGTGCAGTTCGGCGGCCCGCTCCCGCTGCCGGGCACGGGCCCGCTGGATCGCGTCGGCCGCGGCGGTGACCCGTGCGTGCGCGTGGCGCAGGTCGTCGTCGCCGGGTACGGCCGCGAGTTCGGCGTCGAGCACCTCACGGCGCCCTGCCACCGTGCGCTGTGTCTCGGCCAGCTGCTCGCTCTCCGCTTCCAACGCCTCCCGCTCGACGTGCAGTTCGCCGATCCGGGTGCGGCGTGCCTGTTCCCGCGCTCCTTCCCCTACGTACTGGGCGCTGTCCTTGGCCCAGCTCCCGGTCAACGCGCCGACGCGGAAGCGCCCGTCCGTGGCGACCCAGGTGTGGTTGCCGCCCGCCTCCCGGATGTCCTGCGCCGGCCCGTCGCCGTCCGCCGCCGGCCCGTCGCCGTCCGCCGTCGGCCCGTCACCGTTCTTCCCGGCCAGCCCGATCGAGGCCAGCAGGCGCCGGACCGTCTGTTCTCCCACGGCGGCGGCCCCCACGTCGGCGTGGTTGACCGCCGGACACAGCACGCGGTCGAGACCGCCTCCGCCGGGCAGGTCCAAGGGGTCGAGGAGCACGTCGTGCCCGTCCACCGCCACCGCGGAACCGTCCGGTCGTACCCAGGCGTCGAGGAGCCCCGACGCCTCCAGCGCGGCCTCCAGCCCCGCGCGTTCGGTCTCGGTGACGTGCGGGCGGAAGTCGACGAGCCGCCACAGCGGGGCTCCGATGCCTCGTACCCGGACATCGGGAGTGCGGGTGTACGGAGCCGACGGGCCTGGCTGCCCGCCCGTTTCGAGCGCGGTCAGTTCCTGTGCCACCAGTCGCTGCCGTTCCGTCGCCGCCGCCTCGCGATGGGCCAGGGCGGCGGCCTGGTCGGCCAGGTGGGAGGCTAGGGCACGGTGGGTTCCGGCCGCGGCGGCACGTGCCGGGTGAGGCCCGTCCAGGTTGCTCACCCACCCCTGCACCGCGTCGAGGACCCCCGGCAGCCCAGCCACCCGCAACTCCACACACCCGGACAGGTGTTCCCGCACGGCCGCGAGGAGCACGCGCCCGGCTTCCGCGACGCCTTCCTCGGCCTCGGCCAGCAGTTCCCCGCTGTGCACGGCCTCCTCGTCGGCCTCGTCGGCCCGCAGCCGGGCGGCCCTGCGTGTCTCCTCGGCCCGCTCGGCCCGCTCGGCGAGGTCCTCCAGATGCCCGACGGCACGCCGTCTGCTCGCCGTCGCCTCGTCCGCCGCGCGGCGCAGGGCCGTGGCAGGGGCTCCCTCGGTCCGCGGGACGTCGAGCCGGGCCGCCGCGGCACTCCCGGCCACCCGGCCCAGGACGTCGTCCAGTGTCTCCTGTGCGGTGGTCAGCCGGTTCGTCGAGGTGGCGAGCCTGCCGAGGGCCCGGGTGTGTGCCTGGGACGCCGTCTGCCGGTCCGTCTCGGACCGCGTCAGGTCCGCCGCCGTACGGGAGGCGTCGGACGCCGCCTGGTCGAGTGCGCGGGCGTCGCGCATCCCGGGCCCGGTCCGCAGGGCCGCGTCCTGCGCGCTCAATCGCGCCGCGCGCTCGTCGAGCGACGCCGCCCGCTCCTGGGACTCCGCCCGGTCCGTCACGGCCTGTTCGCGGTCGCCCTGTGCCTTGAGAAGCTCCCGCTGAATGTGCTCGTAGCGGGCGTGTTCGGTGCGGGGCAGACGGGCCCGGCGCCGGGAGGCGATGCGGGCGTAGCGCCGGTAGTGGTCGAGGAACCCCGACGAGGCCCCTTCGGCCTCGCGCGCCGCCCGCAGTTCCTCCTTCTCCTCGTCCAGCGACCGGAAGGCCTCCGCCGCGTCGGCGACGACCGCCTGGTCCATCGGCGGCAGCGCCTCCGTCAGCGCCCGGGACAGCGCGGCTTCGTTGGGGCGCTTGGACAACTGGGGCTGACGCAGCTGGATGAGGAGGTCGACGAGCGCGCCGTAGCGCTGCTCCCCGAGCCCGAAGAGAGCCTCGTCGACCGCTCGGCGATACGTCTTCGCGGTGTCGTACACCATGCCGTGGCCACCGACGGCCTCCGCGAGCCGGTCCCGGGACAGGGCCGTGCCGGTCGCGTCGAGCAGATGGAGTCCGGCGCCGATCCGCTGGTCGGTCACCGCGAACCAGTGGCGGGCGATGCCGCGTCCGGCGACGGCCTTCAGCCCGCAGAGCAGCGTACGGAAATGGGGCTCGCCCGTGGTCTCGTCGAGCCGTCCGAACTCGATCCAGGTGTAACCGAGCCGTTCCGGATGCGGGTGCTCACCGCCGAGCAGCAGGTTCCACTCCATCCGCTTGCCGGGGTCGCCGTCGGGCTCGACCCGGCGGGCGGAGAGGTCCCCGTCCAGCAGGAACGGCAGGGTGAGGGCGAGCACCTTGGACTTGCCGGTGCCGTTGTTGCCGCGCAGCAGCAGCCGGCCGTCGCGGAACCAGAACTCCTCGACGTCGTAGTGGAACAGGTCGACGAGCCCGATGCGCAGGGGCCGCCACCGGCCGGGGGCGGGGCTGGGGAGAGCGGGGGTCGGGAGCCCGGTCAAGGCGCGGTTCACCTTTCGTCCTTCATGGTCGTCTCCGGTGACGTGGGAGGGTGCCGACGGGCCGGCGGCGGCCCCGGTTCTCTGACGACGGCCTCGCCGACCGCGTACCGCGCGAGGGCCGGCCTCGGCACGACACCCCGTTCGGTGCGCTCGGCGAGCCCCAGCGCCTCCAGCTTCGCCAGGGCCTGCTCCACGAGTACGGGCTCGGTGCCCGGCTCTCTGGCCGTCTTGGCCCAGAAGTTGCCGTGCTCCACGGCGAGTTCACGCACCCGCAGTGCCAGCTCCGCCGGTGTGACGGGCCGGCCGGCCCCCGCCAGGTGCTGGGCGAGCAGCAGGGTGACGTGCCCGTGCGTGCCCTGCTCGGGCATGCGTACGTCCGTGAGATCGTCCAGAGGATCGACCATGGCGATGCCTTCGGCGCGCACCTCGGGCACCAGCCCGGTCAGCTCGCCGATCCGCGCGGTGATGAAGCCTCGCTGCCGGGTGAGGTAAGCCAGTTCGTCGTCCGTGAGGTCGTCGTAGTAGAGCACCGGGTCGTCGAGGAGGCGGCGGGTCAGCTTCCAGCGGATCGCGCGGAACCTCAACTCGTCGCTGTCGAGGGCGGTCTGCGCCGTCATCTCCACCAGCCGCTCCTCGAAGTCCTCGGCTTCGACGAGGGAGGGGCCGCGCAGGGACGCGGGCATCCCCGCCAGTACCCGCCGCCGTACGTCGTACAGCACATCCCCGGATCCGCTGACGTATGCCTCCTCTTCGCCTGCCACTCTCCGCAGCACCCCCACCCGCAACAGCAGTCGCACGACGGCCGCGAGGTCGAGGCGCTCGTCGCGCCGTTCCAGGGTGAACGTGATCCCGGCGGCGACGAGTTCGGGATCGGCGGCGGCCAGCACGACCTGTTCGGCGAGCCGGCCGAGCGCCACCTGGGCCTCCCCCCGCTCCAGCGCGGCCAGCGTCAGGCAGAGCAGGACATAACGGCGCCGGGTGAAGGGCAGCGCGGCCCGGGCGGCCTCGCGGGCGGGATGCGTGGCGTCGGTGAGGGTGCCCGGCGTCTTGCGCAGCCGCGCGGCGTCGGCGTCCGTGCGCAGCGTCCAGCCGACATTGCGCTCGAACCACTCGCGCAGTTCGGCGGTGTGCCGTCGCACCAGCCTGAACTCGTCGGCGTACGGCCCGTCGGCGGTGAGCAGCGGTTCCTTCAGCAAAGCGCGCGCGGCGCGCTGGAGATCAGCCTCGCGCTGGCCGTCGAGGATCTCCGCGAGTGGACCGGTCACAGCCCCTCCTTCAAACCGCTGACCGGCCCGGACTCCACCGGGGCGGGCCCGGGAGCGACAACGGGCGGACCGGACCGGGCCTGAGCCGCGAGGTCGATGATGTCGATCAAATGGTCGGGCCCGCTGAACACCCCGTCGGGTGTGCGCACTTCGGCCGTCGAACCGTCGTCGAGCGCGGTCAGCCGGATCTCCATGGAGCCGTCCCCGCTGGTGGCCGCGGTGGTCGTCGTCTCCGGCCGCCAGGTGGCGAGGGCGTCGCCGAGCAGGCGCAGGAACAGCTGGAAGGCGAGCGGGTCGAGCTCTCCCAGCCGGGACAGCCGCACCGGCCCGCCCGTCGCGAGCTGCTCCCGGGCCTCCTTGACCTCCCCCGCCTGCCGCGCTGCGATCTCGGCGAGCCTGCGCTTCGCCTCCCCCCGGTCGGCCACCCGGCGCGGTTTGCCGCGCCGTTCATAGCTGCCGGTACGGCGCAGCTGAGGGCTGATCCGCAGGGGGCGCGACTCGGCCCACGGCGTCGCGGCCGGCTCGGGCGCGGCCGTCCGCTCGGCGAGGGTGTCGCCGTCGACGGTGAGATGCCGCGACGGATACAGCCCGAACGCCACACGCCACAGCCGGTGCCGCGCCGCGTCGTCCGGCGCCTGGGCGAACCACCGCGCCAGCGTGCGGAAGTCGGCCGAACGGTCGGAACGACCGGCCCGCCGCTCGTTCAGCTGCCGTACGACGGCCAGGAGCTGCGGAATCGACCCGAGCGCGCGCCCCCGCAGCAGCCGGGCCTGCGACTCCCGCCCCTCCCCCGACACGAACCACTGCGCGAGCCCCGACCACCGGCCCGTCCACCGCTCGTACGCGACCGCCTCCGCGTGCTCGGCGTCCTCGGGAGCGGCGTCGGCAGCTTCCCGGGCGGCGGCAAGCCGCAGCAGCGGCCCCACCCGTCCCTGGTCCTCCAACTCCCCGATCAGCAGCGCGATCCGCCCACCCAGGGTGATCAGGTCCTGGATGAACCGCTCCAGATACTGGATCAGCCGGTCCTTGTACGCGAGGAACGCCTCGACCTCGACATCGTGCAGATCGATGGTGCGCTGGAGCGACCCCATGAAGGCACGGGCGTTGTCAGCGAGGTCGGTGAAGCGCGCGGTCAGCACGGACAGGGCTACGTGAGCCTTCGCCGGATCCGGCTCGTCCTGCGCCGCGATCACCAGCAACGCCCGCAACTGCGTGACGATGTCGTACAGCGCGACCGCCTGAAGCTCCCCGCGCCGCCCCAGCACCTCGTCGTACGTCCCCAGCGCCGCCTCGGTCGCCTCACCGGCCCGCGTGAGCTGGTAGATGAACCGCCTGCGGTAGAAGTCCTCGACCGCCGTCACCCGCGCGTGGTCCGGATCGGCCCGCAGATTCCCCCAGGCGACGAGGCTGTCCAGCGCCTTCACCACCGCCTCGGCATCGGCGGGCCGGCTCCCCGCGTCCAGGGCGGCGTGCACCTCCTCGGGCCGCAGGTGCACGGCGAACCGCTCCTTGGCGACGAGGAAGGTGCGCATCACCTGGCGGTAGAGGTGAGCGTTGGGGACGGTGAGGTGGGCGAAGGGGGTGTAGTCGGCGGGGGGCGTGGCGGCGGGCTCGGACGGCTGAGAGGGCTGGACGGGGTGGGAGGTCTGGAATGTCATCGTCGGTCCATTGTTCCCGACCCGCGCCCCCACCTGGACGTGATGTCCGAATTTCAGCGCCCGGACTGGTCAGCACGATCACATGGGAAGCATGAGCGCACACTCGGCCCACACCGTCGTGCCGGGGCCGTTGGACCGGAGGGGGCATTCCCGGCAGGCGGCAAGCCCTGCGGTGAGAAGGAGTCCCCGGCCACCGGAGTCCGATCCATCCGGGCAGCGGAGTGCGTCCGGCCGGGGCGGCACCGGTTCGGCACGGGCGTCGGTGACCCCACGCTCATGGACCCCATGAGCCGTGAGTCACTTGCGCGGCGTCCGCCCTCAGCCGGCCTTCGGGTCGCCGTCGGGGAGGTCGGCAGCGCCCTCGCAGCGTTCCACGTCGCGGGCGACCACGCGGGCGACGTCGGCCGCCAGCGCGGAGAGCTCCGCCATCATGGCTCTGTCCTCGGTCTCGGGGACACCTCCGATGCCAACCGAGACACTCAGGAGATCCGTACGCCCCTTCGCGTACGGACAGTCGACGAACAGCGCAGCGCTGTAGCGATTGATGTACCCTCCGGCCGGGCCGAGCGAGATCGGGGTGTTGCCGGGCTTCGACGCATTTCGCTGCACCCATTCTCGGTTGTACTTGGGGTCCTGGAGCCTGCTGTACCTGACCCCGAGAGTTCTCCCTCCGCCGGACAGATCGCACATCCCCAGCCCCTTCGACACATCAGGCATGAAGTTGACAGCGCGCTTCTCCTCGAAGGTCTCACCCTTTTCAGGCAGTAGGGCCTTCACGTGGGTGCTGGGCACCGCTTCCGCGCATACGCGGTCGGGTACGGAGAGGGCCGGCTTCTGGTCCGGCAGGAAGAGGGCGATGCCCACTCCAGCAACCACGACAGCGCCCAGAGCGGCGAACACGATCTTCCTCCGCTTATTACCGCCCGACGGCATTGCCGTCGCATCGTTCCGCACGATCCTCCTCAGCTCCCTGCCCGCTGGCGGCCCATGCCATAGCCCAGCCTGACTTCGCGGGAGGCGGCATTGGCCTGGCTCTTGGCGTTGTCCGGGTCGGTCCCGGCTGCGATGGCCGCCTGATACGTGGCGTCGTACACGGCATCCGCGGACCTGGTCCGCTGGCTCTCCAGGAAGTCGCTCCGCTCCTGCCCGGCCTCGTCGCTGGAGTCGCGGGTGTAGTGGTCCACGACCGCCTCCTTGATGTCCCCGATGACGATTCCGGCGACGTCCCCCGCGACCGGAAGCTTGGACAGCCCCATGTCGATGGCGCGGTCCGCCCACTTGTCCGCGGTCTCCAGGCCCTTGTTGAACTCCTCGTCGGAGGCGATCTTGTCGTCGTAGACGGCCTGGGTACGGGACTCCGCCATGATCCCCGCGATCTCGGCGCCGGGGCTGACGCGGTTTCCGATCTCTGTCGAGAGCTCGTCGTACCTCGCCTTGTCGTGGTAGGCATCGTTGATGAGCTCGGTGGTGACCGCCTGCTGGGAGTTGATGATCGCCCCATAGGCATCGGGGTCCTTGCCCACCGCGGCGAGGAAATCCTTCAGTCGCCCGTCCTGCAGGCCCGAGGAGCCCAGGTTGGCGTTGCTGCCGTACGTCTCGAACGGGTCGTTCCCGCTTATCCCGTTCTGAACGTCACGCATGTACTCGGCCGTGATGTTGCCGAGGCTGTCGCTCAGCGGGGAGCCGTCGAGGCGGTCGTGGTTCTTGCCGTACTCCGCGACGATCCGGTTGACCAGGTCCGCGCTGCCTGCCGAGTGCTTCGGCGGTGTCGCGTCGGAGTCGTACGGCACACCGATCGTCGCCGATTCCAGCGCGTGCCCCAGGGCGTCGTGCCCCAGCGGCTGACCGTCCTCGCCCGGCGGCCACTCGCGGGCGTCGTCGCCCTTGGCCACCAGGTAGTCCCAGTTGTCGAGGTCCTTGCCGCCCACCGTCGTCGAGTCGTTGAAGAACTCCAGCGACGCCTTGGGGTTGTGTCCGAGGCCTTCCATGAAGCCGGCGAACGGGTCGTTGGGCTCGTCCGTGGGCGGGTAGTTGAGGTCGGTCGTGTCGCGCCAGGCGACCTCCGGGTCCCCGGGGAACCCACGCTCGTACTTCAGCAGGCCCTTGCCGTAGTCGTTGAGGAACTCGTCGTCGAACCTGCCCTTGCCCATGAGGCTGCTCATGACCTGGAAGCCGTTGGGGCCCATCGGCAGTCCCTGGATCGGGAACGGCTTGTCGCCGGCCGCGATCACCTCGCGCTTCCAGGTCTCCATGGCGGGGCTGTCGCTGTGCGTCGCAGTGGCCAGCGTCATGCTCAGGTTGGTCTGGACCTCGGCGAGGGCCTTGGCCCGGTCGCCCTCGACCGCGCCGCCGGGCGGGGCCGCCATGTCCCGCCAGAACTGAAGCGTACCCTCGGCGCCGAGCGTGGTGGCGAACCGCTCGCTGAAGCCCGGGTTGTCGCGCTGGTACCTCAGGGTCTCGTTGAAGCGCGCAATGTCCTCGTCGCTCCACTCCCCGGGGTTGGTCTCCCGGGCCTTCTTCGCCCAGTAGTCGGCATCCGCCTTGCCCTGGCGGTCGTCGGCCTCCTTGAGCCCGCCCGGTCCGTCGCCGGTGAAGTCGTACTTGTTCTTCGCGAGCGCGCGCAACGCCCGCGCGGCGATGCGGTCGGTCTCGCTCGCTTCTCTGAGCACCCGCTTCACCCGGCGCTCCGCGACGGCGAGTTCCTCGTCGCTCGGCGTGTGGATGTCACCGTCGCCGGCCGCCGCGCCCGAGGGGACGGAGGCGACAGCACCGCCCTTGGCGTTGATGTAGATGTTGGTCTTGGCGACGTCGTCAATGACTGTCCGCAGTGCTGCCTTGTGTTTCTTGAACGCAGCGCTGGCGTCGCGCAGGATGCCGAGCACGCTCTTCGCCTGGGCGGCCACGTCCTGGAACTCGACAGCGATCTTGGTGACGAACTCCTTGGAGATGGTGGCATTGGCCCCCCTCCAGTCGGCGGCGTCCGCCTGTGTCCGAAGACCTTTGGCGCTCGTACCACCGCCCTCCCCGGTGGCCAGCGTCTCGAGCTTCGTGTGCATCTTTTCCCAGTCGGACACCGCGGTGTCCAACGTGCCCAGACGCAGATCGGTGAGTTCCTGCGCTGTCATCGTTTCCGCTGTCATCCGCCGCCCGGCCCCAGTAGCTTTCAGTCACTGATCGTTCTGCGAAGCTAATTGATGTAGTCGTTGATCTTCGACACGGACATCAGGTCGCCGCCCGCGTTCCTCATCGCCGTATCGACATGGACTTCGTCCTTGGAATGCTGCGCGCGCGTGAAGTCGAAGTGATTCGAGATGTGCGCACACGCTTCCTTCAACGTCGCGGTCTGGGTGTTCCACGCATCATGCAGCTCGGTCAGCGCGGAACCCATGTCGAGACCGTCGTTGAACAGGTCGATCGACGCGGTGAACGTACTGGGACGGGCGAAGTCGCTGTCCGTGCCGAACTTCTGACGCAGTTCGTACGCCGTGTTGCCCATCTTCCCCAGTTCGTCGTCGTGCACGACCAGGTCACCGTCAGCCGCGCCGCCGCCCCCGTCGGCGGGAATCTGGTTGAGCTGCATGTGTGCGGAGTACTTCTCCGCGGCGTTGTTCTTGAGTTGTTCCCATTCGTCCCATGCCATGTGCTGAACCCTTCCCCGTACGTCGGTCGTCCATGTGGACACCTTCGCTCCATGCACGCTAGCAAATTCCGTGCAGAGTACACGCGTTGGGGGGAGATGGGCACGATTTACTCGCGTCGGAGCGCCCGCCCTCCCCACCCATGCATGCAATGCCCGAGGGCGTCGTACCAGTAGGCGGTCCGGTACACACTCCCAGCCCAAAGGCGAGGGCGAGATTCACCAGGCGATGGTGAAAGCGGACCTGGTGGCCCGCGTTGTCGCCCTGCTGGCTCAGTTGTTCCGTACGACACAGCTCCCTGCGTGTATGTGTTTCCTGGCCATGGACAAGTCTCCACAGGGCCCGAAGGGCCTGGCCACGGTCGCGGCCTCGGGCCGCTCGGTCGACTTGCGCGGCCTACGGCCAGTGGTCTTTGTGCCGATCGCCTGCGCCGATAAGGACACGGACAGAACGTCGACCACACAGAGGACGCCCCTCGTCGGACTCCGTCCCTCCACCGCCTATCAGCCACCGCTCCTGACCATTTCCGGTCAGGCACGAAAACGGGATCACGTCCAGGCTCCGCATCCTCTAGGGTCGGACCCCTGTCTGCTGAAAACGGGGAGAATATGGATCCGATCACTGCTGTCGCCGTTGCCGGGGTGGCTCTGGTCGTCAAAGGGGCGCTGGAGACCGCCGGCCAGGAAGCAGGCCGTGCGGGTTGGGGCGGCGGCGCCCGGCTCGTCGAGCGGCTGCGGGCCCGCTTTCGGGGTGACACCGATGCTGAAGGCGCCCTTGATCGGGTGCAGCAGCGCCCGGGAGACACAGCCGCCCAGGAGGAGCTCACGCGCATGCTACTGGCGCACATGCTCCGTGATCGGGACTTCGAGGCCGAGATTCGGAGCACCGTCGACGACGCTGTGGCCGCCCAGGGGGGCCGCAGCCAGGTGAACGCAGCCGTGATCAAGAACGCCCAGGTCTTCAACGAAAAGGTCGAGGTACAGGGCGACTGGAACATCTCCTGACGGGCTGAACGTTCATGAGCGACAAACCACTGCCGGACGAGGCGGTGCACAACATCAGTGAGTCCCATCCTGCCCGGGAGGGCCTGAAGCACGCGTCGACCAAATCCACGGCCGCCGACGGCACGGTGGACGAGGACGGCCCGGTCAGCGAGTCGGACGCGCTGAGGTCATTAGCCGCGGGCAGCGGCGAGAGTGAAGCAGAGAGGACCGAGGCGCTGCGCGCCGGAGCCATCGCCGACCTCATCGCTGAGCGGTTGAATGCGGACGCGTCCGGGACCAGAATCGGCACGCTCGCGCTTTTCAACGACTCGGTGAGCTTCGGCGGAGGATTCCATACCAACGGTTGGCCCGGTCCTTCGGCTCGGCTCGGAGCAACGGATGCGGTGCTTCTGGCCGAGGACGAGATCACCGAGTACACGGATCTTTATGTGCAGCCGGAGCGCTACGACGAGGCGCTGGACGCCTTGTGCGAGCGGCATCTTCTCGTGTTGACCGGAGCGCCCGGCAGCGGACGTACAGCCGCTGCCGTCAACCTGCTTGCCGAGGCGCTGACGCTGAACAGCGCATCGGACGGCGGCTGCCACCGTCTTCTCGATGCCGCGTCGATCGCTTCCCCTACCTGGGAGCCCCCCGCAGAACGGAGTGGCTCTCTCGCCGTGCTGGACAGCCACTTGACCGGGCTGTCATCGCGGGGGCTAGCGCGTGCGGCGTCGAAGCTGCGGGCAGCTGGGGCTCATCTCGTACTCATCGGCGGCCCCGATCTGGAGGTGATGGTCTCCGGCCCCGGCGGCGACGACCTTGCATGGCACCAGCTGAGCCCGGTGGATCCACTGGCCGTTCTGGAGCGCGCGGTACTCGGGCACAGCGGCGACGCCGACCGCCGTGCCGAGTTGATCGCGCTACTGGACTCCTCGGGGGCGGTCGCTGCTCTGCGGGAACGGCCTCTGGCTGCCCACGCGGTCCGGCTGGCATCGGTGATGAGGGCCGGCGGGGATCTAGGGGCGGCTGTCACCGCGCTACGTGATCCCAGCGACCAGGTCTATACATGGTTCCGCACTCATCATGAGCCGGACACCATCGCCTTCGCACTCGCGGTCGCCGTGCTGGAGAACAGCGGCTATCTGACCGTCGCCGATGCCGCGATCCGACTCCGCCAGCTCCTGTCACCCGAGGAACCTGCTCCTCCGGACGTGCGTTTCCGGAACCGGCTGCTGCAGGATCAGCCCTGGATCGAGCTTCTGTTCCCCGGTCCGGGGGAACAACCCGGGCCTCCGCGCGTGCGCTTCCGCAGTGCGTTGTTGGCCCAAGTGGTGCTCACCTACGCGTGGACGACACTGGACGGGCGCCGCGAAGCGGTGCTCCAGTGGCTGCGCCGACTGCTCGGCCACTCCGATCTGCAGGTCAGGGCGCAGGCGGCCGTCGCGGGCGGGGTGTTGGCACGGGCAGACTTCCACTTCGCAGTGCATCGCTTCGTGAAGTCCTGGGCAGGCAGCACGTCGTGGCCCGTGCGGCAGGCCGCAGCGACCGCCATCGGCGTGGCGGGATCGGCACCCGCCACGGCAGAACCGGTCTGGGAGCTGCTCCACGAGTGGGCACGCGGTGGCCACTCGGCGCACGAGCGGCGGCTGGCAAGCACTGCCGCCACAGCAGTAGGGGGACTCTTCGGACGTAACTCCCCCGACCGGGCTCTGGACGTGCTGCGTAGGGCGCTGGACCGAGGCGACGACTGGGGGACACTGACTCCCGTCGCCTGGGGCGGAGTACACCTGCTCCACCAAGGGCTCACGACCGAAGTGCTGGGCGCGTACCTTGACTGGTCCCAACCGCGGGACACCTCGCCCATGGTCCTCAAGACGCTCTCTGCCTTCGTCTTCGCGGTATCGACGCCGTACACCTCGTCCGTGCCGGGTGGAACAGGCACAGAGGGTGCCATCGACGGGGTTCCGTTGTTGCTGAGTGTTCTGCCGCACCACCGCCGGGCCCTGGCCGAGCTCTGGGGCCGAGCCCTCGCTCGCAAGCCCGTGCAGGAGCCGGCATTCGAGGCACTGCGCGGATGGGTCGATACCTGCACGAACGTGTGCCCGGAGGCTCAGCCATCCCTGCGCACGCTGATGCTCGACATTGCACGTCTCCCGGGGAAGCACCGGGAGCGGCTGCACTGGTGGCTCATGAAGTGGGCCACCGACCGGGAACGTCCCTCCGCTCATGCCGAGGACCTGGCCCGCGCCCTTGAGCACTGAGAGGAGAACGGTGATGGAACTTACCTACGACCCCGTGCTGGACCGCCAGCCGGTCCCGCGCTGGCGGCTCGTCAACCCGCTGCGCCCTCCGGTCCCTGGGCGGGCGCTCGTCCTGGTGCCCGACAAAGGTGCCGCTCTGACAGTCCTTCCGGGCGAGGAGATTCCGGCCGCCCGGTTCGGTTCCTACCAGAGCGTGTACACCGTGGATCTGTCAGAGCACCGTCTGATCCTGGATATCCCGCTTCTCAGCAGGGACGCCACCTTCTCGTTCCGCAGCAGGGTCGATGTCGTATGCCGAGTGGCCGAACCGGCCGAGATCGTGGCGCGGGGCATCCGGGACATGAGCGGAGCACTCTACGGGCATCTGCGCAAGATGCTGCGAGAGGTGGCGCGAGAGTACGACATCGCCGAATTCCATGAGGCTGAGCGGGCGTTGAATGCCTCGGTGAGTGGATTCCGGGGTGACTCGGCAGTATTGCTGCGCGGCCTCCATGTGGAACTGCTCGTCGACGAGGAAGAAATCGCCACCAGCGGCAGGGAGTTCCGCGATGTCGTACGGGAAACGCGACTCGACGGCATGCGGCGCAGGCGACACCTGGACCTGATGCGGGACGAGGGCGTCGAAGGCATTATTGCCGAGATCATGGAACGAGAGGGCCCGCGCGCTGCGCTCACCTGGATCGAGAAGGGCGAGGCCGATCAGCGGGAAGCGCGTCTCAATGCACTGCGGATGGTGCTGGAGCGGGGGGACGGGGACCGCGAGCCTTTCGAGCAGACGGAACTCGAGAGAGCAGTGCTGGACGGAATCCTCGGAGGTGACGACCGCCTGTTCGGCGGGGTACGGCGAGGACGGCTGCGGGGTGCTCTGTCATCGGGTCTCGGGACGGCGGAGGGGACGGACCGCCCGTCGTCGGGCGCCGCGGGCCGTCGCGGAGATGCGTCGGGGGCGACGGTGCCTCGGGGCCCGCGGAAGGCACCCCTGCGTGGTGAGGTCGTGACGCCCAGGTCACCGGCTCCGCCGGAGGACGAGCCGGTGCCCCCCGATGCGCCGATGAGGCCGTCGAAGGACGAAGACTCGGGACCCTCCCGTGCCCGCCCTCCGGTCTCGGACACACGTGGCACGGCCAAGCCTTCACGCCTTTCGGGATCGGCACGTCCTGCCGGAGCCGGAAGCCCTCACGAGACCACCACCCCGGCTGCCGAGCAACCCAAACGGGTGAGTCGGGTGCGCGGCACGGCGAAGCGACGGCTCGGCACGGACGGCGGCGATTCAGGATGACCACACCGTACGAGGGACGTGGCGATGCCTGGGTCCCTGCCATCGGCCGCGGTGCAGTTGCCCGACCGTCATCACCGTCCTCGGGAGAAGGCCGCCGGACGCGGTCTGGAAGCTTCCCCGCACCCCTCGACGGCATCGGCATGCGGGGGGAAGCAACAGGGCCTCGGCTCGATGACGGCGGCTCGCCACTTCCGCCCTCAACCTCACTGGACAGCCCGGCGCCGCAGCAACCGGCCGCTATTGCCAGGACGACGCCGCCCGTTCCCTGGATGATCTGGGGCCTCGGCGGGCCTGGGCTCCACACCATGAGCGTGTGGACGGAGCGCGTACCGGGACGCGGCGAGGATGCCGAGCCTCTCGTCGCCCACCACCTGGTGACGCAACGAGGAGTGATCGGTGTCTTCGACGGTTCGGGGGGCTCCGGATCCTCGCCCGCTTGGCAGGCCCCGGACGGTGCCCAGCGGACGGGCGCATGGGTGGGATCGCGCGTCGCCCGGCTCGCCATGGACTGCTGGTTCCAGGAGGTGACTGCAACCGGGGAAACAGCCGACCCCGATTACTTGAAGAGTCACTTGGACTTCTTCCATGAGCGGGCACCGCAACGGCGCAGCAAGATCGCCGGCCGGATGCGTCGTCAGCTGCCGACCACGCTGGCCGCCATCGAATACCGGCTGCAGCCGGATAGCCGATTGGAGGGCCGGGCCCTGTGGGCCGGAGATTCCCGTGCCTATCTCATGGACCCGGAGTCCGGCCTCCAGGTACTTACCCGGGACCACACCGAGGAGAGCGACGCACTGGAACTGCTGCGTTCGGACCCGCCGATGACCAACGTCGTCTGCGCGGACCGGGACTTCTTCGTGGAGGAGCACGGCTTCGAGTTCTCGTTGCCCTGTGTCCTGGTGACAGCCACAGACGGGTTCTTCGGGTACGTCCACACCCCGGCGGACTTCGAGAACACCCTGCTGTCCACCCTGCAGAACGCGAGCAGCGAGACGGAGTGGGCCGATCTGATCCGCAGGGAGGTACAGGCCTACACCGCCGATGACGCCTCCCTCGGCCTCGTCGCCCTCGGCTACAAGGACTTCGCGCAGTTGCGGTCCCGGTTCGGCGCGCGCCAAGAACTCATCTCCGGGTTCTGCCGGAAGAACCGGCCCACAGGTGCGGACCCGGCCCCCGCCGTACGGGCCTGGCAGGACGGCACCTGGCATGACTACCGCGCCAGGTACGAGGCATACATGCCGGCGTCGCAGGAGGAGCAGGCATGAAGCAGGGCGATGAGATCGCGGGATACCGGGTGGTCAGCGAGCCGACCAACGCCAACGGCGGCAAATGCATGTGGGCGTTCGCCGAGAAGGACGGCCATCAGTACTTCCTGAAGCGCTTCCTCGAACCCAAACGTCCGCGCGAGGGATCGACCGCGAGTGCCGCCAGCCGTCGGATCCGGCTCGAGGTCTGCCAGGAGTTCGAGGACCGGCACCGCGGCATCATGAAACGGCTGCGCCCGGACGCCCGGGGCGGCGGCAATCTGGTGCTGGCCACAGACTTCTTCCACGAGGGAAGCACGTACTACAAGGTCACCGAGCGGATCGACACCTCCAGTCTCGAGAAGCCCCAGGCGCTGGAGCCACGGCAGAAGGCAGTGTTGCTGAAGACACTCGCGCTGAGTCTCCAACTCCTCCATGAGATCGATGTGGTGCACGGTGACCTCAAGCCCCTCAATGTTCTGGTCCAGAAACGCGAGGGAGTCACGTTCTACTCGGCGAAGCTGATCGACTTCGACGACTCGTACGTATCGGGTCGTCCGCCGGGCCGCCAGGACGTCGCCGGGGACTCGTTGTACGGGGCGCCGGAGTGGCGCCGGTACGTGCAGGAGGACGAGGCGGTGCAGCCTGAGCACCTGACGACGGCGGTGGACGTCTTCGCCCTGGGCCTGATGACGCACTACTACCTGACGGGGGCACTACCGGGGTACGGCGACCGGTACGGCTCCCCGGCCGACGCCGTCAATGCAGGCGAGTCACTCGTCCTGGACCCGCGGCTCACGGACTCCATGCAGGGACTTGTCCGCGCGATGACAGCACCGGCGCCGAGGAACCGGCCGCGCATGACCACCTATCTCAAGGCGCTCAAGGACCCGCAGGTATGTGCGCTGGTCCATCGGCGGCCGGGTACGGCCAAGCCGGCGAGTGCGGAGCCACCGGCGCCTGATGCCGGGAGCGCGGGCCCCGGCGTGCCGGGCGGCACTGCCACGCGGACCAGCCGGGTCAGGGCCAACCTGGGCCGAGGCAAAGTGCCCGCACCCGCAACACCCCCGGCGGCGTCCCCGCCACCGTCCCCGCCCGCCGCGAAAACGGAGGGCGAAACGCCCACGCCGACGGCCGGGCGCACATCGCGGGTCCGCATCAATCTCGGCGACCGCCGCCGGACCTCGTAAAGCAGGCCAAACCTCTTGAGGAGAGACACACCCATGAACGGCAGCAGTGACCAGTACCAGGGCAATCTGCAGTACGCGGTCGACATCGTGCTGTGCATCGACGCGACGGGCAGCATGTTTCCGGTACTGGACACGGTGAAGACCAGCGCGCTCCAGTTCCACGACCGGCTCAACGACGTGATGGCGAAGAAGGGCAAGGCGATCAGTCAGCTGCGTCTGAAGGTCATCGCTTTTCGCGACTTCGGTGACAATCCCGACGATGCCATCGAGCAGACGGACTTCCTTGTACTGCCTGACCAGTCGAAGGACTTCGAGACGTTCGTGCGGGGCATCGACGCCGGAGGTGGTGGCGACATTCCGGAATCAGGTCTCGAGGCACTTGCTCTCGCGATCAACTCGCCCTGGGAGAAGGGGCTCGACCGCCGACGGCACGTCGTGGTGATGTTCACGGACGCCCCTGCCCATCCTTTGGGCACAGTCGGCACCTCGGCTCAGACATATCCGGCCGGCATCCCGCGCGGCATGGACGAGCTTTTCGAGCAGTGGGGCTACGCGCGCAGTCAGACAGCGGTCATGGAGCAGTCCGCGAAGCGTCTGGTGCTGTTCGCTCCCGACGGCGAGCCGTGGCAGGACCCGATCGCCGAAGAGTGGGACCTGACACTGCATTTCGAGTCCAAAGCGGGGGCCGGACTCGAAGAGTTCGAGATGGACGAGATCATCGAGACGATCGCGAACAGCCTGTGAAGCTGGACCTTCCGGGCGCGTCGGTGCGCGTGGTCGACGGCAATGTCGCCTTCGTCTGGCACGGGTTCGGCGCGCTGGACATGTCGGTCGACCGCTGCGCTTCACTGCGGACCAGGGCCCATGGCCATCAGGGCGAAGTGCAGTTGATCTTCCAGTTCCGGCTGGAGGGGGCGGAAACGGGCGGGATGGTCATCGTCCGCATCGATGTTCCCGCCCAGTACGCGGCCTCGGCCGAGCGGTTCATGACGGAGGCGCGAGTCCGGTACGGCATCGTGACCCCGGAGGACGACAGCAACCAGGAAGAGACCGTCAGCCGAATTCCTCGGGATGACCGGCACTGGATCAACGCGCCGGCGCACGCGGATTCCGAGGGACTGTACGGAGAGATCTTCGACCGGATCGCTGCCGAACCGGCATCCTGACCGGCTCACGAAGCAGACAGGGGAAGTAACGGTGGCCGGGGCCAACTGGCGCTGCGCGGCATGCGACGTTTTCAACGGTCCTGCCGAGAAGGTGTGTAGGGCGTGCGATACGGAACGGAGCAAGCCACCCGGTAGGAAGCCGTCCCCGGCCCGGCCGTCGGGCGACTGGAACTGTATTCAGTGCGGTACGAACAATGGTCCGGAAGACCTGCGCTGTATCGGCTGTGACACCGGCCGGAAGGCCGCGACGAAGAAGGCTGCCGGTCCGAAGAAAGCCGTCGGCCCGAAGAAGCCGGCACCACGGAGGCCCGCCGCAAAGAAGACGGCTGCGGCCAAGACCACCGCCGCGACGAAGACGACAGCCCCCAGGAAGACGACGACCAGGAAGACTACTGCGCGTCCCGCTGTGCCGGGGGGCACAGCGACCCCTCGGGCTTCGTCGCGCGGCGACGTGCCGACGGAGGTGTTCTACCCCTCGGCATCCGGCGGATACACCCCTGCGTCCGCCGCCCCCACCCCCACCCCCGCCCCGCCACCACCTGCCCCGGCTCCGCCGTACACGCCCCCGTACCGTCCTCCTTCCTACCGGCCGCCGAAGCGGTCCACCAGCGGCAAAGGCTGCGGCTGGGGCTGCCTCGGGCTGGTCGTCGCGTTCTTCGTGCTGCCGCTGGCGTTCGGAGGCTGCCAGTCACTTCTCATGCCGGACAGCGATGGCTCCGGCTCCGGCGGTACGTCGTCGACGGCCGCTCCCTGCCCCGGCCGGATCGCCAACGCCATCCCTTCGGGCGACGGGGCGGAGTTGGTCACAGCGTTTCGCACGAAGAACAAGCAGATCACGCTCTGTCGCACGAGCGGCGGAAGTCTGTACTACTTCGGTGAGTTCAGCGATCACCGCGAGCCGGGAATCGCCATGCCCGCCAAGAAGACCTCGGACGGTTACGAAGCACGTAACGGTCCGTACAGCTACCGCATCGACGGGGACACCGTCACGATCTACCAGAACGGCAATCGGATCGGCAGGGAGAGCCTCAGCCCCGAACCGTCCCCGTCCTGAGGCCGTGGTGTCCTGGGGCGGAACCTGATCGGATGCGAACCGGTATCGCCGCAGTCGCCTGTCCTTGCCTCCGTCTGCGAACCCGACGTTAGGATTTCTCCCAGGGGGGCCTCCGTCGTCCGCGCGCTCGACCGTGCGGGCCGACCGGGCGTGACCACGGGGACACGGAATCCAATGGGTGGGGACAGCGCATGCGAGAAGGCCGGTGGACCACGGTCACCGAGTCGGAGTTCGACCATGAGCGGCGTGGGCTGAAGGCCATCCGGGAGAAGCTGCCGGACGCCGACCCGTGGCGTGCCTGGTCGAACTTCACCTTCACCGCGAACAGCGGCCACGTGCGCGAGGTGGACCTGCTCGTCATCGCTCCCGGCGGCGTCTGCATGATCGAGCTGAAGAACTGGCACGGTTCCCTCGCCAGTGAGAACGGCACCTGGGTCCAGACGACACCCAACGGCCGCCGCGTCCCGCACGGCAACCCGCTGCACCTGGTCGACAAGAAGGCCAAGGAGCTGGCTGGCCTGCTCGGTCAGAACGGCAAGCGGGTCTGGGTGGGCGAGGCCGTCTGCTTCACCGAGGGCTCCCTGCACATCCGGCTGCCCGCCCACGACCAGAACGGCGTGTACAGCGTCGACCAGCTGGTCGACATGCTGAAGCAGCCGCCGAGCGACGAACGACGCCGCATCACGGCGATCGGCTCCCGCGAGATCAAGGCCGCACTCACCCGCGTAGGCATTCGCAAGAGCGAGGCCGAGTACAAGGTCGGTCCGTACGAGCTGAAGCGGAAGTCGTTCGACACCGGTCCGACCTGGGCCGACTACCTGGCCGAGCACACCGAGCTGCCGGAGTCCGCCCGCGTCCGCATCTACCTCCGGGAGCGCGGCTCGGACGCCACGATCCGCAAGTCGGTGGAGAACGCCGCTCGGCGCGAGGCCGCCGTACTGCAGCGGTTCCAGCACGTGGGTGCGGTGCAGCTCAAGCAGTACAACCCGTCGGGGCACACGGCCGGGCCGGCGCTGATCTTCGACTACCACCCGCAGACCCTGCGCCTGGACGAGTACCTGCTCCAGTACGGCGACAAGCTCGACATCCTCGGCCGCATGGCACTCGTACGGCAGCTCGCCGAGACGATGCGGTCCGCCCACTCCAGCCGGATCTACCACCGGGCGCTGGCCGCGCACTCCGTGCACGTCGTCCCCCGCGACCGCGGCCCACGGGAACAGGCGATGGGCGAGGAAGCCGCCTGGCTCGCTCCTCATCTGCAGATCTCCGACTGGCAGATCGCCACCCAGCGCAGCGGCTCGGGCCGCGCCGCGACGAACATGGCCCGGCTTGCACCGACCGCCCTGTCCACCACGCACCTGGCGGAGGACTCCGACGCCTACCTGGCGCCCGAGCTGCGCGCGCCGAACGCCGACCCTGTGTACATGGACGTGTACGGCCTCGGCGTCCTCACCTATCTCCTGGTCACCGGAAAGGCACCGGCCGCGAGCCAGGCCGAGCTGCTGGCCCGCTTGGAGGCCGGTGAGGGGCTGCGTCCCAGTTCCCTGGTGGACGGACTGTCCGAGGACATCGACGACCTGGTGCAGGCGGCCACCGCGTACCTCGTGGAGCGGCGGCTGTCCACGGTCGACGAGTTCCTGGAGATGCTGGAGCTGGTCGAGGACACACTGACCGCCCCAGCTTCCCCGACCGCACCCGAGGCGCCGGAGAAGGACCCGCTCGAAGCCGTCGCGGGGGACGTCCTCGGCGGGCGCTGGGAGGTCCGCCGCCGCCTCGGTACGGGCTCGACGAGCCGCGCGTTCCTGGTGCGCGACCTGGAGGCCGAGGCACGCGGGAACCGGCCGCTGGCCGTCCTCAAGGCGGCCCTGTCCGACAGCCGGGGCGAGATCCTGGCCCATGAGGCGCAGGTCATGGGCCGCCTCCGTCCCGACTCCCGGGTGATCCGGCTCGTCGAACCCGAGCCGCTGCGCATCGCGGGCCGCACGCTCCTGGTCCTGGAGTACGTGGGCGACGAACGGGACGACGCGGCGGAGGGCGCCAAGTCGAGCGGCGGCAGCCGCACCCGGGCCCGTGAGGAGACGGTCGCCCGCCAGCTCCGGGACCGCGGACGCCTCCCGATCGACCAGCTGGAGGCATACGGCGACTACCTCTTCGGCGCGGTGGACTTCCTGGAGGGCGAGAGTGTCTGGCACCGGGACATCAAGCCGGACAACATCGCCATCCGGGTCCGTCCCAACCGCACCCGCGAGCTGGTCCTCATCGACTTCTCGCTGGCCGGTTACCCGGCGAAGGACTACGAGGCGGGGACGGAGGGCTACCTCGACCCGTTCATCGGCACCCTGACCCGCACCGCCTACGACTCTCACGCGGAGCGGTACGCGGTCGCCGTCACCCTGCACCAGATGGCCTCGCGTGAGCTGCCCCGGTGGGGCGATGGCTCGGTCCTGCCCCGCCAGACGGACAGCGGGGAGTTCCCGTTCCCGACTCTCGCGGCCGACGCGTTCGAACCGGCGGTACGCGACGGCCTGGTCGCCTTCTTCCAGAGGGCACTGCACCGTGACGCGGCCAAGCGGTTCCCCGAGCTGAAGCCGATGCGGGACGCCTGGCGGAAGATCTTCCTGGACGCCTCACAGGCCGTTCCATCCAGCCGTTCCCGGCGCGCCGAAGCCGCCACCGTGGCTTCCGACGACGGCCGGCCGACCATCGCGGACGCCGAGCCGCTCACCGCGGAGCAGCAGCGTGACCAGCTGGCCAAGCAGGTCACGCGTGACACCCACCTGTCGACCGCGGGTCTCACCGAGGCCGCCCAGTCCGTCCTGTACGGCCTGGGCATCACCACGGTCGGCGGGCTCCTGGACTACAGCCGTCGCAAGCTCGTCAACGCGCCGGGGCTGGGCGCCAAGACCCGTGGGGAGGTGCAGCGCCGCCAGCGTGAGTGGGGTGAGCTGCTCAGTGAGACGCCGGTGTCTCCGCTCACTCCCCGGGGCCGGGCCGAGGCCAAGGAGGAGATCGCTCAGCTGACCGCCCGTGAGGCCACCGTCCTCGACGCCCTCGCCACGGGCGCCGGCACGTCCGGTCTGCCCGGGGCGGCGCTCCGCTCGGTCAGCCTCGATGCCCTCGCCACGATCCTGGTACCGGAGCTGAACAACAACGGTGCCAATCACAACAAGGTCGAGATGGTCCGGCTGCTGCTGCGCCTGCCGAACGAGCGCGGGGCACTCCCGGACATCGGTGTCTGGCCCCGGCCGAAGGATGTCGCCGGCGCCATCGGCGTGACCTCGCAGCGCATCTACCAGATGCTCAAGGAGGAGCGTAAGCGCTGGAAGAAGGATCCGACCGTGCAGGCACTGCGCGCGGAGATCATCGATCTGCTGGCCGGTCTCGGCCGGATCGCCTCGGCTTCGGAGATCGCCGACGCCCTGGCCCTGCGGCGCGGTACCCAGTTGCTCGAGCGGGAGCAGCGGCGTGCTCTGGCCCTCGCGGCGGTACGCGCGGTGGTGGAGCTGGAACAGTTCGACCCGGAGAGCGCCCAGTTCCAGCACCAGGCGAACCGCAGGGCCACCGACGAGTCCCTCGGCGCGGGCATGCTCGCCCTGGATGTGCGGGAGGCCGACGAGTCCACGGGGACCGCGGGCGACCCGCCGGACACCCCCACGGCGCCGGGTCTGCTCGACTATGCGACCCGTCTGGGCAGGAAGGCCGGCAGCCTCGCGAAGCAGGACACGCTGCCCACGGCGACGACGGTCCTCGGTGAGTTGGGCGCGCTGACCCCACCGCCCGGCACGGTGGAGTGGGACGAACGCAGGCTGGTCGAACTGGCGGCCGCCGCATCCGAGAACGCGGCGGCCACCCCGCGCCTGGAGATCTACCCCCGGGACCTGGACTTCGTACGCGCCCTGCGGCTCACCCAGGCCGGGCTGGTCCGGCTGATCCCCGGAGTGCCGGAGGGACGGCAGCCGGGGATCACCGGGGCGGACGTGCACGAGCGGGTACGGGCCCGCTTCCCGGAACTCGTAGTGCCGGACGGTCGCGGCTCCACGACGCACGACCTTCCAACGGCCGGACCACTGACGAAGGCACTGCGCGAGGCCGGCTTCGACCTGACGCTCTCGACGCGCGAGGACACCGGGACGCTGCGTTATCTGCCGACCCGGATGGACACGGCGTCCAGCTATCTGACGACCGGCACCTGGCGCCGGGCGACGGACGTGGGCCTGGTGACGCGGTACGCCGACGATCCGGTGCTGGCGAATGCTGTCCGCACCGATGAGCGCCTCACCGCCTCGGCCCGCCAGGACGGCTACCGGGTACTGACCGTGCGTCAGGACCTGACCCCCAAGGCCGTAAAAGCACTCGGCGGTACGGGCAGCCGGATCGGCGCACACGTGCTGTCGGTGACGGAACTGTTCCTCGCATCCCTGCACGCGCTGGTCCCGCCGGGGACGAAGCCGACGTGGGAGACCCTGCTGAAGGCGGACGCGGCGGAGCCGGGTCACCGCAGCGCGGCAAAGTTCGCGGAGTACGCGCGCACGGCCTGGGGGACGGTCGAGCCGCGCGTCCGCGAGCTGCTGGCCGAGGGCGGCGCCGCAACGCCGCCGGTCCTGCTGACGGACGCGGCTGTGTTCGCCCGGTACGACGCGATGGGCGTCCTGCACCGGCTCGCGCAGGCGGCACGGCACGGCGGGCGGGGGCTGTGGCTCCTCGTACCGCAGGGCGACCCCGCCCGCGAGCCCAGGCTCGGCCAGACCGCGGTCGCTTACCAGGCGGGGCTGGGTGAGTGGATCGAACTTCCGGACGCGTGGGTGGACGACGCCCACCGGGCCGGCTCAGTCGCTGACGGCGGCACCGAAGCACACCAGGGAGACGTCAAGTGATCGACCGCAAGGCGCTGTTGGACGACCTGAAGCAGCAGGTCAAGGTGGCCGAGACCGATCTGGCACAGCAGGTGAAGGCCGTCACGGAGGTGGGTACCCGCCTGCGCGCCGAATACGACCGGGCCCGCAAGCTGGGGCGTACGGCGGCGACCTGGAGCTCCTGGCTCGACGAACGCGTCACGCAGGTCGCCGTGGCGTGGGTGCTGGGCACGGTGTTCGTCCGCTTCTGCGAGGACAACCGGCTGATCCCCGAGCCGTATCTGACAGCCCCCGAGGACGACCGCCGCGACCTGGCGCTCGCCCGGTTCCAGGACTACGTCTCGACGTCCGAGGATCCGACCTACCGGGGCTGGCTGGAGACGGCGTTCGAGGAACTGGGTGCCGGGCAGGCAGGCCGGCTCCTCTTCGACAAGAAGCACAACCCGCTGTTCCAGATCCCGCTGTCCCACGACGGAGCCCGCGACCTGGTCGACTTCTGGCGCGGCCGGGACGAGGTGGGCGAGCTGGTCCACGACTTCACGGACCCACTGGAGGACGACGGCGACGGCACGAAGGGCTGGGACACACGCTTCCTGGGCGACCTGTACCAGGACCTCAGCGAGGCGGCCCGGAAGACGTACGCGCTGCTCCAGACCCCGGAGTTCGTGGAGGAGTTCATCCTCAACCGGACGATGGACCCTGCGGTACGTGAGTTCGGGTACGCAGAGCTGAAGATGATCGACCCGACGTGCGGGTCGGGGCACTTCGTGCTGGGCGCCTTCCGGCGGCTGGTGAAGCTGTGGGCGGACGGGCAGCCGGGGAAGGACCGGCACGAACGGGTACGGGCTGCGCTGGACTCGGTGCACGGGGTGGACCTGAACCCGTTCGCGGTGGCGGTGGCGCGGTTCCGGTTGCTGGTGGCGGCTATGGCGGCCAGTGGGGTGCGGACGCTGGGGGAGGCTGCGGGGTGCGAGTGGCCTATTCACTTGGCGGTGGGGGACTCGCTGATCAAGCGGCGACACAAGCAGGGGAATCTGTTTGACGACTTGGAGGAAGAGGGCGCGGACGAGCTGGCCGACTTCAAGTACGAGACAGAGGATGTGCAGGAACACGGAGACATCCTCCTGTCGGGGCGGTACCACGTAGTGGTCGGGAATCCGCCTTACATTCAAGTCACAGACAAGAGCCTCAGCGAGGTGTACAGGAATCTCTACAAGAGCTGCTTCGGTTTGTACAGCTTTTCTGTGCCATTCGCCGAGCGCTTCTTCGATTTGGCCTTGCGCGATGGATCTGGAGATCGACGCCTAGGACACGTTGGACAAATTACGGCAAGCTCATTCATGAAGCGCAAATTCGGCAAGCGCCTGATCGAAGATTTTTTTACGAACGAGATTGAACTGACGGAAATTATTGACACGTCAGGTGCCTACATCCCCGGACACGGAACACCCACTGTAATTCTGGTGGGGCGACCACGAATTGGCGGCAAACGTTACTCTACGATCCGCACCGTGATGAGCATTCTTGGTGAGCCTTCCACTCCGCCAAACCCTGCGGAGGGCCATGTGTGGGGCGCAATTGTACAGCAGATAGATGCACCGAGCAGTGAATCGCCTTGGGTAAGCACGCAAGACATCGACCAGGCTCTGCTCTCAACCCACCCTTGGAGCCTAACCGGGGGCGGGGCTGGCGATGTCAGAGACGCAATCGAATCCGCCGCTACTACAACTCTTGCCGCGAGGACCTGGGGCGTCGGATTCGACGGTGACACCCATGCCGATGAAGCTTTCACGCTACCCGCATCAGGCCCACTGGCAACCAAGGCTCGCGAGCTCCATGCTCTAGAGAGCCATCGCGGTGACCACGCCCGCGAATGGGGATTCAGCGACAAAGAATTTATGGCCATGCCCTACGACGCAGATCGAAAGCTTCTGCCTTTGGCGGAACTCAACACATCATTCGTCAGGCATTTTTGGCCGCTGAGGTCATTCTTGTGGCATCGCACAGCTGGCAGTAAGGGAAATTACCTCCAATCCGGGCTCTCCTGGTGGGAATGGCACCGCCTCCCCAAGAATGGCACAGCTCACCCGTGGTCGATTCCATATTCTTTCATCGCGACACATAACCACTTCGTACTTGATCGCGGAGGAAAGGTATTCAATCGGTCCGCTCCAGTCGTCAAGCTGCCTGCTTCCGCTACCGAAGAAGACCACTTCAGCCTTCTCGGTATCCTCAACAGCTCGACTGCATGCTTTTGGCTTAAACAGGTCAGCCATAACGCAGGTAGCACAGTAGATTCACAAGGGGCACGCCAGAGCACCGTCCCTTTTGAGGATTTTTACCAGTTCACCGGGGGTAACGTAGAGCAGCTCCCGCTCCCCACAACGGGCCCAACCCAAGTTGCCCGAGCGATTGAGAACCTCTCGCAAACATCGACAACTACAACACTCGTTGCCGCAGATACCCCGACACTGCCTCTCCTCCGCGCGGCTAAAGGCAGCTGGAATTGCTCACGCGCACGCATGATCGCTCTCCAGGAGGAGCTGGATTGGCAGGTCTACTCCCTCTATTGCCTGCATCCAGACGACCTGTGGATCCCTGACGGTCCCGACTCCACTGAAATCCCCGAAATCGCCCTCGGCGAGCGCGCGTTCGAGATCGTACTCGCCCGCCGAGTCGCGGCCGGCGAGGCTAGTAGCGAGTGGTTCAACCGTCACGGGGCCACGCAGATCACCGAGATCCCCGCCCGCTGGCCCGCCGCCTACCGCAAGGTGATCCAGAAGCGCATCGACGCTATCGAGTCGAGCCGTGCCATCGGCATGGTGGAACGCCCCGAGTACAAGCGTCGCTGGGCCACCGAAGGGTGGGACGCTCTCCAGCAAAAGGCCCTCCGCTCGTGGTTGCTGGACCGGATCGAGAACCGGAATCACTGGTTCGACGAGAACGACTTGCCCGCCCTCGTCACCCTCTCCCGTCTCACCGACGCGCTCTCCCGCGACGAGGACTTCGTCTCCGTCGCGAAGATCTACGAGCCGCACAAGGAACTCCACCTCGTCGTGGCCGAGCTGATGACCGGCGAACACGTGCCGTTCCTCGCCGCCCTGCGCTACAAGCCCTCTGGGCTCAAGAAGCGCGCGGACTGGGAACACGTGTGGGACCTCCAGCGGCAGGAGGACGCCGCTCCTGACGAGCTGGCCAAGCGCAGGATCCGGGACAGCATCCCCGTACCGCCGAAGTACACCTCGGCCGACTTCCTGCGCGGCTCGCTCTGGAAGGCGCGCGGGAAACTCGATGTGTCCAAGGAGCGGTTCGTCTCGTACGGGCAGAGCAATGCCGCCACCCCTGAGCTATACGGCTGGGCCGGCTGGGATCACCGCGAGCAGGCGTACGCACTCGACGCGTACATCGCCTCCCATGAGGCACTGACAACCGAGGAACTGACCCCGTTCGTCGCAGGGCTGCTGGAGCTCCAGCCCTGGCTGGATCAGTGGCACGACGAGTTCGACGCAGCCTTCGGCGCCTCCCCCGCCTCCTTCTTCCGAGGCGACCGTCAGATGATCCAGGGCGAGCACGGTCTCACAGACGACGACCTGCGTGCCTGGCGCCCGGTCGCCACCAAGCGGGGCGCCAAGAAGAAGTAGGCCGCACACGAAGACACCGACGGCCCCCGCTGACCAGCGGGGGCCGTCTTGCGCAATCCGCGCCTCAGACGCCCAGCACGCCACTCTTTACGGCGGAGACGAAGGACGACCAGCCGTCCGCCGCGAATGTCAGCGCGGGTCCGCTCGGATGCTTGCTGTCACGCACCGGCACAACAGCGGCGAAGTCGCCGGAGACCTCCACGCACGCACCACCGTCCGAGTTGCTGTAGGAGCTCTTGCGCCAGCTAACGGCGCTCAGGTCGAGGGATTGCAAGGTACTTCCTCCAACATGCGCAGGATGAACTTCCGTGACTCGGCAGGGGGCAAGGCCAAGTCACGTACCGCATCGTAGGCACGTTGCAGCCGCTCAACCGGCCCGTCCGCCTCAATGAGTTCGCCCTTGTAGGCGTTCTCCGTGTAGGCGACGGTACGCCCGCCAGCCAGGCGGAGGAACCAGACATCGGTGCTGTCCAGTCCGTACGGCCCCGCACTGAACGGCAGGACCTGAACCGTGACTTCGCCCCGCTCCCCCACCCGACCCAGGTGCTCCAACTGCCCTCGCCATTCACCGGCGTCACGCAACTGCGTCCGGAGCACCGCCTCCGACACAATCGTCCGGAATGGGGGCGCGCCTGCACCCTCCAGCAGCTCTCGCCGCCCCATCCGAGCCTCCACCTGCTGCGTCAGCTCGGGCTCCTTGATCCCACCCGCGGCCAGCACCTCCCGCGCGTACCCCGGCGTCTGCAACAGCCCCGGCAGCACGCTCACCGCGAAGTGCCACAAGCTCGTCGCCTCTGCCTCCAGCGCCATGTACCGCCGGTACCGCTCCCTGAACTGCGTCTGGTCGCTGATCGCCAGCTCCCACAGCGCCAGCAGCAGCCCCGGCGTCCCGTAGTAGTGGTCCAGTGCCTGCACCACCTCCGGGCCGCCGACCGTCTCGCCCTTCTCCATCTTGCCGAACAGCGACCAGTCCCAGCCCAGCCGTTCGCCGAGCTGCCGCAGACTGTCGCCGCGCGCGGTGCGCAGCAGTCGCAACTCCTCCGCGAACCGTGCCCGTGGTTCCCTGCTGCGGCCTGTGACCGCCCGCCTCGTCGGCATCGCGCCCTCCGTGAAACGTGTGGAACTTGCCTCACCCACCGGGGGAAGAACACTCTCGACCCCGTCGAGCCCTGCCCAAGCGCTGGGCCATTCTCTCGAGCAGCCCCTCACGCACCGTAGCCAAGGGCGTGTGAGCAGGCAGGAGAATCCGCGAAAGAGCAGCCGAAGGAAGTCACCCGACCCGGAAGCCGGGACGGCGAGCCGGTGATTATTCGTCTGCCCGAGACCCTGGCCCCGGCCGCCCGCCCCGAGGCCCCGAACCGGCGCGTCACACGGAGCACAGAAGGCAGAGCTCAGGAGGCGGATCCGTCGCCGGTGATCACCCTGAGCCCCTTCTGCCCAGGAATCAGCAGGCTCGTCTGCCCGTCCAGTTCAGCGGAAGGCCTCACACGCGTCCGCGTCGCGCTGTCGACGCACGGAACTCGACAGAGCTGAGACCGCCCGTCCAACCCGGCGAAGCACCTGCCCAATCCTCCACGCTCACCTGCCGGCGCGAGGTCTCCACCACCTTCAGCTGATCCACCCGAAGGTGGACTGGCTGGTGCCTGGCGTTTCGTGCCAGGTCCCCCCGAGCCGTCACGATCTCCCCCACGTGCAGCTTCACCTGCTCGATTACCTCCTCATCTGCCGTATTGCAGCGCAGCGCCAACCCTCGGGCTTCGTTGAACAGCGAGAACTCCGGGGTTCGCCCCCTCAAGTTGACCTTGTCCAACCGCCCCCGGAATGAACTGCGCGCCCTTGCCTTGATGTCGAGCGCTTGCAAGGCGTTGAGCCGGACGGTCGGCGACAACGAGGCTGCCTGGGACCACGGCGAGAGACGACCCGTACGTACCCGCAGTCCCGCCACTCCGCGCTTCCCGACCAAACCCGTCAGGGCAGCAACCCTGCGGACTGTCGTTTCGTCTTCGAGCGAGGGGATCTCAGGGCGCTCCTCCAACTCCCTGACGACGCAGAGCAGGCGGCGGCCGACATCTGCGTCACCGCTGTCCTGAGGGCGGACCGCGACGAGCGCACTGCCTTCGTCCAACCCGGCGAGGCTCCACTCCGCGCCGCCCCCCATGCCCTTGAGTAACCGATTCAGGCTGCCGAGCACTTCCTGCAAGGCAGACAACGTGATGGCACCGAGTTGTCCCTCGACCTTCATCTCGACATCCACGACTCACCCCCAGGCTCGGCAGGCTACCCATCTTCTCGGTAACCCACCTGTAAAACCGTCTCGCAGACGGTGACCTTCGACGTGAAGTCAACGGCCGGAACCGAGGAACGTCACCCTCAACCGGTCCTCCGTGGAACGTGTGGAACTTGTGACTTCCGCCCGGGAAGCAGCACCTTCCTGCGGTGAGTCCTGCCCGAGCTGGGGCCATCATCACCACCAACCCCCTCACGCCGAGCAGTTGACGCTCTGCGGTCGAGCGGAGAATCCGCGCAGCGACCAACCGAAGGAAGCCACCATGACACCCAGGCCGTCCCTCCCCCGCCGGACATCGCCTGACGGACCCACTCGCGGCGCCGACGTTCCCGTACCACCGGTCGAACGGTGGATGGAGACGGCCAGGACCACGGAGGCTCTCGAAGCCCGCGACACCCTCGCCGCCGCCCTCAGCCAGGCCGGCATCCAGTTGCCCGCCATGGATGTCCGTACTCCCTGGGCCGACGTCATCCACCCGCACGGGCAGGCTGCCGCGCACGGCGAGGAGCGCGAGGCGCAGCGCACGGGCGAGGTCCGTTACGCCCTCGTCCACCTCGGCGTCTGTTCCGCTCCCGTCGCGCTGGCCCTGGCCGCCGTGATCCGGAACGGAACGGCCAGGTGACAACGGACGACGGCGTCCCCGCCGTCGGGGCGACCGTGCTCGACAGCGGGAGCGGCCGGGTAGGGATGGTGATGGGACACCAGGGCCCCTACCTCCAGCTCCGCCCGCTCGGCGGAGGCCGCGAGTGGGACGCGGACCCCGCCCGCGTACGACCCCCCAGCCGGGACGAGTTGCTGAGCGCCCAGCTCGCCGAGGTGAACGCACGCAGCCGGCACAAGATCTGATCACCGTCCGGCCTGCCGGGCATCGGCCGTGCACCACGGCCCGGCGCTCCGGCCGCGCAGACACCCGCCGCGTCCGCACGGGCTCGCCCGAGCCCGCCCCGCCGCCCGAAACCCCCGTCGCCCGATCCGCCCCCTGTCCTAGGATGAACGAGATCATCTGCGGCCCGACGGGCTTCCGTTCCGCGTCAGCGGACTGAAGAGGACATGCCCCCACCCGCACGAGCTACTTCGTGCTGCCTGGGGGCATTCCTTGCTGTTCCGTGAGTCCGCCGCGACCGTCGCCGCCCGCAACCTCGAAGGGACGCTGGCGCTGCACCTGATGGAGAACTTCCGGCACGCGCACGGCCACCGGCCCGGAGCGTCCGAGGTGCGTTCCTGGGAGCGCAGCCTTCCCGCTCTCACCGGCGCGCTGCTCGACGCCGGACTCGACGACGTCGAGATGCTGATCGAGTACACCCTCCCCCTGACCAGCAAGCGCGCCGACGTGATACTGGCCGGGGTCCACCCGTCGACCGGCGAGCCGTCGTACGTGGTGGTCGAGCTCAAGCAGTGGAGCCAGGCCTTCGCCGAGGAGGAGGATCCCCTTCTGTGCCGGATAGACGCGTATCCGCGTCCCGTGCTCAATCCGATCGAGCAGGTCCGTGGCTACTGCTCCTATCTGCTCTCGTTCAACGGTGCGCTGGAGCGGGCGCCGGAGTCGGTCGCCGGAGTGGCGTTCCTGCACAACGCGACGGAGTTCGGCATCAGCTCCCTGCGTGAGGTCCCGGAGGACCTCCAGGGCCGTATGTACACCGCCGAGCAGCGCGGGGCGTTCCTCGACTTCCTGCGTTCGCGGCTCGCGCCCAAGACCGGGGCGGGGGCGGCCGATCTGCTCGTCCAGGGCAGGACGCGCCCGTCGAAGCAGCTGATGGCCGTCGCGGCGGCCGAGGTCCGCGACCGCGAGCAGTTCATCCTCCTCGACGAGCAGCGGATCGCCTACGAGCTGGTGCTGTCGGCGGTGCGCAAGGCGAAGCGGTCGAACCACAAGCAGGTGGTCGTGGTGACCGGCGGGCCCGGTTCCGGCAAGAGTGTCATCGCGCTCTCGCTCCTCGGTGAGCTGTACCGGCGCGGTGACACCGCCTTGCACGCGACCGGTTCGGCTTCGTTCACCAAGACCATGCGCAAGATCGCCGGCGCCCGAAAGCCCGAGGTGCAGCAGCTGTTCAAGTACTTCAACAGCTTCATGGCCGCCGAACCCAACGACCTCGACGTCCTCATCTGCGACGAGGCGCACCGGCTCCGCAAGACGTCCGCCAACCGCTACACCAGGGCCGCTCTGCGCACCGACCGCCCGCAGGTGGCGGAGCTGATCGACGCGGCCCGGGTGCCGGTGTTCCTGCTCGACCAGCACCAGGTGGTGCGCCCCGGCGAGATGGGGACGAAGGAGCAGATCAAGGACGCCGCCACCGCGCAGGGCCTCGACTGCGTCGTGGTGGAGCTGGACAGCCAGTTCCGCTGCGGCGGCAGCGAGGCCTACGTGAAGTGGGTCGCGAACCTGCTCGGTCTCGAGGGCGACGGGCCGATTGTCTGGGAGCCGGACGGCAAGGTGGAGCTGCTGACCGCCGACAGCCCGCAGCAGCTGGAGGACTTCCTCGTCGCCCGCCGCGAAGAGGGCGAGGGGAAGAAGTACAGCGCGCGCATGGCGGCCGGGTACTGCTGGAAATGGACCACGAGGATCACACCGGAGATGTCCGAGCTGCCCCGCGACGTCGTCATCGGCGACTGGTCGCGGCCCTGGAACGTGCCCGGCGACCGGTCCCTGTTCGGCGCCCCGTCGGCACCGCTCTGGGCCAACGATCCGGCCGGTTTCGGCCAGGTGGGCTGTGTGTACACCGCCCAGGGCTTCGAGTACGACTGGTCGGGCGTGATCATGGGACCGGACCTGGTGTGGCGCACCGACCAGTGGGTGGTGGACCGCACCGCTTCGAAGGACCCGATCTTCACCAAGGCGACCCCTGACGCCGAAGTCAACCGGCTCATCCGCAACACGTACAAGGTACTGCTGACCCGGGGCATGGTCGGGACGATGATCTACTCCACGGATCCGGAGACCCGCGAGAAGCTGCGCTCGCTCGTCCATCCGGAGACAGGGGCCAAGGCGGCCGTTCCCGCTTGATCCGGTGATTGCGGAAGTATTGGTCCGTTGTCGTACCTACGCCATACGATCGGACGGCACCCTTGCCACCGCCCGCCGGAGAGTGAGACCCGCCCATGGCCCAGCAGCCGCCCCTGCTCCGCGATGTCATCGACATCAAGGAGTCCCTCTCGACCTCGGACTTCGTCCTCCAGCTCTCGGAGGCGACGACCCGGGAGGGCGCCGAGCGTGCTCTGCGGGACTACGTGGTCACGGAGCGGCTGCGGGACAACTTCGACGAGGCGCTGGGGCTGATCAAGGCGGCACTGGACGGTCACACGTCCAAGGCGGCCTATCTGCACGGCTCGTTCGGTTCCGGTAAGTCGCACTTCATGGCGGTGCTGCACGCCCTGCTCAGCGGCAGCCCCGCCGCCAGGTCCCGTGACGATCTCGACCCCGTACTGACCAAGCACGCCTGGCTCGGCACGGCCGGGAAGAACTTCCTGCTCGTGCCGTACCACATGCTCGGGGCCAAGGCGCTGGAGCAGCGGGTCCTGGGCGGCTACGTCAGCCACGTGAAGAAGGTGCGCCCCGAGGCGCCGACGCCGCAGGTGTACCGGACGGACGCGCTCTTCGACAACATCCGCTCTCTGCGCGAGCGTCACGGGGACCGTTTCATCATCGACGGCCTGGCGTCCTCGGACCCCGACACGGCGGACGACGATGACGAGTGGGGCGAGGCTTTCGCCTGGGAGCCGGGCCTCCTGGACACGGCGCTCGCCGCCGAGGAGGTGCACGAGTCCGGCCAGGCGCTCAACCTGGTCAGCCCGTCCACCCCGGCCGAGCTGCGGGCCCGTCTCGTCGAGGACGCGAGCACCAACCTCCTTCCCGGGTTCACGAAGAACGCCGCGGAGGACGAACACGGGTTCATCTCCCTGGACGCGGGCCTGTCCGTCATCGCCGAGCACGCCAAGTCTCTCGGCTACGACGGTCTGATCCTCTTCATGGACGAGCTGATCCTTTGGCTTGCCACTCTCATCCACGACCAGAAGTTCGTCGCCCGCGAAGCCAGCAAGATCACCAACTTCGTGGAGGGCGGCGACGCCCGCCGTGCCGTCCCCGTGGTGTCCTTCATCGCCCGCCAGCGCGACCTGCGGGAGCTCGTGGGCGAGGAGGTGTCGGGAGCGGCCGAATCGTCCATCCAGGACACCCTCAACCTGGCGTCCGGCCGCTTCGACAAGATCACGCTGGAGGACCGCAACCTCCCCCAGGTCGCGCACGCCCGGCTGCTGACCCCCAAGGACCCGGAGTCGGCGGCGCTCGTCAACGCCGAGTTCGAGAAGACCCGCAAGGTCCGCCAGGAGGTGTGGGACACCCTGCTGGGCTCGGACCGGGGTACCGACGGGGTGGGCGCCGACGAGGAGAGCTTCCGGCTGACGTACCCCTTCTCGCCGGCCTTCATGGACACCCTGGTCCATGTCTCCTCCGCGCTCCAGCGGAACCGGACGGGTATGAAGCTGATGGGCCAGCTGCTCGCCGACCACCGTGACGAGCTGCGGCTCGGCGACCTGATCCCGGTGGGCGACCTCTACCCGCTGATCACGGCGGGCGGCGACAAGCCCTTCACCGACAGCCTCAAGGTCGTCTTCGAGGCGGCCGACAAGCTCTACCGCACCAAGCTCCGACCGTATCTGCTCGGCACGTACAACGTGTCCGAGGAGGACGTCGAGCAGTACACCCACCGCGGCCCCGACAGCATCACCGACCCGGACCTGCGCGGCCGGGTGAAGACCTTCGTCGGTGACAACCGGATCGTCGGTACCCTGCTGCTGTCCGCTCTCGCGCCCAGTGTCCCCGCGCTCGCCGACCTCACGATCCGCCGCCTCTCCGCCCTCAACTACGGTTCCGTCGTCGCCCCCATCCCGGGGCGCGAGTACGGCATCCTGAAGAACAAGGTCGCCGAATGGGCGGGCCGTTTCCCGGAGATCAAGGAGACCGGCACCGACGCCAACCCGGGTGTACGCCTCGAACTGACCGGCGTGGACGTCGACTCGGTCATCGCCAACGCAAAGGTCAACGACAACCCGGGCAACCGCCAGGCACTGGCGAAGCGGATCCTGTCCGAGGAACTCGTGCTGGAGCACGGGCAGCTGACGAGCCGGGTGAACTTCGACTGGCGCGGCACCAGCCGCAGCGCCGAAGTCGTCTTCGGGAATGTCGCCGACGAGGAGGAGCTGCCCGACCACGAGCTGATGCCACAGGAGGACGGCCTGTGGCGGATCGTCGTCGACCTTCCGTACGACGAGAGCGAGTACGGGACCGCCGAGGACGTGGAGCGCATGCGCCGACTTCGCGAGAAGCAGCTCCAGGGCGAGCGTTCCCGTACGGTCGCCTGGCTGCCGGCTCATCTCTCCGCGCAGCGGTACACCGACTTCTGCCGTCTGGTGGTGATCGACAAGGCGCTCTCCGACGGGCAGCGTTTCGACAGCCAGTACGCCGGCCACCTCAACGCGGACAACCGCGCCCGCGCCAAGGGCCTGCTGGAAACCCAGCGCGAGTCCCTGCTGAAGAACGTGAAGGCAGCCTTCAAGCAGGCGTACGGTCTGGCCGAGAAGAAGCCCACCGATGTGGAGCTGGGTTTCGGCGACCACCTCCAGTCGCTGCGCGACGTCGACGGACTGGTCTTCTCCATGGGCCAGTCCCTGCGCGACGGTCTGCGGCACGTCGCGGGCAAGCTCCTGGCGGACCAGTTCCCCGACCATCCCGACCTGGATCCCGACAACACCGGCATCCCTCTGAAGGCGGCCGACGCCCGCAAGGTCTTCCCCCACATCCAGGCAGCCGCCGAGGCGCGCGACGGACGGACCGAGGTCCCGGCCCAGGACCGCAAGCTCCTCCAGCGCATCGCCGGTCCGCTCCGCCTGGGACAGCAGAAGGAGGCCTACTTCGAGCTGTCCCTGTACTGGGCCGACCACTTCCGGCAGCTGGCCCGCGAGCGCGGCGTCACCGGCGACCTCTCCGTGATCACGCTGACCGACTGGACCGACCTGCCGCAGCCGCGCGGACTCCCCGACTTCCTCACCCGGCTCGTCGTCGCCTCGTTCGCCGAGATGGACGACCGGGTGTGGGTGCGCGGTGGCATGCCGCTCGACCCCGCACCCGAGCTGTCGCAGATCAAGGACGTCGACACGCTGCGCAGCCAGCCGCGGCCATCGGAGGAGGGCTGGGAGACAGCACGCCTGCGCTTCGAGACAATCTTCGGGAAGCCCGCTCCCACCCTGCGACGCGGGCGCATGGTCAACCAGTTCGCCCGTCAGATCATCGAGCAGGCACGCCTTCACGAGGACTACGCGGTCGCTCTCGTCACGAAGCTGGAGGAGCACGCAGGATTCCTCCAGCTCGACGCCACCGATGAATCGGGGCGGCTCCCGCTCGCCCGGCGGTCCGTCGAACTACTCAAAACCCTGACCCGGACAGCAGGGCAGGGCGCGGCCGGTGCGAAGAAGACGGTGGACGCGTTGGCGGCCTTCGACCTCGGGCAGGTCGGCGCGGACCGTTTCGGCTCGTCGATCACCCAGGCCAAGGACGTGGCCAGGGCCTTGACCGACGCATCCTGGACCACACTTGAGCTGGCCACCAACGAAGGCCCCGAGGGACAGGCTCTGCTGGACTCCCTGCGCAACGCGGCAGGTGACGACCAGCGGACCAGCCCCCTGCCGGACGCCTTGGCCCGCACCCAGCGCGAAGTCCTCGCACTGATCAAGCGCAACCGCGCCGCAGCCACTCCCCCGCCGCCCGCTCCCGCCGCACCGAGCGCCAACCAGGTGCCGCTGAACACGGACACCAGTCACCCTCCCGTCCCCACCGACCGCGCTCCCGCACCGGCTTCCGGCGGCTCGCGGGTGCAGCGGTCGGGAGGGGGCCGCACCACAGCCTCGCGTGCCGTGGCGGAACTGCAGGCGGAAATCGCTGAGCTGGCCGCACGTGAGCCCGGTGCGGCAGTCGAGATCACTTGGCGGGTCGTCGAATCATGAGCTCCATGCAGGTGACCACGCGGCTGACTGCCGCCACCATCACCCAGTACCTGTCGTCCCAGACATCGCTGGCCGCCTCCCTCACCGGTACCGGGCGTCGCCGTGCGGTCCTGCTGCGCTCCGCGCCCCAGTGGGACGGTCCCGCCGAACCCGCGTGGGGCGACGGCCGCACAGCCCGTATCGCTGTGGCCCCCTCCCCGTTGGCAGTACACGAACTCCTTCTGGACCACCTCGGTGAGCAGACCGCAGTTCAGGACTCTCGTTCCGGCGGCCCCGCTGTGCTCGTCGTGCTGACGGACCGCGAACAGAGCGAGCTCGACCCCGCGATCCTGGCCCGCGCCCACAAGAAGCGCATCGACACGCTCGACAGCTGGGACGTGGTACGCGAGGCCTTCGGTGCCGAACAGGTCGACACCCGGCTCAAGAACGCCAACTGGGCCGCGGAAGCCCTGCTGGACGCGACTCCTCCCGGTGGCTGGCCCCCGCTCGCGGGTGGTGTGCTGTCCCGGCAGAAAGCCCTCTCCGCACTTGCTCTGCGCCGTCTCAGGCTCGGCAGGTACGACACCGAGTCGGGTGGACGGCCGGTGACCGGAGCAGCGGACGCCCTCGACACCCGCGCCCTTCTTGGCTGGTCCTTGAGTCCCGGTGGCCCTGAACGACTGCTGGAACTGCGGGGGCCCGAACGGGCCGGTCTGCGGGAGTTCCTCGGTGAAGCGGACCAGGCGGGACTGGCAGGCGAGGCCCTGTTGGCTCTGGTCGAGGCCGATCATGGCGCGGACGCCGTGGCATTCGGGCTGGTGTGCGGCGCACTGTGGCTGCACGCGGCGCCCGACGCCGACGTCTACCGGGCGCGAGGCCGCGCCGAACGCTGGTTCGGCGAGCAGTCCTTGCCCTCCGGAGAGCAGCTCGATGCCCTGGCGTCCTCATTCGGACGTGCCTGCGAGGAATACGCGAGTGTACTGCTGACCGCTGCCACCCGAGACCGGGACGGGGAGAACGACGAGGCCCGGGAGGCACGCCGGACCAGCGACACCATCCTGGACCGGGCGTCCTCCCTGGTCCGGCAGTTCGGGGCCGAGTCCGCCGCCCAGGCCAGTCCCTTGCTTCCCCTGGGACTGGAAGCGCGCTTCACTGCGGTGGGGCGGGCTCTCGAAGACCGGCGCCCCGGCCCCTTGGCCGAAGCCATCCGCGACCTGGACGATCACCGGCGTGCCGAGGATCCCGACGCCCGATCCCGCATTCGCAGGGCCCGGATGGGCGGGCGCCTGGCACAGTGGCTCGCCGGCGAACCCTCCGTGGCGTGTGACTCGACAGGTGACGGGATAAGGCGCCATCTTTCGGAGACCGGGTGGGTGGATCAAGCCCTGGAACACATCGAGGCCGGCGGAGACCCGGACCCCGTCCTGCGCTCCGCGTACGACAAACTGGGGGCGCACGTCCGGGAACGACGGCATGAGATCGACCGGCACTTCGCGCGGTCATTGGCCACCTGGACCGCAGCGGGCACGCACCCCGGATCCATGCTCACCGTGGAGTCCTTCCTCGACCGGGTCGTACAGCCCGTGGTCCGAGGCACGGACAGTCGACGCGTTCTGCTGCTTGTCCTGGACGGCATGAGTGCGGCGATCGCCACCGAGCTGGGCGAGGAACTCCGCTCCTCGTGGGCCGAGTTCGACCCGGTCAGGGAAGGCGAGCCGCGCCGTCGGGCCATGGCCGCCGCCCTGCCGACCCTCACCGCTGTCTCTCGTACGTCGTTGTTCGCCGGGCGGCTGATGAAGGGGGCCCAGGCGGACGAGAAGCGGCTCTTCCCTCAGCAGAAACTGTGGGGCGGCGCTCAGGCGGCCGTGTTCCACAAGGACGACCTACGCGCCGCGAGCGCCGGAGAGACTTTCGGCCCCGGTCTCGGTGACGCACTGGCCGACGGACGCACCCATGTGGCAGTCGTCCTGAACGCCATCGACGATCGTCTGGCCAAGGAACAGAAGCTCGGCGACGGGGCGTGGCGGGCTGCGGACATCCCCGGTCTCGTCGACCTGCTGAGGGTTGCCGCAGCCCAGGGCATGGCGGTCCTGATCACCAGCGACCACGGGCACGTCGTGGACCGGCACGGCACGAAGGTCGGCGCGGACACTCCGGAATCGGCCCGCCACCGCCTGCCGGACAGGAAGCCCGGCGCGACGGAGGTGGTGCTGGCCGGCCCACGGGTGGTCTGGCCCGACCCCGGTGCGTCGATCGTGGCCCTCTGGGACGCCGATTCCCGCTACACCGCGCACAAGGCCGGCTACCACGGCGGTGCCTCCCTTGCGGAGTTCGCCATCCCCGTCCTCGCTTTCCTGCCCTTCGGAGCGACACCGCCCAAGGATTGGCGGGAGCTGGGCGACCAGCGGCCCCCGTGGTGGTTCCTGGACGAACGCGCGCCTGCTCCCGCACCCGTACCGGCCCCATCCGGCGTCGCGCCCCCTTCCAGGAAGCCGGTACGGCAGGCACCGTCGAAGACGCAGGCCGAACTGGCCCGGACACACGATTCCCTCTTCGACGTCGTGATCGTCCCGTCGGACGAGACCACGGACGCCCTGGTCACCCCGGAGCTGCGCACGCAGACGGAGATGCTGGTCGCCGCGCTCTTCGCCTCGGCGGCCTTCCAGGACCAGGTGGAGCTCCTGGCCCGCAAGCCGCGCGAGCGCGAGCTGGACAGGTTCCGGCAGGCCGTACAGGAGCTCGCCGATGCCGGGGGGACCCTGCCGGTGACGGCGCTGGCACAACGCGTCGACTTCCCGGTCGGCCGTGCGGACGGCTTCGCGGCGGTCCTGCGCCAGCTGCTCAACTACGACGGGGTGCAGGTCCTGGAGACCCTGCCCGACGGGCGCACCCTGCGCCTTCACCAGGGGCTTCTGCGGGACCAGTTCGGTCTGGGCTGAGAAGGGGGCGCACTGCGTTCACGGGGGCAGCCGTGCCGCGTCCTGGCGTGCTAGCCTCGGTCTCAGGGACGTCTCCAGAAATCGACGCCCGGTTCGCCTCAGGCCCCGCGGAAGCGGGGCCTTTGTGCTGCTCAGCCCTGATGCGTCGGCACGGGAGAGGCGAGTGGGCCGGCGGACTGCTCCGGAATCCAGCAGTGCTGATGAGCGACCCGGGGAGCTACGTAGGACCACAGCTTCTCGTTGGTGCGACGCGCCCGGGGATCTCTGTCCTGGCCGCTGGCCAGCCGCCGGTGCAGGTAGGCGATCAGGTCGGCCGCCTGCAGCAGGCGGCTCGCCTCCGACGGCGCAAAGTGAATGGTGTCGACGAGACACGGCAGCGTGTTGCTGACGCTCTCGCCCGTGCCCGCCTGCTGGTAGTCGCGGAAGTGACGTCGGTGGTCATTCGCTCCGTCGATCTCGTCCGCGATCACCAGCGCCAGTTCGTCCCGCACCTGCACGTGTGCGCAGATCTGCTCCAGCAGATGCCGCAGTACCGTCTCATGGGGCGGCGGGCAGTCGTCAGTGCGTCGCGCTCCGGCCGCCTTCAGGTCGAGCCCACGGATGATGACCTGTACGTCATGTGCGCCGATCGCCTTCATCGCGTCCGCGTACACCCCGATGCGGGCGCGCACCATGTTGTGCCCCTTGTTCCCCATCCGCGTCCAGTCGTCCCTGGCCTGCACCAGGGCATGGCCGTGCAGTTCAGCATGACGGTCGACGGGATAGTGATCGGCCGCCTTGGCCACCACGGAGTCGAGGGCTTTGTGCAGCGGTCGTAAATGCTTCTCCGCGACCACGAGAGCGACCATCCAGTAATGGTCTCGGTCGTACGACTCATCGACGTAGGTCAGCAACACCCCGTGAGTGTTTCACACAGCCGTCGGTCCGGGCCTCGATCATGCGGAGTGAGAGAATGTCACGGTGAGTTCACTGAAGCCGAATCCCTCTTCCCCCGCATCGGCCGTCCGTCGGCGGGCGGTCGTCGACGCGCTGCGCCGCGGGGCCGTGCCTCACAGTGGACTTGACCTGCTGGCCACGGGCCTCGACCGGTTCGAGGCAGCACTTGACGCCGAGCTCGACGCGGTTGCCTCGGGCGGGGCGGTGTTCAAAGCCGTCCGAGGGGAGTACGGCTCCGGCAAGACGTTCTTCACCCGATGGCTGGGCGAGCGGGCCAAACGTCTGGGCTTCGCGGTCTCCGAGATCCAGGTCTCGGAGACCGAAACCCCTCTGCACAAACTGGAGACCATTTACCGAAGGCTCACCGAGCGGCTCACGACGGCGAGCTTCCCCCCGAGTGCGCTCAGGCCGATCGTGGACGCCTGGTTCTACGCGCTGGAGGAGGACGCCCTGGCGGCCGGGGCCACCGAGGGGGAACTGGCCGGTGAGGTGGAGACCCTGCTCACCGCCAGGCTGGCTGAAGTCTCCCGGCACGCCCCCTCCTTCGCGACCGCGTTGCGGGGATACCGGGCCGCTCTCTCCGAGGGCGACGAGGCGACCGCTGCGGCGGTGCTCGCCTGGCTCGGCGGCCAGCCGCATGTGGCAGCCGCTGCCCGGCGGTCGGCCGGAGTCCGGGGCGATCTCGACCACTTCGGCGCTCTGGGCTTTCTGCAAGGGCTGTTGACCGTGCTGCGCGATTCGGGGCACCGCGGGCTGTTCGTCGTGCTGGACGAGGTGGAGACGCTCCAGCGGGTGCGATCCGACGCACGGGACAAGGCACTCAACGCCTTGCGTCAGCTCATCGACGAGGTGCACTCCGGCCGCTTCCCCGGCCTCTACCTGGTGATCACCGGGACCCCCGCCTTCTACGACGGACAACAGGGCGTACAGCGCCTGGCCCCGCTCGCGCAGCGCCTGGCCACCGACTTCACCACCGACCCGCGTTTCGACAATCCCCGTGCGGTGCAGTTGAGGCTGCCCGGTTTCACCCAGGACTCGTTGGTGCATCTCGGCCTGACCATCCGCGACCTCTACGCGGCAGGTGCCACAGCCCCCGACCGCGTCAGAGCGCTCGCGGACGACGCGTATGTCGCGGACCTCGCACGGGCGGTCGGCGGCGCGCTCGGCGGCAAGGTGGGCGTGGCACCACGGCTCTACCTGAAGAAGTTGGTGGGTGATGTGCTCGACCGCGTCGACCAGTTCGACGACTTCGACCCGCGGCAGGACTACAAGCTGACGGTGAACGGCAGCGAACTCAACGATGTCGAGCGGAACGCGGCGGCCGACCGCTCGGCCGACGACATCGAACTGGACCTGTGATGGTGGGGCTCCTTCCCTCGGACGACCCGGTGGACCGGCTCGACCCGGTCGTTCTCCATCACGTGGTGAACACCCTGGGCTGGCCGGATCTGCGACCGATGCAACGGGCGGCGATTCACCCGCTGATGGACGGCGAGGACGCCGTTCTCCTCGCCCCCACCGCCGGTGGAAAGACCGAAGCCGCCTGTCTGCCGATCCTGTCGGTCATGTCGGAGCAGCGCTGGACCGGAACCTCCGTCCTGTATCTGTGTCCGCTCAAAGCGCTGCTCAACAACCTCGTGACGCGTATCGACGGATATGCCCAATGGCTCGGCCGCCGCGCCGCGCTGTGGCACGGCGACACCAGGGAGTCGCAGCGGCAGCGCATCCGCAGCGAACGGCCGGACATCCTGCTCACCACGCCGGAGTCGCTGGAAGCCATGCTCATCGGCGTCAAGACCGATCACGCACACCTTCTGGGAGGTGTGCGTGCGGTGGTCGTGGACGAGGTCCACGCCTTCGCGGGCGACGACCGTGGCTGGCATCTGCTCGCGGTGCTGGAGCGCCTGCAACGGGTCGTCGGACACCCCATCCAGCGGATCGGGCTGTCGGCGACCGTCGGCAATCCCGAGCACCTGCTCACCTGGCTGCAGGGTTCGGGGGCTGGGAAGAGACCGGCTCGCGTCATCGCCCCCGATGTGTCCGACCGCAACACGTCCCAGGCTCCCCCACCCGGCGAAGTGGAGCTGGACTATGTCGGCTCCCTGGAAAACGCCGCCAAGCTGATCACGGCGTTGCACCGGGGTGAGAAGAGGCTGGTGTTCTGTGATTCCCGACGGCAGGTCGAGCAGTTGGGCGCTGCACTGCGCGAGCGCGAAGTCACGGTGTTCCTCTCGCACGCATCGCTGTCGGCAGCGGAGCGAGCCAGGTCCGAGCAGGCCTTCGCCGAGGCCCGCGACTGCGTCATCGTGTCCACGTCCACGCTGGAACTGGGCATCGATGTAGGTGACCTGGACCGTGTCATCCAGATCGACTCACCCAGCAGTGTCGCCTCGTTCCTGCAACGCATCGGGCGTACGGGGCGGCGGCCCGGCAGCACGCGCAACTGCCTGTTCCTCGCCACCGGGAAGGACGCCTTCCTCCAGGCGGCGGCGCTACTTCTGCTCTGGGGCAAGGGCTGGGTCGAGCCGGTGACCCCGCCGCCCGAGCCGCGCCACCTGGTGGCCCAGCAACTGCTCGCCGTCACCCTGCAGGAACAGCGGATGGGTGACCGGTTGTGGCCCGAGCAGTGGAACGGGCTGGCTCCCTTCGACCTGTCGGCGGAACCGATCGTGCGCCATCTGACGAACCAGGGCTTCCTCGACTCGGACGAGGGCCTCCTGTTCATCGGGCCCGAGGCGGAAAAGCGCTTCGGCCGACGGCACTTCATCGAGCTGACCGCGTCCTTCACCGCTCCCCCGCAGTTCACCGTCCTCTCCGGACGCACCGAGATCGGGCAGATGGACCCCTCCGTACTGACCGAGGAACGCCCGGGTCCCCGTCGGCTCCTGCTCGGAGGGCGCAGCTGGCAGGTGACGTTCATCGACTGGACCCGAAAACGGGCCTTTGTCGAGCCGGCCGACGGCGGTGGAGTCGCCAAGTGGAACAGCGGCTCACTTGTCGGTCTCTCGTACACCCTCACGCGCGCGATGCGGGAGGTCCTGTTGGGGACCGACCCCCCGGTCTCACTCACACGCCGGGCCGAGGTGTGTCTTGCCGAATGGCGAGAAGAGGAGGCCCACGAACTCGTTCACCCGGAAGCCACTCTGGTGGCCCGCCACGGCAACGACGTCCGCTGGTGGACCTGGGCCGGTTATCGCGCGAACGCGACACTTGCAGCGACGCTGCCTTCGATCGCCGATCCGGTCCAACGGCCGACGGACTGCTATGTGCGCCTGCGCGAAGACCTGACTCCCGGCATGTGGCGTGCAAGCCGTGAGTCCGCGGGCAACGGCGAGCCTCTGGTACTCCCGGACGTCGACCGCCGCGCCGTGCACGGCCTGAAATTCTCCGCGGCCCTGCCTGAACGGCTCGCGGTGGCCACAGTCGCGGCGAGACTCGCCGATTTCGACGCGGCACGTGCGGTCCTCCAGGAACCCGTGCGTCACCACCACGTACAAGGCGCTGGCTGACCAGCGAGCCCGCGCACGATCGCGTTGCCAGTTCTGCCCGTCAAGTACTGCCAACGGACGGCGTGGAGAAACCATGCCCGCGCGAGCAGATCGGTGCCGGTGGCGGCCAGCTGATTCAGCCGAGCGGCGGAGGCGAAGTTCCGGTCGCCCGGCAGCAGCATCCCGGCCCGCAGGTTCACCGTCAGGCGGCGGGCGTACTCCGGCTCGCCAGCCGTGACCGGACCGAACACGGCCCCGATCACCGACGCGGCCAGGTCTCGGAGTGACAGACCTCTTCTGGCGCAGCTCCGCTGCCTCGTTCACCAGCCTTGACACACGACCTCTCCGCCTAACTGAACGGCGTTGCCGCCAGGGGCTGGGCCGCGTAGGCGATGCGGACGACACCGTCGTCGTGGCGGGTTGTACAGGCTTCGACGCCGAAGACGTCCCTCATCACTTTCGGTGCGAGGACGTCGAGCACCGGTCCGGCGGCCACCACCGTGCCGCGGTCGAGGACGACGATCAGGTCGCAGAGGCGGGCGGCCAGGTCGAGGTCGTGCAGGACGGCCAGGGTGCTCACGCCGGTCGAGCGGATCAGGTCGAGCAGTTCGAACCGGGCGCGGATGTCGAGGTGATTGGTCAGTTCGTCCAGGACCAGCAGGCGGGGCTCCTGCGCCAGTGCGCGGGCGAGCAGGACGCGTTGGCGTTCGCCCCCGGACAGGGACGCGTACTCCCGCTGGGCGAAGTGGCGTATCCCGCAGCGGTCGATCGCGTCGGCGACGGCGCGTCGGTCGTCCGGGCCTTCGCGTCCGATCAGACCGTGATGGGGTGTGCGGCCCAGTGCCACGATCTCGGTCACCGACATACCTCCGGTGCTGCCCGCCGCGTCCTGGAGGACGGCAGCGGTGCGGCGGGCCGCGGTACGGGGCGTGAGGCTCCAGACATCGTCGTCACCGACTCTGACGGCCCCGCTGGTGGGGCGGAGCGACCGGTAGACCGCGCGGAGCAGGGTGGACTTGCCGCTGCCGTTGGGGCCGACGAGGCCGACGACCGAGCCCGGCAGGACTTCCAGATCGACCCCGTGGAGGACAGGTGTCCCGTCCAGCTCGACGTGCACCTGGTCGACGGTGAGCCTCATACGGTGTCCAAGCCCTTGTTGCGGCGCAGCAGCCATACGAAGAACGGTGCGCCGAGCAGGGCGGTGAGGATGCCCAACGGCAGTTCGTTCGGCCGGATGACCGTGCGGGAGAGGAGGTCGACGAGCACGAGGTAGACGGCGCCGAGCAGCGCGGTGAGCGGGAGCAGGCGCCGGTGGTCCGCCCCCACGGTCAGGCGCACGAGGTGCGGGATCATCAGCCCGACGAAACCGATGCCGCCGGCCACCGCGATGACCGAACCGGTGAGCAGCGCGGTGATGACCAGCAGCAGGGCGCGCAGGCGGTTGACGTCCACGCCCAGGGCGGTCGCCGACTCGTCGCCTGCCAGGACGGCGTTCAGCTGCCGCCCGAACAGGCCGAGCAGAGCGGTGCAGGTCAGTACAACGGTCGCGACCACGGGCAGTTGTTCCCACTGGGCGCCGGCGACGCTGCCCAGCATCCAGAACATCACTGTCCGCAGTTCGGTGGGCGTCGCCCAGAGCTGCACGAAGCTCGTCGCCGACAGCAGTACGTAGCCGACTGCCACGCCTGCGAGGACGAGGCGCGTGGGAGCCAGGCGCCCGCGACGCCGCCCCAGGGCGAAGACCACCGCGCCGGTGGCGAGAGCGCCCAGGAACGCGGCCCCCGCGACGCCCACTCCGCCGATCCCGATCCCGCCCAGCGTGATGACCAGGACCGCGCCGAAGGACGCTCCGTGGGAGAAGCCGAGCACGGTGGGATCGGCCAGGGGGTTGGAGACCAGTGTCTGGAGGACGGCTCCGGCCACCGCCAGGCCGGCTCCCGCGAGAGCCGCGAGGAGGACCCGGGGCGTGCGGAAGCTCCACACGATCTGGTCCAGTGCCGGGTCGGCGACCGCACCGCGGCCCGTCAGGTGATGGGCCACGATGCTCCAGACGTCCGCCACCGGTACGGTGACCGCGCCGATGCTGATCGCCGTGATCATGGCGGCGATCAGCGCGGCGAGCAGAACGGCGACGCCGAGGGAGAGGCGCAGACCGGTCAGAGCGCGTCGGGGTGGAGCGTCTTGGCGATCTTCTCCACCGCCACGTCGTTGCTCGGTCCGAGGTAGACCGAGTCGGACAGCACCACGTACGCGTCGTTCTTCGCCGCCGACCACTGGGGGAACTCCTTGAGCAGCTTCTTGGCGTAGGCCGTGGGGTCGGGGTCGTTGTAGCTGATGACGACGAGGGCGTCCACGTCGGTGGCGGCGACCTTCTCCTTGCTCAGGTCCGCGAAGGAGGTCTTGGAGGCCGACTCGAAGGCGTTGGTGGCGCCTGCCTTGGCCAGGATGTCGTTGTAGATGCCCTGGGCGACGACGGAGCTGAAGTCGTTGCCTCCCATGGTCATGTTGGAGAAGAGGACCATGACCTTGGGCTTCTTCTCGCCCTTGACCTTCTCCGAGATCTCCGCGATGCGTTTGTCGGACTCGGCGATCAGCTTCTCGGCCCGGTCGCTGACGCCGAAGACCTTGCCCATGTCCCGGAGCAGGGTCCGGCTGTCCGCGATCGTCATCTTGGAGGTGTCCTGGTCGCAGCCCTGCGGTGAGATATAGGTGTTGGCGCCCACGTCCTTGAGCTGGTCGCGGGTGGCGAAGCCGTTCTTGGCGTCGAATCCGTACGCGGTGGTGGACAGGACCAGGTCGGGACGTTGGCCGAGCATCGCCTCGCGGGGGATGTCGAACGCGTCGTTGAGCTCGATGTCCCCCTTGGGCAGGGCCTTGATCGCGTCGGCGCGGCCGGGCACTTCGGACCTGCCGTAGCTCTGCTGGTTGACGACGATGCGGTCCTCAAGTCCCAGCGCCAGCAGGGTGGAGACCTCGGCGACGGAAGCGCCGTTCATGACGACCACTCTGCTGGGGGCCTTGGTGAAGGTCTGCTTCACCCCGCAGTTCTCCAACGTCACCGGGTAGCCGGCGGCCGAGGACGCGGCGGGCTGCCCGGCTTGCGTCGTCTTCTCGGCCGATGACTCCGCGCATCCGGCGGTCGCGAGTCCGACGACGGCTGTCAGTCCGAGGGCGGCGAGCCGCTTGGTGGACATGTGTGCTCCTAGCATGAGGCCGGCCGTTGACCGGGGTTCGTATCAGGAGTCGGGCGGTGCCCGGACCGAGTTCCCGGGTGCTGCGGGGAATCCGCGGACGCCGTGGAGGGAGCCGGTGGAGGGGGCAGTGCGCCGGTGGCCACGCAGTGATCCAGTTGTCGGAAGAAGGCGGCCCGGTCGATGGCCGGATGATCGGGAGGCAGCGGGCCGTCGGCCGACGCCAGGCTCTCCCGTACGTTGTCCGCCCGTACGGTCGCGAGGGCGAGGTCCGCGTCCGGTCGGCCCGGCCCCGGAGGCAGGGAGTCGAAGAAGGCGAGGACCGCGGCGGCGTCCGCCGAGTCCCGGGGTATCCGCTCCCGCCAGATGTCCAGGGGAAGGACCTCGACCGGGTAGCCGTACTCCGCCAGCCAGCGGTGCAGGTCGTCCTGGAGCACGGGGGTCCCGGCGTGGTGGTGGACCACAGCGTTCCGGTGGTCCGCGCCGGGACCGACCGCCACGATCTCGGCCGCGGCACGGTCGACCGGGATCCAGGACTCCTCCGTGAAGAGGTCGGGCACGATCCCTGCCGGTACTCCGGCTCGCAGCACGGTCCACAGGAAGTCCTGGCGGTTCACCGCCCCCGTGGCGACCGGGCCGACCACGCGGCCCAGCCGGTGCACCGTGACGGGGAGGCCCCGGTCGGCGGCCTGCTCCAGGAGGCGCTCGGATGCCCACTTGGACTGCTGGTAGCCGTAGCGCAGTCCCTCGTGCGCTTCGAGGAACTCCTCCGGGAATTCCTCTCGCAGCGCGCGCGGCGGGCCGACCGAGAGCGTGGAGACGTAGTGCAGCGGTATGCCGCGCGGGGCGGCCAGCCGCAGCAGGCAGCGGGTGGATTCGGTGTTGGCCGGCCGGAGTGTGACGTAGTCGCGGACGACGCCGACCGCCGCCCCGTTGTGGACGATCGCGTCGCAGCTGGATCCGAGTTCGGTCAACTGCTCCTGGCGCAGGCCCAGTCCTGGCAGGGCCAGGTCCGCCGGGAGGGCGGTGACACGCCGGCGCTGTTTCTGTGACAGCGCCACTCCGGCGGCTTCGAGGGTGGCATGCACGCGCGCCAGGGCGTCCTCGGACGTCTTGCCCCTGACGGCGCACACCACCTCCGCGTCCGTCGACCGCAGGAGCCGCGCGAGGAGGTGGGTGCCCACGAATCCCGTTGCTCCGGTGAGAAGAACCCGCCGGGGAGGCCGACGGGGGTTTCCGTGTCCTGGGCGGATCTCCGGATCGAGGTCGGTGTCGGCTGCCAGGGAGGCGGGCAGCACGGAGCGGGCGGGGCTGGGCGCGAGAGCGCCGGAGCCGAGGAAGCCGGCGAGTCCGGCGGGGGTGGCGTACTGGAAGAGCCAGGCGACCTTCACCTCCCTGCCCAGCTCCGCGGCCAGGCGGTTGGCGGCCTGGATGGCCTGCAGGGACTGGGCTCCGCGTTCGAATACGTCGTCGTGCGCGGTGAGGTCCGGTGCCGCGAGCACCTGGCGCCAGACCCCGGTGACGGTGGCCTCCAGGCCGAGGTCGCCTCCGGTGTCCCCGGCACCGTCCGGCTGCGAAGGCAGCCGGGCGAGGAGTGCGGCACGGTCCGTCTTGCCCGACGCGGTACGGGGCAGGCGGGGCAGGAACGTGATGGACGTGGGGATCAACGGCGCGGGCAGCCGGGCCCGGAGGTGGTCGCGAATCCCTGCCGCGCCGGGCTTTGGTCCGGCGGGTACGAGATGGGCGGTGAGCCTGCGCGTGCCGTCGGGCAGCGCCTGACCGACCACGGCGGCGTCGCCGATGCCGGGGTGGGAGAGCAGGGCGCTCTCCACTTCGGCCGGCTGGACGCGGTGACCGCTGATCTTGAACTCGTCGTCCGCGCGGCCGAGATAGCGCAGGAGTCCGTCCTCGCCCACCTCCACGAGGTCGCCGGTGCGGTAGGCGGGCGGGGAGCCGGGCAGGCACTCCAGCGGGGCGAAGCGCTCCGCGGTCTCCTCCGGCCGGTTGCGGTAGCCGTTGCCGAGAGCGGGACCCAGCAGATGGAGCTCCCCGTCCACGACAGCCGCCCGGCCGCCCGGCAGGGGGCGGCCCACCGGTGTGTCGTCGGCGGCGAGGGCCGCGTCATGCAGGTCGGCGACGGTGGCGACGACAGTCGCCTCGGTCGGCCCATAGGTGTTCAGGAGCCGGACGGTTGAGCCGACCGCCTTGCGCCAGCGGGCGGCCCGTTCGGGCAGCGCGGCCTCACCGCCGATGACGACGGTGTGCACGGCGCCCGGCAGGGAGCCCGCTCCGGTGGACACGGCGTAGGCGAGTTCGTGCCAGTACGCGGTCGGCAGGTCGAGAACGCTGATGCCCAGGCGCTCGCACTCGGTCAGGAAGTGCGGAATCGAGTCCGTCATGTCCTGCGGCCTGATCACCAGCGTGGCGCCCGAGCACAGGGTCAGGAAGATCTCCTCGATGCTGGTGTCGAAGTGCAGTGGGGCGAACTGCAGGACGCGGTCGGCCCGGTTCAGTCCGTAGCGGAGACCGGCGCCGGCGACGAAGTGGGCCAGTGCCCCGTGCCCCACCTCGACGCCTTTGGGCTGCCCGGTGGAACCGGACGTGTGGATGACGTAGGCCGGTTCCCCGGCCCCGGGGGCGGACGGGACGCTGTTGGCAGCATCGGCGGACGGTGCGGGGCCCGTCGGCGGAATCTCCCGCGCGCCGTCGAGCAGCAGAACCTCCCGGTCCGGGAAGAGGTGGGCGTACGGCTGTGTGGTGACGACGAGGCCGGGTCCCGCGGAGGTGAGCAGGGTGGCGGTCCGGTCCGCCGGGGCGGTCGGGTCGAGGGGGCAGTAGACGGCGCCCGCGGCCATGGTGCCCAGCAGGACGGTCACCGCCGCTGTGCCGCGCGGCAGCGCGACGGCCACCAGGTCGCCGCGCCGCACCCCGTGGTCGGCGAGCAGCCGGGCGGTCCGGCGTGCCTCGCCGAAGAGTGCGGCGTACCCGATGCTCCGGTCGCCCTCCTCCACGGCCACCGCACTGCCGCGGCGCGCCGCGTGGTCGGCGATCAGGGAGAGCACGGGGCGCGGTGGGGAGGGAAGCGGGTCTCCGTCCAGCACACGGACCCCGCTGGAACACGTCGCCGAGGCGGAGGGAAGGGCGCCGACGGGGCGGTCGGGCTCTGCGACGGCTTCCGTCAGCAGGTCGAACAGGGCCCGCCGGTGGCCGGCGACCTCCGCGGCGGTGTAGAGCTCGGGGTTCCCGTCCACGGCGAAGTGCAGGGAGGCGCCCTCGGAGCGGTCGTACACATTGAAGGCGAGGTCGTCCACGGGGCCGGCCGAGACGTTCTGCACCGTGCTGCGGTGTCCGGCGAACCGGAGGTCGTAGGCGAACGGCATGATGTTCACACCCGGGCCGGAGAGCCGTCGCCCTGCGCCCACCAGTCGCAGGTCGCGTCGGATCTGCTCGTAGCGGTAACGCTGGTGGGGCAGGGCGGAACGCATTTCGCGGGAGACCGCGCCGACCAGTGTGCGCAGGCTGTCCTGCGCGCCGACGGCCAGTCGCAGCGGCAGTACGTTGCGGACCATGGCGGGTACGCGCAGGGACACGGAGCCGAACCGTCCCATCGCCGGGACGCTCAGCACGATCTCCGGAGCCCCGGTGACGCGGTGAAGATGGGCGGCGGTGACCGCGAGCAGGACTTCCGACCAGGACACCGCGAGGGCGCGTGCCGTGGCCCGGAGCGCCGCGGTGGTCCCGGCGTCCAGGTCTTCGGCGTCCCGGTGGAAGGAGGCCGCAGGCAGGGCCGACCGGGCCGCCGGTGTGGCCACCGCGGGGCGGTCGGCGTACCGGTGCATCCAGTGTTCCCGGTCGCGGGCGAAGTGCTCCGATGCCCGGTAGGCGGCCTCCTCCTCGCGTACCGACGCGAGGGTTCCGAAGCCGCTCGGGCCGACGGCCTCGCCGGTGGCGAGGGCGGTGTAGAGATCGGCCACGCGCCGTGCGACCAGGGAGAGGCCGAAGCCGTCCAGGGCGACGTGGTGGACGCGGTGGTACCAGAGACAGCGGTCGGCGGCGAGGCGGAACAGGGCGTGCCCGAACAGCGGGCCACGGGCCAGGTCGACGGGGCGTGCGATGTCCGCGTCGATCCAGCGGAGCGCCTCGGCCTCCGGGTCGGGTGCCTCGGAGACGTCGGCGGTGTGGAGGCGCCACTCGGGTGTCGGGGTGTCGACCTGCCGGGGGCGGCCCTCGCCGTCGGCCGAGAAGACGCAGTGCAGGGCCTCGGTCTCGTCGACCGCCCGGCGCAGCGCGGTCTCGAACAGCTCCTCGCGTACCGGGCCTTCGATCACCACGTACTCGGCCGTGTTGTAGGCGGGACTGCCGGTGTCGAGCTGGTGGCCGGTCCAGATGCCCTCCTGCGCTCCGAGCAGCGGATGGTGGAGGCGGTCGCTGTCGGGCGTCGTCATGCCGTCCCTCTTCTTTCTTCCTGCCGTTCGTCCAGAAGCCGCCACCAGTGCCTGAAGGAGGGCTGTTCGGCCAGATCGATGAAGGAGACGTCGATGCCGTACGCCTGCCAGCGTTCGACCAACGTGATGACACGGAGGGAGTCGAGCCCGGCATCGACGGGGTGCTCGTCGAGGTCGACCTCCTCGGGCTCCTGGTGGAGGAGTTCCGCGAGATCGGCGCGGAACTGTCGGGAGGTGAGGGCAGCGGGCATGGTGGTCCTCTCTCTTCGCGCTGCGGGCGGCGGGTCTTTTCGCACCGCGGGCGGCGGGTCTTTTCGCACCGCGGGCGGCGGGTCTTTTCGCACTGCGGGCGGCGGGGGTCAGTTGACCTTGCGGCCCGATCCGTCCCAGAACCGGTCCCGCAGTTCGCGGCGCAGGATCTTCCCGCTGGGGTTGCGCGGAACGTGGTCGATGAACTCGTACTTCGCGGGCAGCTTGAACGCGGCCAGCCGGGGGGTGAGGAAGGTGTGCAGGTCGCGGGGGCGAGGGGTCGGCCTGTCCTCGGCGGCGACGATGAAGGCGTGGACGTACTCGCCCCATCGGTCGTCCGGCGCGCCGACGACCACTGCTTCGGCCACGCCGGGGTGGTGCTCCAGCACGTTCTCGATCTCCGCCGGGTAGACGTTCTCCCCGGCCACGAGGATCGTGTCCTTGATGCGGTCACGGATGAACACGTAGCCGTCCTCGTCGACGAAGCCGGCGTCCCCGGTGCGGATCCAGCCGTCGACGAGCGTCTCGGCGGTCTTGTCCGGGAGTCCCCAGTACTCCACCATGTGCGCCGGTGTGGCCAGGTAGACCTCGCCCACGGCACCGGGCGGCAGCGGGGTGCCCCGGTCGTCGATCACCTGCACGCGTACGCCGGGGTAGGGGCGGCCCGCAGCCTGCATGAGGGGCGATCCCGGCTCGTGGACGGCCGGCGGCAGGCACGCCGCCGTGTTGCCGGTTTCCGTGAGTCCGTAGATCTGGGCGAACTCGCAGCGGAACACTGCCAGGCTCTGTTCCAGCAGGGTCTCGGAGATCGGTGAACCGCCGTAGACGATCTTGCGCAGTGTCGCGAAGTCGGCCGGTGTGACGCCCGGCCGGGTCAGCATCATCCGCAGCATGGCCGGGACCACGCAGGCGGTGGTGATACCGAGCCGGTGGATCAGGTCGACGGCCTGGGCCGCGTCGAAGGCGCGCATCGCCACGACCGTGGTGCCGGCATTGAAGTTCTGGGTGGCCCACCACAGGCCGCCGATGTGGAAGCCGGGGATGCCGACGAGCGCGAGGTCACCAACCCGCCAGTCGATCCAGTCGACCTCTGCCTCGGCCATGGCGTCCGCGATGGCGAAGAAGCTGCGGTGGGCCAGCACGACGCCCTTCGGCAGTCCGGTGGTTCCGCTGGTGTAGAGCTGGGCCACAGGGGTGTCGCGCGTCGCGGCGTACGGCTCGTCGGCCCCCGGGTACGCGGCTTTCCAGTCGCCGTAGCCACCGGCCGCGTCGAGCACGATGACATGCTCCGGCGGTGCGATCGGCATGCCGTCGACGACAGGCCGGAACTCCTCTTCGACAAAGAGCAGTCTGGTCCCCGAGTCCCGGAGTATGTGGCCGACCTCCGGCGAGGTCAGCCGCCAGTTCACCGGGACGAGGACGGCACCGGTCTTGGCGCAGGCGAAGAGGATCTCGTAGTACTGCTCCGACTCCTTGCCCAGGTAGGCGACCCGATCGCCGGCGGCGAGACCGGCGGCGCGCAGCGCCTGCGCGGTGCGGCTGCTTTCCCGGTGTAGTGCCGCATAGGTGAGTGTGGTGTCCTGGCAGATGACCGCCGGCGTGTCCGGCTGTCGTTCGGCGTGAAACCGGGCGGTGTCGGCGAGCGTCGCGAGCTGGTGGTGCAGCCGGGGGCCCGGCTGCGGGGCGTGGTGGGAGACCATGGCAGGTGTCCGTCCTGTGCGTGCCCGTGACGGGGCGGGCGTCGGGTCAGTCGATGTTGACGAAGGCGAGGGTGGCGTGGCCGTCGCAGCGGCCGCCCTCGGTGTCCCAGTAGCGGTAGGCGGTGGTGGCCATGAGGAGCGGACTGCCGCCGGGAGAGCGCAGGTCGACGGAGCTGAACTCCAATTCACCGGAGAAGTCCCGCGGGTTCACCGGGCGTTGGAAGCGGGAGGCGAACCGTGCGATGAGGATGTCCGGCAGCTGATGGCGCCAGAAGTCCTCCAGCGTCCAGGACTCGAACCCGGTCAGCAGCTGTTCCTTCACCGACTTGGCGACGAGGTAATACATCATCTGGTTGTAGGCGATGTTCACCTCCACCGAGTTCAGGTGGCCGGTGTCGTCGATGTAGCAGGACTCCGCGATTGCGAACGAAGCCCGGACCCGGGACAACCCGTCGGGAAGCCCGGAGACCTCCGCGGTGAGCAGGTAACGGCAGTGGTCCTTGTACGGTGCGAGCACCCGGGTCAGCAATTCCGTGTCCGTGGCGAAGGTCTGCTCGGGGCGGGCGTCGGCGCTGTGCCCGATGGCCTGTGTCATGCCGCTTCCAGACCGTCGTGCAGCTTGCGCTCGTCGTGGACGGTGACGCGGTACGAGACGGTGGGCTCGGGCGTGGTGGTGTGCCGGGCACAGTGGATGAGGCTGCGGTTGTCCCAGACGAGCAGGTCGCCCTTCTCGAAGCTCTGGAGATGGATGTTCTCGTGCTCGAAGGTCCCATCGAGCTGCCCGGTCGCCTCGAAGAGCCGCTGGAGCAGCGCCTCGTCGAGCGGCTCGCCCTGTGCGTTCTCGATGCCGACGGTGAAGCCCTCGCTGAGGTAGAGCACCGTCTCACCGGTCATCGGGTGGGTGAAGAGGGTCGGCTGGAGGACGGCGGGCGTCTTCCGCTCCACCTCGTCGATGATCTCCGACAGGGGCCGGTAGACGTCGTGGGGGCGGATCTTGAAGTACTTGCGCACCGAGTGACGGCACCGGGTTTCCGCGATCTCCTGCTTGAGTTCCCCGGGCAGCTTCTCGTACGCCGCTCCCATGTCGATGAAGTAGGTGCCGCGGTTCCTCTCGGGTATGACCTTCGGGTAGATCAGGGTGATCCCGAACGGGTCGGGCATGAACTGGTAGTCGGCGTGCCAGAACTTGCCCGTCCTGGGTACGCCGATCTGCTTCCCGTTGTCCAGGACGTTCGACGACACGAACACCTCGGTCACCTCGGGGTGGTGGTACATCGGTTCGTAGTACGTCTCCGGGCGGCCCAGTCGGCGGCCCAGCTCCAGGAACGAACGGGGCGACAGCTCCTGGCCCTTCAGGACGGCGATCTTCCGGCGGTAGACGGTCTCCTTCAGGGCCGCGATGTCGCTCGGCGAGGCCGTGGTGTGGTCGAAGTCCTCGACGGAGGCGCCGATGGGCCTGCCGGCGTGATCGGTGATGCGCATGGTGATGCTCCTTCTGTCCGGGCGGAAAGGTGAACGGCTTTGCGGCTGGTCGGCGGAGGTCGCGGACACGGTTCTCCTGGGGAAGCGGTGTCGGTGGGGCCGAGTCGGGCCGGGTGAGAGCGGAGCGCCTACGAGGCGTCTTTGCGGCGGATCACCAGGGCGGCGAACGAACCGAGCGCCAGCGCCCCGGAGGTGAACACCAGCGCCGTCCGGATGCCGTCGACGAGAGCCGGGACGGACGACTCCTGCCCGATACCGGAAGCCGCCGCGACGAGCAGGGCGAGACCGACGGCGCCCCCCACCTGAAGGGCGGTGGACGTGATCCCGGAGGCGATGCCCTGGTCGCCCGGTGCCACGCCCGAGGCGGCGGCGATCCACACGGCCGTCCACGCGGCGCCCTGCCCAATGCTCATCAGCACGATCCCTGGCAGCAGCGCCGGATAGGAGCCGTTCGCGGCCACACCCGGCACCAGGGCGAGAGCACCGGCGGCGCCGAGCCCCAGCCCACCGACCAGCAGGCGCCGCATTCCGAACAGCGGCACGGCACGGGCCCCGGTCTGTGTGCCGACCGCGACGACGACCGCCGGGACGAGGAAGCAGAGCCCCGTGACGAACGCGTCGTAGCCGCGCACCGCCTGGAAGTAGAGCGTCAGGAAGTACGGGAGCGAGCTGAACGTCGCGCTGAACAGCGCCGCCACCCCCGTGGCCGCGACCAGCCCGCGGTGACGGAAGAGCCGGACGGGCATCAGGGGATCGCGTGTCCGCATCTCGATGACGACGAACAGGCCGAGGCAGATGACCCCCGCGGCTCCGGCCGTCAGGGCGGCGGGGCGCGTCCACCCCGCCGCGGGGGCGTACACCAGGAGGAAGACGAGCAGTGTGAGTCCCGCGGTGGCCGCGAGCGCCCCCGCGGCATCGAAGCGCCGGGTGCGGTCCCGGGGCGGGTCCGCGGCGAAGAGCATGCGCCCGAGGACGGCGAGCGCCGAAGCTATCGGCACATTGACCATGAACACCGACGGCCAGCCGAATCCATGGACCAGTACACCGCCGAGGAGGGACCCGAAGCACAGCCCACCCGCGCCGGCTGCACCCCAGATCGCGAGCGCCCGGTTGCGTACCGGCCCTTCCGCGTAGGTGGTGTTGATGAGCGACAGCGTGGCCGGGAACAACAGGGAGCCACCGATTCCCTGGGCGGCGCGTACCGCGAGCAGGAGCCAGGGAGACTGCGCGAGGCCGCCGGCCAACGACGAGAGCGCGTATATCGCCGTGGCGAGGACGAACATTCTCCGGCGTCCCAGGAGATCCGCCGCACGTCCGCCGAGCAGCAGGAAGCCCCCGGTGGTGACGACGTACGCGCTGACCACCCACTGCAGGTCGTGGCCGGAGAACCCGAGGCCGGCGCCGATGTCCGGCAGTGCCACGTAGACGATGCTGTAGTCGAGCGAGATGACGAGCTGGGCCGACGCGAGGACGACCACCGGAAGGCCGAGGCGCCGTCGTGCTGCTGCGTGCTCAGCAGTGGTCGCGGACATGATCGTTCCCTCTCGGAATGAAGAGCTCGATGGATGACGTGGTGAGTCGCGGGCGGCCTGGAAAGGAGCCCTGCGGCCATGCCGAACCTCGTCCCGGCTGTGGGGCGCAGAACGAAGCGGTCATGGGAAAGCCGGCCGGTGTTCCGGTGACGGCCCGGCGAACGGTGGGGTCTGCGGGAAAACCCGACGAGTGCGGAGCCGGGCCGCAGAGGTGCGTGCGGCAGCCGGAGGGGCCTTCAGTGGCGGTGGTGTGCGCCTGGCACCGGTCCGTCCGGGTGCGGTGCGACCCCGGGGATCACCTTTCTTCCAGCAGCTTCCGTACCTCCGTCACCAGGACGGTCAGCGCCTGCCGCTCGGGGACGGTCGTCTCCGGATGCCAGAGATCGACCAGAAGACAGGTTCGCGGGCGAGCCCCCCGGTTCTCCGCGTGATGTTCGAAGGAGTAGTCGAAAAGCAGACAGCGGCCTTCCTCCCAGGCACGCGTCTCACCGGCAACGGTGATGTCGCAGTCGTTCGGGATGTCGACAGCGAAATGGAGATTGATGCTGAAGTTCCACAGATCGCAGTGTGGAGCGATGCGCGAACCCGGCAGCAGCGTCGAGAAGTGGCTTTCCAGAAGAGGACAGATGAGTTCATCACCGACGGCGACATTCTTGATGATGTCGAACGCGGTGGGAGCGACCGTGGCGGAATCCGCGATGAGTTCCCCGTCCCGATACAGGTGGAGAGACTGCCAGTCGTCCTGCCGTATCGCGTAGTGCTCGTAGTCGGAGAAGACCTCACGCTTCGTCTGCCAGGCCCTCTCGTGCTCCGCCCTGATCGCGCTGTGGGCACCCTCCAAGGCGTCGACGAGCGACGCGACGGACGGATCGTTCCTCGGATCGTGCCAGGGCTTCTGCGATATCCCCGGCAGAATCCACTTCGCGCCCGCCTGCAGTGGATGCCTCGGCAGCCCTCCCGGCGCCATCATCTCCTCCACCCGCGCAAGCGAGTCGGGGCCGAACTCGTCCCGTATCGCGGCGAACCGCTCACCGGTCGACTGCATCACGACTTCCTCCCAGCCCTGCTGACACGGAGACCGGACTTCGACGTCTCGTCCACGCGTCCCCCTGAGGCTGCGGCCCGTACAGGTCAGTGGCCGCTTCGTATCAAGGGTCGAACGGCTCTCCGCCCGAGTTCCCGCCGCGGCCGAAAAAGTCCGACCGGGCGTGCGAGTGGCCGTGGGCGGGCGCCACAGCCGAGCACACCCCATCGCCCCAGGAGAGACGCCGCGAATCTCTTGTACGCGGCCCCGGCAGGCGGTATCAGCGGCCCTCCGAGCGGCCCGCCGCCGCCCCCCGGGAGCCGCCGGCTCCAAGGACGCCGACGGCAGCCGGGGCGATCCCGGCGACGTTTCAGGAGGTGGTCCCCAGAGTGACCGGCCTGACGACGGCGTCGACGGTGACTCGGCCGGTCCGTTCGAATTCGAGGGTGAACGTGATGCGGTCCCCGGGCCGCCATGTCTCTTCGGCGGGAAGGGTCACAGCCGTCCCGAAGGGGGACATGCCGACCTCCCCGTACGCCGGAACGCTGATGGTCTCCGTTCGTTCGCGGTAGGCCCCGGACGTCGCGTTCATGCGGTGCTCGGTCAGTTCGATGCCCGCCGCGACGGAGGGGGAGCTGACCGAACGGAGCCGGTCCGGCGCCCCGCCGGTATTGACGATCCGGAAGTAGGCGTTGGTGCTGCTTCCAGGGATCACCGGAAGCAGCACGCGGGACTCCTGCACCTCGATCCTTGCGGGGCTGCCCGCGTATCCGGTGGCTGTCCAGCCGGAAAGGCCGCCGAGGGCGAGGACGGAGGCGACTGCGGCGACCGCACCGGTACCGAGCGCCTCCCGCGTACGGCGGAGACCGGGACGCCGGTAGAGGTTCTTCATGAGCGCACGCTCCACTGAGGAGGGTTGGACGGTATGAGGTTCGCGGTGGCAGCGGCCGCGGCCGCCGGGCCGGGCGGACGCGTCACAGGACGCCCCGCGCGGCGGGCCGGGAACGGGGCTGCCGCGCCGGCGACGGCTGCCAGGTGCGCAGCCGCAGACTGTTGGCCACGACGAGGACCGAGCTGAGGGACATGGCGACGGCGGCGACCATGGGGTTGAGCAGGCCGACCATGGCCAGTGGCATGGTCACGGCGTTGTAGCCGAAGGCCCACACGAGGTTGACGCGGATGGTGCCCAGGGTGTGGCGGGCCAGCCGGACCGCGTCCGCGAGGGCCTCGATGTCGCTGCGCACGAGGGTGACGTCGGCGGCGCCGATCGCCGCGTCGGTCCCGGTGCCCATCGCGATGCCCAGGTCCGCGCCCGCGAGTGCGGCCGCGTCGTTGACACCATCCCCGACGACGGCGACACGCCTGCCTTCGGCCCGGAGCCTGCGTACCAGTTCGGCCTTGTCCTGAGGAGTACAGCGGGCATGGACCTCCGCGATGCCGAGGTCCTCGGCCACCGCTCGCGCGACTGCGGCCCGGTCACCCGTGGCCAGCACCGGCCGTACACCGAGCCTGCGCAGGCGGTCGACGGCGCGGTAGCTGCCGGGGCGGACGAGATCGGCCACCTCGATGAGCGCCACCGCCGAGCCGTCCACGCGGACCAGGACCGTGGTGCGGGCCGATTCGTCCGCCCGCTCCCGGGCGGTCCGCAGGGCCGCGGGCAGATCCGCGCTGTCGGGCGCCAGCACCTCCACCCGGTGCCCGTCCACACGTCCGCTCACACCGTGCCCTGCGGCGGCCCGGAACTCGGACACGGCGGGCAGGGAACCGTCCCCGGTCACTCGGCGCGCGTGGGCCGCGATCGCGCGCCCCAGCGGATGTTCCGAGCCCTGTTCGACGGCTCCCGCGAGCCGGAAGACTTCGTTCACGCCGTGTCCGCCGGACACGGCCGTGACCCGCCCCACGCTCATATGCCCCGAGGTGAGGGTCCCGGTCTTGTCGAGCACCACGGTGTCGACATGCTGGAGTCCCTCCAACGCCTGCGGACCGCTCACCAGCACACCCAGCCGGGCGCCGCGCCCGGTGGCCGCCATCAGCGCGGTCGGCGTCGCGAGCCCCAGGGCACACGGGCAGGCGACGACGAGGACCGCCACAGCTGCGGTGATCGCGGCCTGCGGGTCGGCGTCGGCGCCGAGCCAGAAGCCGAGCGTCGTGGCGGCCAGCGCCAGGACGACCGGGACGAAGACGCCCGCGACCGTGTCGGCCAGCCGCTGCGCACGCGCCTTGCCCGCCTGGGCGTCCGTCACGAGTTTCGTGATGCGGGCGAGCTGCGTGTCGGCGCCAACCGCTGTGGCGCGGACCAGGAGCAGACCGCCCACGTTGACGGATCCCCCGGTCACGGTCGCTCCCGGGCCGACCTCGACGGGCTCGGACTCGCCGGTGACGAGGGACAGGTCGACGGCAGAGCTGCCCTCGGTCACTTCGCCGTCGGTGGCGACGCGTTCGCCGGGACGGACCACGAACACCTCGCCGACCCGGAGGCGTTCGATCGGCAGCAGTTCATCCGAGCCGTGGCGGCGGACCGTCACCTCCTTCGCGGCGAGCTGCGCCAGCGAGCGCAGCGCCGCACCGGTCCCGCGGCGTGCCCGGCCCTCCAGGAATCGGCCTGCCAGAACGAACAGCGGTACGCCCACCGTTGCTTCGAGATAGACGTGCGCCATCCCGTCGGAGGAGGAGGGCACCAGGCTGAAGGGCATGCGCATACCCGGCTCACCGGCTCCGCCCAGGAACAGCGCGTACGCCGACCAGCAGAAGGACGCCACCACACCGAGGGAGACGAGCGTGTCCATGGTCGCGTTGGTGTGACGCAGGCCGCTCAGCGCTCGCTGATGGAATGGCCAGGCCCCCCAAGCGGCGACCGGTGCGGCGAGGACGAAGCACAGCCACTGCCAGTTGTCGAACTGCAACGCGGGGGCCATCGACAGGACGAGCACGGGCAGGGACAGCGCCGCGGTGATGACCAGCCGCTCACGCTCCTGGCCGGCGGCAGCCTCCGCGGAGTCTTCGGTTCGCGCCGGCTGTTCCTCCGCCGGCGGCGTCACCAGTTGTGCCGTGTACCCCGCGGCTGCCACGGCCGAGGTCAGTTCATCGGCGGTCACCCGAGCAGGGTGGCTGACCCGGGCCCGTCCCGTGGCCAGGTTCACCTCCGCCGTGACGCCGTCCAGCTTTCCGAGCTTGCGCTCGACCCGTCTGACGCACGCCGCACAGGTCATGCCTCCGACGGCGATGTCCGTCACGATCGCCGTAGGCACCGCATCAGCTGTCACCGGTGCCCGCCTCCGTGGTGCATGGGCATGTCCTCGTCGCCCTCGCCGTTCGGCGAGTCGCCGGTGATCCCGGGGCCGTGCATTCCAGGCGAGACCGGCCCCACCGCGGCCCCCACGGCGTAGGCGCCCACGAAAAGCACCCCGAGGAGCAACAGGAATCCGCACAGTGCGGGCGGTGGGACGAACCGGGCGATCGTTGCCCGGGGCACGGGGCCTGCCGACTGGTGCACAGAGCGTTCCTCCACTTTCTCGACGCGAGCCGTGAGGGAACAGCTCGTCGCAGTCCAGAAGTCGAAGGCGCAGGGCCCGGAGTTCCACGGCCGCGGAGTGAGCAGCGTCACAGGCCCCGTACGCCACGCCGGGATCCGCGCCGCCGTCGCGGAGGCCGGCTGCACCGCCGCAGAGCCGGCCGCCGCCCGACTCCTCGGCCCTCGGCCACAAGGCATCGCCCGTCGACGTGCACCGCGTGCTCCCGAAACTCACAACACGGCGGGAACCAGAAGACGCCGCCGTACGACTGCTCATTCGCAAGGTGGTTGCGGAAGTCGGGGTCACAGGTACGGGATTCGCTGCCGTTGGGTTCTCCTCGTTCGGCGGGCTCCCCTCCGGCAGGGGCGCAGGAGGTCCCCCCGGTGTCGATGCAGGGACCCCGGCACGGAGGTGTCTCGCGAAGAATGCCAGTATCGGGTGCCATGTCGGTGGGGTGGCAATTTCGCGCCGCACGGTCCGCGTTGTTCGCGACCGTGTGCGTGGCGCTGGCTGCCTGCGGTCACGTCCTCATGTCGGGTGAGCCACTCCCCTGGTGGGCCTTGAGCCTGTGTGTGGGTGGCGTCGGCGGACTGGGGTGGCTCGTCGCCGGCAGAGAGCGGGGCCAGGTCACCGTCGTTGCTCTCACCGTCGCGGCGCAGGCGGGACTTCACGGTGCCTTCACGCTGGTCCAGACGGCGCAGCAGGCCGAACCGAACCCGGCTGGCAGTCCCGCCCTGGCGCTGAGATGGGCGGATGCCCTGCTCTGTGGCCCGCACCGGGACTCCGAGGCAGCGGCGCGGGCCTACGACGTCGCCGCGCAGGCCGGTCTCACCGACAGCATCCAGCTGCCCCGGCTCGAAGGCGGCTCCTCCGCCATCGCCGCGCTCGGACACGCGTCCCACAGCACTCAGGCGGCGCAGCCCCTGCACGACATGGGAGCGATGACCGGCACTGCTTCCTGGGGCATGCTCGCGGCTCACGCGACAGCGGCGGTTCTGTGCGGGCTGTGGCTCGCGCGCGGCGAGCGAGCAGCATTCCAGATCTTGAGGGCCGTGGCGGACCGCGTCCACATTCCTCTGTCACTGCTCAGTGCGTTGCGTCCCCTCCCCGCCGCTCCGCCCACGCCTCCCGTCGATCGCTCGGGAAGACGCCCGCGGCTGCGTCTGCTCGTCCACACGCTCGCGACCCGGGGTCCACCGCAGGGAATCGCTGTCCACTGACAGCCGGATCACGTCGGCCGCGCCCCTGCCGCCGGCGTACGCCCGTGTCCCTGTGGTGCGGGCGGCTCTCCCTCTTCCCGGATCCGAGGCGTACCTGCTCACTACGCCCTGTCCGGGTTTCCCGGAAGGACCCGCAGTTCTGATGACCCCTGTCCTGCGACGTGCGGTGACGGATGACGATGTCACCGCGTGGGCCGTCGACGCCGCATCCGGCGACGGCGACGCATTCGAGCGCGTCTTCCTCGCACTCCACAGCGATGTACGGCGATACGTGACCTACCTCGCCGACGACCCCCAAGGAGCCGATGACCTGGTGCAGGAGACCTTCCTGCGCGCCATGAGCACGGTCCATCTTTTCGAAGGCCGCGGTTCGGCACGTGCCTGGCTGCTGACCATCGCTCGCCGAGCCGTGGTCGACAGCATCCGACGCGCTACGTCCCGGCCCCGGCTGGCCGATACCGCCGACTGGCAGAGCGCCGCAGAGCGCAGCCAGCCGCGCGGCCTGCCCGGCTTCGATGAGGGAATTGCCCTGATGGCCCTGGTCGAATCGCTGCCGGACGAACGTCGCGAAGCGTTCCTCCTGACACAAGTGCTGGACCTGCCGTACGACGACGCGGCCCGCACCAGCTCATGCCCCGTGGGCACGGTCAGATCCAGGGTCTCGCGCGCCCGCACCATGCTGACCGCCATGCTCGACGACAACGCCCAGCCTGCCCTGGCCTGCTGACCACCGCAGGCCAGCCGCTCCGGCGGCTGCTCGGGGCGGGCTCCTGTGCCCCGAGCAGCCGAGCAGCCGAGCCTCGTATGCCTCCTGTTGGCGAACGGTTTCCCGGGCGGGATCCAGGTCAAGAAGCCCAGCCGGCTCTGGACGCACGCCACCGTCCTGGGCGTCGGCGACTACACGGAGAACGGCCACCCGGACGGCTTCCTGGTGCGGTGGTCCGACGGTGAGGTGTCCCTGTACCCGGATGCCGACGAAACCGGCCTGAACCGCGAGATCACGTCGGTGTACTCGCCTGCGCAGGGTCTCCTACCGCCTGGAGAAGGGCTTTCCCCCGAGGAGAGCTCTTCTCTCGTCGGATCGCCCTCCTCACATCCGGGAGGGCTTCTTCTTGTCGAAGAGCCAGGTGTCGAAGAGCGCGGTCAAGTCCTTCCCGGACTTGCTCTCGCACAGGGCGATGAACTGCCGGGTGTCAGCATTGCCGTGCCGGTGCTGCCGGGTCCAGGTACGAAGAATGTCGAAGAAGGTCTCGTCGCCGACGGCCTTGCGCACCTTGTGCACGACCATGGCACCGCGTCCGTAGACGGGCGGGTCGGAGACATGCCCTCCGCTGGGCGGGTCCGCCGGCGGGAACGCCCAGATGCCCTCGCTCTCGGCGTCCGTGCCGTCGTAGAAGTCCTCGAAGACCTCCGTGGTGCTCCTGTTGCCCCGCTCCTCCTCCCAGAGCCACTCCGCGTAGGTGGCCAGACCCTCGCTGAGCCATATGTCCTTCCACTGGCGCGGGGTGACGGAGTTGCCGAACCACTGGTGTGCCAGTTCGTGCACGAGCAGCGCCTCTTCGGGCGCCTCGCCGAAGTAGGGCCTGGTCTGGGTCTCCAGGGCGTAGTCGAGCCCGGGCAGGTGATCGACGATGGCACCGGTCGAGGAGAAGGGGTAGGGACCGAAGCGTTTGCCGGCCCAGTCGACGATCTCGGGCACCAGGTCTGCAACATCGGCGGCGTCTTCGGCCTCGTCGGGGTCGATGGCAACGTAGACGGGCACGTCATCGTCCGTCCGGCCCTTGTGGATCTCGAAGTAGCCGACGGAGACGTGGGCGAGGTAGCCGGCCATGGGCTCCTCGGTGCGCCAGTGCCGGGTCACCGTTTTACCCTTGTCCTCCTCCGTGATCAGCTTGCCGTTGCTGATCACGTCGTAGGGGTGGCCGTCCTCGTCCTTGGGCACGGTGACCGTGGTGTCGTATGTGGCCTTGTCCGACGGGTGATGGTTGCCCGGGAACCAGGTCATGGAGCCGGACGGCTGCCCCAGGGCCGTCGAGCCGTCGTCGGTCTCCATCCAGCCTTCCGTGCCTCCGTCGTCGCCCTTGAGCGTGCGCGGTGTGCCGTCGTAGGTGACGACGGTCTCGAAGACTTCGCGGTTCCTCACCGTATTCGCCGGTGTCACGACCAACTCGTCGCCCGAGCGGGCGACTTGGGCCTTGGCGCTTTGCACCGTGGCGGTGCGTACCCGCAGCCCTGACAGGTCGAGGTTGAAGCGGCTCAGGTCCTGGGTGGCCCGCGCTGTGATGACCGCCGTGCCCTTCAGGTGGTTGGTCTCGGGCGCGTAATCCAGCGTCAGCCCGTAGTGCACCACGTCATAGCCGCCATTGCCGAGCGCCGGGAACAGCCGATCCCCCACTCCGGCCGTACCGGGCTTTCCGACCGCGACGGCACCGTTTCCCGGTGCGGAGCCGGTGCAGGACGTCGTCACGGCCAGGAGGAGTGCTGTGGCCGGGGCCCAGCCGGACAGACGGCCCGGGACCGCCGACCGAGGCCGAGGCCGGCTGCCCTTCGCCATATGCGGTTTCATCTCGGGTCTCCCATCGATCGCAGGACGCGAGACGTCAGAAAGTCGGCATCGCCTATTGGTTGCTTCAATATTGGCAAACGTTTCTTCACGCGCCTTGCTGCTGACCTAAGGGTTGTCCCGTAACTTGCTGGTCAGGGGTCAGGGGTCAGGGCTTCGGCGTAGTTGCGTGACGCCCGGTTCGTGACCTGGCCCGGCAGCAGGTCGCGGCCCGCCGCAGCCATGCCGTCCTCGGCCGGACAGAGTCACCCTGGCTCTTTCCCGGTGGACAGCCCGGCCGACCGATCAGCGCCTGGGCCATGGACGAGAGGCTCCGCAAACTCGGCATCCGGCTCGCGGAAGCCCGCTCGACCGTCCTGTTCCAGCTCGCCACCGAACTGCCCGCCGCGGTCCTCGCCCGCACCCTCGGCATCGACATCACCGTCGCCGTTAAATGGCAGCGGGCCGCCGCTGGAGACTGGGCCGCCTACGCAGCCGAAGTCAGCCGCCGGACGAATCACTCTCGCCAGGAGGAAGACACCCATGCCCCTTGATGACCAAGGCACGAATGTCCAGCCACCCACAGGCCACGAGATCACGGAAGCAGGCTGGCAGGCCGTTCGCCGAGACGGGCGAGTCCGCGACGAACTCATCGTCGCCACCTGCCGGGAGCCTCGCCTACGGCAGCTCTTCCCCTGGACGGGCATGGGAGAACTGCACTTCAGCCGCTGCACCGAACCCCGCTGGACATGGGACATCCCATACATCCAGCCCGCCAAGGGTGGTGGCTACTGGGTTTCCGGCCCTCTACGCACCGAATCAGTCGGTCCGGCCGCAACCGCAGAAGACGCCATCGCCATGGTCATCGCGAAGTTGCCAGCCAACGCCAGCCCAGCATTCATGGGAACGGCCGAACAGCTTGCGGCCCATGAAGCTTCGCTTGGCCCACACACCCGACCACGACTCTGTCGGTGATCTTGATGGACCCGGTCAGGTGCCGAGGGTGCGCCAGGACGGCGATCGCACCATCGGCAACCTCGCCGCCGCAAACCTCGGCCAGCCGGCCACCGCCGCCAAGCGCAGCCTCAAGAAGATCCAGTACCGCCCACACCTGGCCGACGGCTGCCTCGCGGGCACCGGCCTGGCCATGAACGCCTGCCCATGAACACGCCGACATCACGCATTCAAATTCAGTAGCAGCTGACGGTTCCTGTCACGACGGGCCCGCCGGAGTCGGGTGCATGTGATGATGCCGGCCGTCTTCTCCCCGGCCGGAGAATGACCCAAGCTCCGCGGCCGCTCCTCGGGTGGGGCCGACCGGATTCCCGGCCGGCCCCGCCGCCGTCCCTGCGGTGTCGCCTGCGACAGGGGTCGGGCGTTACGGCAGCAGCTTGGCGCCCGCCCAGTCGGCGTGGTCGCTGTTGATGCCGTCGCCCCCGTCGGTCACCTTCAGGACCAGGGACTTCACGCCCTTGACGCTGACGTCGACGGACCGGGTCGGGCTCGCCGACGTCATCACCTCCGGAGTCTCGTACAACTTGGTGCCATCGCCCCAGACTTCGAACCTGACGGTCGAGTTCGCGCTGACCTCGTCATCGACGCCCACGTCCGAATGGAACCGCGAGTAGGCGCCATTCAGGGTGTACGTGACGGTGCTGTTGGCGTGCGTGCCGACGCCCTTGGCGTACGCCGTGCCGTTCAGCCTGATCGGGTTCCCGTCGACGCTCCGGTCCTTGCGCAGGGTGCCGAAGTCGCTCCGGGCGTCGCTCCAGGTGAGATCACTCAGATCGACCGTCTGTCCGTTCCCGCTCGCGGTGGTGGTGACGGAGACGGCGATGCTGGCGTCGGAGGCGTTCTGGGCGGCGTCCACCGCCTTGACGGTGAACGAGTACGGCGTCGAGGCCGACAGCCCCGTGGCGGTGAAGCTCGTGCCCGCGGACGAGCCGACCAGCGTGGTGCCCCGGTAGATCTGGTAGCCGGTCACACCGACGTCGTCGGTCGAGGCCGTCCACTTCAGGTCCACGCTGTTCGAGGTCACGTTGCCGGCCGTCAGGCCGGTCGGCACGCTGGGGGCCGTGGTGTCGCCGACCGTGGTGCCGGCGCTCGCGGTCACGGACGCGCCGGCGGCCACCGGGACGGTCACGTAGGAGACCGTCTTGCCGTAGAGCGACTTGGTCTGCGGCGTCTGCGCGACACCGTTCACGGTGATCGTGGAGGGGGTTCCGTAGAACTGGGCCTCCCAGGTAACGGTGCCGCCGGAGTTGTTGGTCAGCGTGGAGGCCGTCGTACCGGTGTGCTTGAGCTTGAGGTCGTTGTCACCGACCTTGAGGTGGTCGATCTCCACCCACGGCGTCTCGGAGGTCAGCCGGGGGACGGTGGCCACCGTGTCGTGCGGGGCGTCCGGCTGAACACCCATCATGCCGTCGATGACGCTGCTGACCGCGAGGAACGAGATCTCCGGGTAGCTGTCGCGGCCGGTCATGAGCTTCTTGAGCCAGGCCCAGCCCTCCGCGGACCGGTTGTACTGGTAGTACATCTCCGGCAGGTAGGAGGTCGCCTCGACGTTCAGGTCGTCGTCGTTGGCGGCGATGAAGTCCAGGTAGCTGTTGGTCCTGGCGCCGTGGTCGCCCAGCCCGGTCAGCATCATCAGGAAGCTGGCCTCGTGGCCCCAGCTGCTGTAGCCCGTGCCGGCCGCGTCCTTGCCGCGGAAGTACCGGTTGTTCGACGCGTCCCACCATTTCGACTCGAAGTCGTCGCGCACCCGTTGGGCCCGGTCGGCCCACTTCGAGCTGTTGGCGGTGTCGCCCTTCGCCTTCAGGATCTCCGAGTAGGCCAGCATCGACTGGTACTGGTAGCCGAGCGAGTCGGCCGCCGAGACCAGGTTCTCGTTCGGGAACTCGAAGTACGTTGCCGTGTACTCCCCGGGCTGCTTCTTCGAGACCGGCTGCTCACTGGACGGGTTCGCGTCGTTCCACACCACCTCGTGGTCGGTCAGGAACTGACCCATCGTCGAGTCGTAGTATGCGGAGAGGGTCGGATCGTTGATCCAGTCCGAATTGCCCGTCCACTGATACTGCTTGTACGCCTTGGCCATCAGGTTGAACGGTGACGGCAACTCCCGGAACCCGGTGCCGTCGATGTAGTACATGGCGCCGTACGAACTGTGTGCCCACAGCGGCCAGCCGTTCTGGTCCGGATCGTCGGCGTCGTCGGCGAAGGTCCTCAGCATGTTGAAGGTCTCGGCATCCAGGCCGAGCGCGTGCGCGCCGTCGGACTGGTGGGAGATGTCCCGGTTGTAGAAGGACTCCCGGTTGGTGTACGCACCCCAGTAGCCGGGGGTCACCGAGGTGTGGGTGGAGTTCTTGAGGCGCCACCACTCCGGTTCGTGCCCCATCATCGGGTTGCCCGGGTGGAAGGTCATGCCAAGGGCCCGGTTCTTGCCCCAGTCGAAGCCGTCGTTCAGCGTCGTGTTCGGCGAGTTGATGGTCAGTGTGCTGGTCGGTGGACCGACGTGGGCCTGGATCGTGATCCTGTCGACGCGCGGCACGTCGTCGGCAGAGGTGGCCGTCAGCTCGATGACGTCACCGGGCTTGAGCGTGACCTTGCTCGACGTCCGGGTGTCGATGTTCACCGGGTCGGCGTAGTCACGGCCGTAGCGCAGGGACGACGGCCAGGAATCCACCTGGGTGGAGTTAACGGAGAGCTTGTACGTCACTCCGTTCGCGGTCTTGCCGTTGTAGCGCGTGATGAGGTCGTACGTCCCGTCGGCGCCGTTGAAGGCTGTCCTGGCGGTGCTCGTCTGTCCCGACGCGCCTCGGGCGTAGGTGACCTTGTCGACCGAGCTGCCGTTCCAGGTGTGGTCCACGGTCTCCGTCGCGAAGTTGGTCAGCGACATGTTCTCGACTTCGAGCACGTAGGGCCCTGCCACCGACCCCGCCGCCGCGGGGGAGGCAGGCAGGGCTGCCGCGGCGGCGACCGTTGCCAGTACGGCGGATAGTGCACAGGCTAATCGACGCATGTGTGATCGATCCTTTCGAGTGGGGGCGCTCCTCGTTCCGGGGACGGCCGACCTCAACCGCCCAGCCGTGGGGTGTGGAATGTGCCGGGCGGAGCGCTCCCGGCGGCTCCATCCGCCGCGCGCCATGTTGGAAGAAGTTGACCTGTGTTGCATATTGAGTACTTCGCGGCGAAGCGCTGTCAATAGCTGTGACGGGCTCGGCTGTTGCGCTTTCATTTCCGTGCAGACCTGGCCCCCCATCCCGATCTCGATCGCGTCGGCCCGGATGATGTCGAGTCTCCACAGGTCAGCTTCGTGAAACGATCGGGCGGCACCGAGTGGCCGAGGCGGGAGGACCCCACCGTGGAACGCCTCGTACGACCCGGGCTCGATCGTCAACTTGCACAGGATGGCTGACGCTGGTTCAGAAAGGCTTCAATGTGATATTGCATGCCGCGACAAGCGTGAGTAGCGTCCTGATCCGCAAGGCTCAGCGCCGCACACCCAGGAGCAGCCCCAGGCCGGCGCGTCAGGGCCGGGAGGGGGGCCGGTTCCGGGCCAGTGGTGTGCCGAAACCGGTCGGCGGGCCGCTGGACGGCCTGTTGCCCGGCATCACCGGCTGGACGCAGGAAGAGATCGACAGCAGTGTCACCTCGTGGGTGACGGGCTTGCAGTATCCGCTGCTGCCGGCGGCCTTGTGCCTCGTCCGCCGCCTCGACCCGCTCGGAGCGTTCGACTGCCTCCCGCCCCGGCGGCGGGTCGTCCGGCGGGCCGGCCGGGTCGGCGGGCGCGGATCACGCTCGGGCGGCAACATGCGCAACGGTTACCGGGCCAAGTGGATTAGGCCAAGCGGCCGAAAATCTTCCTCCGGCCGTCTCCGCAGGAGTGGAGGCATACATGTACGTCTGCATGCCGGCGGGCCTCGATACGGTCCGCTGCACCCAGCGCGTCGTCGCCGCCGAGCTCCGGCTGCGGCACTGCCCCGCTGAGCAGATTGCCGACACCCAGCGCGTCGTGGCCGACCTCCTCGATACGCCCTGCCGGACGGCAGGCGTCAGCCAGTACGGCCTTACCATCCAGCAGTCCCCCACCGCCCCCGGAGCAATCCGTGTGAGCGTGAACACGGACGGCATGAGCACGCAGCGCGAGGTCCCTACCCCCCGCCCCCGGACTCCCGCCGACGACAGCCCAGAACTCTGAGCGGGGCCGGCCGGGCACCCTTCATGCACGGGGCGGGCCACCCTCGGCGCGGAACAGCCAGGCGCAGAAAGCGGGTTGGCGCAGAGAGAACCGGCGGCCTGGAGCTGGGACTCTGGTCCAGGATGCTGGCGGGCGAGTTCCCATGGGCTGAACAGGACGGGCCGGGCAGCCTGCCAAGGCAGCGAAGGCGCAAGGGAGTCGGACCGCGCTGAGGGGTCTCCGTGGCCCTGGGTAGCCAGAGCACCAACGGAGGCCGGGCCAAGGCGCATGAGGTCGCAGGCTGGCCGAGGTCAGCGGTGTCGAGTGAACTTCTACCTCTCACCGATGTGAAGTCCGACTGGACCGCCCGACGGCTCAGTGCTCCTGCCGACGACCCGGAAACCAGTCATTTCGTCCGACTTGACCTGTGAGCTTCACATCGGCTCGGCACCAGCACCGGCACCGGCACCGAAGGCCGCGGCGAGCGTGTACCCCACGGAAGCATGAGCCAGGAGGCTTCGGCCTGGTTGCCTGCCGCGTCGTACGTATAGCGCTCGGTCCAGTCGGTGGCATGGGCGGCGGTGACAGGATCGACGAAACAAATAGGGGCACCCCCAGCAGCACTCGGCAAACCGGAGGTGCCGGCCGTCCGGTGGGGACGGCTCAAACGGTGAGGTTGCGCAGCCGGTCCAGGACGGCTTGCCGCTGCTCGGTGTCGTCGCTCCAGCCCTGTGCCCAGTCGAGCGCCGAGCCGCCCCCCGACTCCCGAAGGTGCGGGTCGGCTCCATGGCGTAGCAGCAGCTCGACGAGGGGCAGGTTCGCTTTGGCAGCGGCTGCGGCGAGTGGTAGTCCGCTGCGCCATCCTCGGGATTCGGCGTTGGGCAAGGCCCCGGCCGCCAGGAGCAGCTCGGCACAGCGGTTTTCGCCTTGGACGGCGGCGAGGTAGAGCGGTGTGGCTCCGTCGGGGTCGCGGGTGTCGGGATCGGCCCCTTGGGCGAGGAGTCGCTGGAGAAGTCCGACGTGTCCGCCACCGGCAGCCGCGGCAAGCCGCTTCGGCAGCTTCTTACGTTCTCTGTTGTTCACGTGTTTCCACGGACGCGGGGGCCTACCGCCTGGAGCTGCGGAAGGTGCAGTGGTGCGCCCGGTACCCCTTTCCGTACTTCTTGCTGATCTGGGCTTGTACATCTCGCTGGGCGGTCTTCTCGGCCTCCGACTTGCTCTTTCCCTTTCCGGTGCCCTTGAGCTGCTCCTTTCCGTGGTCGCCGCTTCCGATCTTTTCGACACCACAGACGGCGGTGGAGTACCACGCCTTGGGCTTGGCCATGGCGGCGTCTGAGGCTTCGGCGGTTCCGGTGAGGGCGAGCAGGGCGCATGCCGCTGCCGCGGTCCAGCAGGCGATGGACTTCGTCACGATGCCTCGCTTTCGGTTGGTGGGGTGGGCGCGGTGGCGCCCGGCGCACACGATGGCATGCGCTGAGGATGGGATTGTGCGGCCGTTCAAGGCTGGAGTTGACCTGCGGAACGGTTCTTCGCCCGTTGCTACGGGGGCGGGCGGCTTTTACGGGGCGTGGTGGTTTCACACGTTCGCGTGAGGTGCGGCTGCTGCACGGCAGCACCTACGGGATGCCCGGATGATCTGACGATCTTTCAGGTCGCGGACGAGCGCCAGGAGATGCTGGCCTCTCCTCTGCCTACCAGGCTGCGATGGCTGTGGAACAGAGGCGGAGAGCAAGCTGCGCCCGGAGCCGCCGGCCCAGCCGACTTCGTCCAGCCGCCGGCTTACGCGGAGATACTCGGATCCTCGCTGCCACAGCAGATCCAGTGGCTGTGGGAACGAGGCCCTCGGCCGCTGTCGGCGCAGGCCGAGAGTCCGGGCCCACATATCGACGCGAACCGCGCCCACGACCGGGAGAACATCACGAAGCGGACAAAATTTTTCGCTTCTCCGTCTCGTAAACCTCAACCGCGTGCGGCTCGCGATCATAGTACGAATCCCAGAAGCCCAGTTGATTCCATGATTCCGGACACAAAGCAAAAGATCCTGTCTCGTACTGAAAATATTTCCAGGTCGGCGGCAGGGCATGCGATGTCACTACGAAGGCCCTACTGTCGAAAAGTGCACTGTCTCCCCCGGCTACCTCAACCCGGAACAGTGCACCTTTTCCGTATTGTGCGAAAACTTCGAGGACCACGTATTCCAGCCCCTCCTTGAGTGAGTCAATGCCTTGGAGAATCCGAGAGTCCGAGGTCTGCGGAAATGTAAATCGAGCACGCAAGTGCATCACCTTCTATTCATGATGACCTTGTAGTCATAGTTGAGAAGTCTGCCGGTCTCGGGGTTGTAGTAATAATGGACCTGGAAGTCCCCATAAGGCGACTGGTGGGTCTTGGTGGTGTACTTGCCCCAATCACTGAGGTCGCTGCCGTCAGCGGTCATGAGCTCACGCACGGCAGGATTCCCGATGCGCTCGCCTGGGATGACGTGCCGAGATTCTGCTCTTGCCTGCGGGGTGAGCCATCCGTCCTCATTGAACATGGACCCCGCTGATTCGCCGCGCAACCGATCAGCAAGCCGTTCCGCTTCAGCTGAACCAGCGATGAAGTTCTCATTTGTCTGCTTGCCTTCCTTACCGGTTTCGTTCAGGCATCGTGGTGCAAGACCCAGCGGATCACTCCACCCATGGGGGTTGCTTACGTAAGTCGCGGGGTTCGGTGACGGCGCCAGTCCTAGGGGGTCAGCGGTGAGGTAACAGGCGGATTCGGGGCCATAGTGGCGGAAGTAGTTGTAGTGGATTCCTGTTTCCGAGTCGAAGTACTGACCGGGGAAGCGCAACGGCGTGTACGCCGAGCTTGTCGCTGTCCAGGCCGTAGCGCCCCACAGAGTGCTACGGGTGTGCCACGTAACATCGCCTCTTTCGTCGACGAGTTGGCTGGGCGCACCGACGAGGTCGGTAATGATGGCGAAGAAGCGGGAGTCGATCTCGCTCCGCGAGGTCTGGTCTGCAGTAATGCGTTCCGTCTGACATATGGGTCGCAGGCCATCATGGTCCCAGGTAAGAGTCACAGGGTTAGGTAGCGCGTGTGACCCGGTCGTCTGTTCGCACAGCGTCGTACCGTCCCATGTAAAGTGCACCTGTTCAACGACTGTTTCACCGTCAGCGGCGAAACAGAACTTGGCCACGCGACGACCGAGGGCGTCGTAGTGATAGCGCCACACCACCCCGTCCGGCGTGGTGACCGAGCGCATACGATCCTCGGCGTCCCATTCGTAGCGCCAGGTGTCCGGTTTACGAGAGAGGCGCGTCCTCCGGCGAATGGTGATGCGGCCGAGGGCGTCGTGTTCGTAGCGGAGTTGCCCGCGCGTTTGATGGTCGTGCCGGTGTACTCGCGTCTGCCGAGCGCCTCCTGGCCGGGGTGCGAAGCTGGCCGGGGTGCGAAGCCGGCCAGGATGCCTCGCTCTGGTTGCCTGCCTCGTCGTAGGCGTAGCGCTCGGTCCAATCGGCCGCGTGGACACCGGTGACGTGGCCGGCCGCGTCGAGGTCGAAGGTACGGGTGCCGACGAGCTGGTCGGTGAGTGCCACCAAGTTGCCGTCGGCGCGGTAGGTGTAGTCCCGGCGCTGAATGCTGCGGCCCGCACCAGTGACTTGTTGGCTGGTGAGGCGACCCACCACGTCGTACTGGGAAGCCAGGGTGACGGTGTCGCCGATGTGGCGTGCGATCTCCTGGCCGGCCATGTCACGCTCGAAGGTGAGCATGCGGCCCGAGGTCGTCAGGGAGCTGCGGCGGCCCGCTGCGTCGTATATCCAGGTACTGGCCGCCCCGGTCGCAGAAGCCGGATCCAGGGCCTCACGCGGTATCGGCCGCACCTCGGGAGCAGGCCAGTCGGCCAAGTCGGCGATCTTCGAACGCCGGACAGGCTGCTCTGTTACGTCATCCCCGTCATCGAACACGCGCCGAATGCTGTCCCGGCATGCTTCCCAGAAGCAACGAACAAAAATGGCCAGCCAGTCATGACCCGGACCCGGCCTGGCTCCACGCACGCCGGGATGGGCCTGTAAACACCCCTGAGCAATGCTCCGCTGAGCTGGTGCCGGACTCCCTGGGCACCAGCCGTCTGCTGCACGACGGCTGTCTCCTCGGCATCTTCACGTCGACCGGGGACGGGACGGTCAGCGCCGAGTGGGAGGGGGCGAAGAGCGAAGAGCGCGTGGAGCCCAACGACGCCACCGCCGGGTACACGCTCGCCGCCGCCTTCGGGACGGGGGCCGACCCGATGTGGAAGCTGACACTGAACGCCCTGCTGGAGATGTGGCCATGAGCAGGGTCCACCCTCATTCCTCAGCCTGCGGCAGCGGGTGGGAGCAGGTCGAGCGGGCAACGAAAACGATGCCGTCGTAGTCCTTCGCCGGTACGAGCGGCGCAGTGTGGAACCGGTAGGAGAACCGCGGCACGTTGGCGCCGAAGCTGCGCTGTGCCTGCGGCGCGTGCAGCCAGGGGGCGGTGCAGCGCAGGTCGATGTAATAGTCGCCCTTCAGGGCGTCGGCGAACCGTGCCTCGATGGACCGGGTTCCGGTGCCGATGCGGTGCCGTACGGGAGGAGCCTGGAGGTCGTCGCCCCTGCGGGCGAGGAAGGAGCCCTCGCCGAAGAGCAGGGCCAGGGCGTAGTAGCGATCGCCGTACCGCTCACGGAGCCTGCTGCCGAGCGCGGTGACCCGGTCCCCGTACGTGCCCTTCGCGAGGTGGCCGTTGTGCGCCCAGACCATGACCCGGGCCGTCGGATCGTCGTCCACGAGGCGGGCGACGGCGTCGGCCATGGCGCGGTCGCGGACGGCGAAGGCGCTCTCCTCACTCGCGGACTGGTCGAGCGAGCGGGTCACGAGGTCGGCGGCGCGGACGAGGATCCGAGCGTGCTCCACGACGTCGTCGTCGGCGTCGTCGTGGTCGGCGAGGTGGCGGGCGACCTCCTCGGCGCGGTGCCGGAGCCCCTGTTCGGGGTCGGGGCGCGAGCCGGGGCGGGCGTGGACCAGGACCTCCAGGGCACGGGCGTCCTCCTCCCGTTCGGGCGCGTGTCCGCGCAGGAAGGCCGTGACGGCCTCGACCGAGTCGGCGCCGCGCTGCGGGTCGATGCCGACGAAGCGGACCCGGCGCTCCTCGGGGAGTTCCCGGTTGTGTGCGCGGAGCCACTCGACGAGGTCGACCATCTCCTGGGTGCGCCAGGTCCAGAAGCCGAGCCGGACGACGAGGCGCGCGGGGTCGCCGACGCCGTGCCGGACGTATCCGTCCACGGCGCGGGCGGCGGACTCGCTGGCCTCCATGGCAAAGGTGGTGAACCCCTCCTCGCGTACCAGGAACTCCGTGATCCGGTGCTTCAGCCGGAAGAACTCAGCGGTGCCATGGGTGGATTCGCCGAGACCGACGATCCGGGCACCGCGCAGCTTCACCCCCAGCGGCTTCAGGTCGTCGGTGGGCGCACCTGGGGTCAGCGTGTCCAGCGGGCGGGCGTGCTCGGTCAGCCAGCGGGCGATGTCGTCGGGCACCGGGGTGCCTCTCCTCCCTGCGTGCGGCGGAGCTCGGCCCCTGCGGTCCGCCCGTGTCGCCGCACCCGATCGTGTATCAGCTCTCCGCCTCGCAGCACGCCGTCAGAATGTCCCGGAGGTCTCGTACGGCGTCCTCTCGGCCATGGTCGGAATACACGCCCGCGACGTTGACGACAACTTCGTCCACGCCCGCACGGCCGTATTCGGCCAGTCCGGCTGCGATCTCCTGGGCTGTGCCGTGTAGGAAGACGCCGGCGTCGACGAGGGCGCGAGCGCCGAGGTTCGGGCGACTGTGGTGCACGCTCAGCCCAGCACGGCGGAGCATGTCTGAGTAGTGGGGTCCGGCGAGATGGGCGCGGGCCGCCGCGTAGGCAAGCCGGTACGGGTTGCGGTGCGGGCGGTTGACGGCGGCGTGCACGACGGTTACCGCGCGCGGCACGGGGCGGCCCGCCTCGGCGGCGCCCTTGGCCGAGCACCAGTCCCCTGCCGTCCAGGTTCCAGGACCTTCGCCGGCAGCGAGGCCAGCTCATGGCGCTGTCTGGTCTCTTCCGGGGCATCTGACCAGCAGGGCTCAGTAGGTCTACGCTCAGCGTCGCCTACCCTCGGCGCCCCATCGGTCTACGCCCCCTGACGGGGCCCGACCTGCCCAACAGATTGCCTGACACTCCATCAGAACGAGCGTCAAATGAGCGTCAAGATATCGCCCGTAACGCCCACACCGCACATAATGCGCACGCACAAAAACCGCAGGTCAGGACCCCTTCGCGGCCGGTTCGAGGATGGCAACGCACTCCACATGGTGCGTCATCGGAAACAGATCGAACGCCCGCAGCGTCCGCACCCTGTACCCGCCCTCCCGGAAGTACGCCAGGTCACGCGCCAGGGCCGCCGGGTCGCACGCCACGTAGGCGATGCGGCGGGCGCCCAGGCCCGTCAGGCGCTTGACCGTCTGCTTGCCGGCGCCTGCGCGCGGGGGGTCGAGGACGATCAGGTCGGTCTCGGTGATGCCGGTGCGCGGCAGGATCTGGTCGACCTTGCCGTGCTCGATGCGGACTCGCTCCAGGTCCTTCAGGTTGTGCCGGGCATCCTCGACGGCCCGCTTGCCGGACTCGATGCCGAGGACCGCGCCCTTCTCACCGATGCGCTGGCCGAGGGCGCCCGCGAACAGGCCGACGCCGCAGTAGAGATCGAGCGCGGTGTCGCCCTTGCGGGGCAGCAGGCCCTGCATGACGGCGCGGACGAGGGTGTTGGCGGCCTGCGGGTGGACCTGCCAGAAGCCGCCCGAGCCGACCCGGTAGGTGCGGTCGTCGGCGCGCTCGCGGACGAAGGCGCGGCCGTGCACCCGGTGGACGCCGCCGTCGCGCTCGTCGACGCGCATCACCGAGACGGGCTTGTCGAGCTCGACGAGGGGCAGTCGGCCGCCCGGCCTCGGGGTGAGGATGACCTGGCGGTCGTGGGAGCCGGTGGCGGCGATGGCTTCCACCGACGCCATGCCGGGCCATTCCCGCTTCTCGACGCCCAGCTCGGTGACACCGGGGGCCGCGATCAGGCAGCGCTCGATGGGCTCCACGTCGTGCGAGCGGTGCTTGCGCAGGCCGACCCGGCCCTCCTCGTCGATGGCGTACTGGACCCGGGTGCGCCAGGCCGGGACCTCGCCCGCCGGGAGCTTGTCGCCCTCGGCCGGCATGACGGTGCCGTCCCAGCCCGCCTCCTCGGGGGTGAGGCCCGCGAGGCGCTGGAGCTGTTCGGCGATCACCTCGCCCTTGAGCCTGCGCTGGGCGCCGGGCTTGGCGTGCTGCCAGTCGCAGCCGCCGCACTTGCCGGGGCCCGCGTACGGGCAGGGAGCCTCGACGCGGTCCTTGGACGCCTCGACGATCCGTACCGCGTCGGCGCGCAGGAAGCGGGAGTCGCTCTCGCCCTCGGTGACCTTGGCGACGACCTTCTCGCCGGGCAGTGTGTGCCGTACGAAGAGGACCCTGCCCTCCGGGGTGCGGGCGATGCAGTGGCCGCCGTGTGCGACGGGCCCGACCTCGACCTCGTACTCCTCCCCGACCAGCGACGACGTGGGTTCGTTCTGCATGAGGGGGTGGCTCCAGAGATCAGGGGAAAACGGCCGGACAACAACCTACGAGTTTACGTGGGTGTCATCCGGCCGCTTACCACGTGCTCGGGCGGGCGGGTGCGCTCGCCCTTGTCGGCAGGTCAGCCCCGGTTGGCTGGTTCCTTGGGCCTGCGCTCCACGGGTCCGCGGCGCACCGAGCCCGGTGCGTTCCACTCGGCGCGCTTCCTGGCGCGCTTCTTGGCCGCCTCGGAGGACTCCAGCTGGTACGGCACGGAGGTCACCATCACGCCCGGAGTGAACAGCAGCCGCCCCTTCAGACGCAGGGCGCTCTGGTTGTGGAGGAGGTGTTCGTACCAGTGGCCGACCACGTACTCCGGGATGTACACGCTCACGACGTCGCGCGGGCTGTCCCGGCGCAAGCCCTTCACGTAGTCGATGACCGGGCGGGTCACCTCTCGGTACGGGGAGTCGAGGATCTTCAGCGGGATGTCGATGCCGCGCCGCTCCCAGTCCGCCTTGAGCGCCTTGGTCTCGGCCGCGTCGACGCTGATGGAGAGCGCCTCCAGGCGGTCGGAGCGGATCAGCTTGGCGTAGGCGAGGGCGCGCAGCGTGGGCCGGTGGAGCTTGGAGACCAGGACGATCGAGTGGACCCTGGAGGGCCGCATCGTCTCGTCGGGCGGGGTCTCCTCCGCCGCGATCTCCTCGGCGACGCGGTCGTAGTGCCTGCGGATCGCGGTCATCGTCCCGTAGAAGATCACCATGCCGAGCAGCGCGACCCAGGCGCCGTGGGTGAACTTGGTGGCGAGCACCACGACGAGCACCAGGCCGGTGAAGAAGGCGCCGAAGGTGTTGATCGCGCGGGAGCGCACCATGTGGCGGCGTTTGGCCGGGTCCTTCTCCGTCGCCAGGTGACGGTTCCAGTGCCGGACCATGCCGATCTGGCTGAGGGTGAAGGAGACGAAGACGCCGACGATGTAGAGCTGGATGAGCCGGGTCGAGTCCGCTCCGTAGACCCAGGTCAGCAGGATCGCCGCGCCCGCCAGCAGCACGATGCCGTTGGAGAAGGCCAGCCGGTCACCGCGGGTGTGGAGCTGGCGCGGCAGGTAGCGGTCCTGGGCGAGGATCGAGCCGAGCAGCGGGAAGCCGTTGTACGCGGTGTTGGCGGCCAGGAAGAGAACGAGTGCGGTGGCCGCCGCGAGAACGACGAAGAAGAACGTGCCTTCGCCGAAGACGGCGGCCGCGACCTGTGAGATCACCGGATCCTGGACGTATCCGGAGCCGACCGGGACACCGTTGTTGATCAGGTCCCTGGCCGGGTTCTCCGCCATCTTCACATCGGTGGCCATGGCCAGGCCGATGATGCCGCAGAACATGGTGACGGCCAGCAGGCCCATCATCGCGAGGGTGGTCGCCGCGTTCTTGCTCTTCGGCTTGCGGAAGGCGGGCACGCCGTTGCTGATCGCCTCGACGCCGGTGAGAGCGGCGCATCCGGAGGAGAACGCCCGCAGCAGCAGGAAGACCAGTGCGAAGCCGGCCAGCCCCTCGTGCTCGGCCCTGATCTCGTAGCCCGAGGTCGGGGCGTGCATGGTGTCGCCGAGGACCAGGCCCCGGAACGCACCCCAGGTGATCATGATGAAGACGCCGGCCACGAAGAGGTACGTGGGGATGGCGAAGAGCTTGCCGGACTCCTTGACACCACGCAGGTTCATCAGCGTCAGCAGCACGATGGCCGCGATCGCGCACGCCGTCTTGTGTTCGACGACGAACGGGATCGCGGACCCGAGGTTCTCCACCCCGGAGGCGATCGACACGGCGACGGTCAGCACGTAGTCGACGAGCAACGCACTGGCCACGGTGAGCCCGGCCTTGGGTCCCAGGTTGGTGGTGGCGACCTCGTAGTCACCACCACCGCTCGGGTAGGCGTGCACGTTCTGCCGGTAGGAGGCAACGACCGTGAACATCAGCACCACGACGGCGAGTGCGATCCAGGGGCTGAAGTTGTAAGCCGACACGCCCGCGACGGAAAGCACCAGGAGAACTTCTCCTGGTGCGTACGCCACCGATGAAAGCGGGTCGGATGCGAAGACCGGAAGTGCGATGCGCTTGGGGAGGAGCGTTTCTCCCAGCTTGTCGCTGCGCAGCGCCCGTCCGATCAGAATCCGTTTGGGCAGGTCGGTCAGTTTGGACACGCAGAGGATCGTAAGCGTTTCGTATGGAAGGCGCAGACCCACCACCCTCGCGGCCCTGCAATGTCCTGCGCTCGGCCGAAAAAGCCACAAAATCCTTAACGAAATCCTTGCACTCAGGCATCCGCGAACAAGCTGCTGTAACCATTGAGCGCAGGCTGGCCGCCGAGGTGGGCGTAAAGAACGGTGGATTCGCGGTCGATCTCGCCGCGCGCGACGAGGTCGACCGTCCCCGCCATCGACTTTCCCTCGTACACGGGGTCGGTGATCATGCCCTCGGTGCGGGCGGCGAGCCGCATCGCGTCGAGGGTGGCGTCGTCGGGGATGCCGTACGTACCCGCGTGGTAGCGCTCGTCCAGTTCGACGTCGTCCGCGGTGAGCTCACGGCGCACCCCGATGAGCCGTGCGGTACCGGCCGCGATCCGGGCGACCTGCGCACGCGTACGGGCGGGTTCGGCCGAGGCGTCGATGCCCAGCACACGGCGCGAGCGGCCGCCCGCCTCTTCGAGCGCGGCGAAGCCCGCGACCATCCCGGCCTGGGTGGAACCGGTCACCGAGCAGACGATCACGGTGTCGAAGAACACACCGAGCGCGCGCTCCTGCTCGGCGACCTCGTACGCCCAATGGGCGAAACCGAGCCCGCCGAGCGGATGGTCGGACGCACCGGCGGGGATGGCGTACGGCTTGCCGCCCCCCTCCTCGACCTCGCGCAGCGCCTGCTCCCAGCTCTCCTTGACACCGATACCGAACCCGGCGCGCACCAGGCGGACATCGGCACCGGCCAGGCGGCTGATCAGGATGTTGCCGACCTTGTCGTAGACGGCGTCGGGCCACTCGACCCAGCTCTCCTGGATGAGTACGCACTTGAGGCCGGCACGGGCGGCGACCGCCGCGACCTGGCGGGTGTGGTTGGACTGGACGCCGCCGATCGATACGAGCGTGTCGCAGCCCTTCGCCAGGGCGTCGGCTACGAGGTATTCGAGCTTGCGGGTCTTGTTGCCGCCGTAGGCGATGCCGGAGTTGCAGTCCTCCCGCTTGGCCCAGACGGCGGCGCCGCCGAGGTGGTCGGTGAGCCGGTCCAGACGGTGGACGGGAGAAGGGCCGAACAGGAGGGGGTAGCGGTCGTAGGAGGAGAGGGAGGGGAAGGAGGACGGGGACGGGGACAGGGAAGAGGCGGAGGCGGAGGAACGAGAAGGCGGGGTCTGGGGTGTCACGGAAGCTCCCTTGGGCCGGGGGTGGTGTGGTGACGTGGGTGGTGGTGGCGGTGATGGGGGCGATGGCCGTCGGGGCGTCCGCGGGCCTCTCAGTCGGTGCTCGGTCCGGCCTGGACGTCCGCGGGTGTCCGGCCGCCGCTCGGACTGGCGGAGCCACGACCCCGGCCGGTACGTCCGGGAGTACCTCCAGCCGTGCTCGGGCCGGCGGCCTGGAACCGCTCGTCGGACGTATCGGCGGCCGGACCGGTGCGCGAATCGCCGGAGGGCTCGGCGGCCGGATCGTCGGCGAGTTCTTCGAGCGCCCGCCAGATCTCGGCGGTGACCCGGGCCGCCGCGTCGGCATCGCGCCCCGCGCACGCCTCGATCAGCCGGTCGTGCAGCTCCGCCGAGCCGTGCGCCGCACTCGCCGTGCCGAACCGCCGCCACTCCAGGCGCCGGATCAAGGGGGTGTAGCGCTCGATGGTGGCGGCCACGGCACGGTTCCCGCAGGCGTTGACGAGGACGTCGTGGAGCCGGTCGTCGGCATGCAGCGCGTCCGCCACGTCACCGCGGCGGGTCGCGTCCCGGAAGCGGTCGTTCGCCTCCCGCATCGCGGTGATGTCCGGATCCGTGAGGAGGGGTACGGCGGTCCTGGCGGCCAGTTCCTGCATGGCCTGTACGACCGCCGCCGCGTCCCGTACGTCACGCGGCACCAGGCGGGTCACCCGTGTGTAGCTCTGCGGCTTGGACTCGACGAGGCCCTCGCCGGAGAGCCGGGACAGCGCGTCGCGGACCGGGGCCCGGGACAGGCCGAGACGTTCGGCGAGGTCGGCGTCGCGGACCGGGGCACCGGGCGGGATGTCGCCGCGGACGATGGCGTCACGGATCGCCACGTAGGCGGTGTCCCGCAGCAGGGTCCGTCGGACGGGGCGCAAGGTCTCCATGAACTGACATGTTAGATGTCTGCCCTCGTGGCGTTCAAGAGTCCGTTTCCCGGGGTCGCAGCCGACGGCCCTCCCCGTCCGCATCGCGGGCGTGGCGAGGGCGTGGCGAGGGCGCACTCGGATGAGGCCTCGCACTCCCGGCCGCATAAGCTCATCCTGGGCGACGGGGCAAACCGTTGCCCCGTTGTTTGCCCGGCAAGCTGAGGAAGAAGTGTGAGCAGGGTGTTTTCGCAGGTCAGCCGGACGATCAGGACAGCGAGGTAGGCGCAAGGTGCACATCGTCATCATGGGCTGCGGGCGAGTAGGAGCCGCTCTCGCGCAGACCCTGGAGCAGCAGGGGCACACGGTCGCCGTCGTCGATCAGGACCCGACCGCGTTCCGGCGTCTCGGGTCCGGCTTCGGCGGGCGGCGCGTCACCGGTGTCGGCTTCGACCAGGACACCCTTCGTGAGGCGGGGATCGAGGAGGCCGGTGCGTTCGCCGCGGTGAGCAGCGGCGACAACTCGAACATCATCGCCGCCCGGGTCGCCCGCGAGATGTTCGGCATCGAGAATGTCGCGGCGCGGATCTACGACCCCCGGCGCGCCGAGGTCTACCAGCGCCTCGGCATCCCCACGGTCGCCACGGTGCGCTGGACCGCCGATCAGATGCTGCGGCGACTGCTGCCCTCGGGCGCCGAGCCGCTGTGGCGGGACCCGAGCGGCGGCGTGCAGCTCGCGGAGGTGCACACCACCCCGTCCTGGATCGGCCACAAGATCAGCACGCTGCAGGAGGAGACAGGCGTCCGCGTGGCGTTCCTCACCCGGTTGGGCGAAGCCATACTGCCCACCTCGCAGACGGTTCTGCAGGAGGGCGACCTGGTCCACGTGATGATGCGTACGGACGAGATCGCGAAGGTCGAGGCGGCCTTCGCCGAGGGTCCTGAGGAGGGCGGTCACTGATGCGTGTCGCGATTGCCGGGGCCGGCGCGGTGGGCCGTTCCATCGCGGGCGAACTGCTGGAGAACGGGCACGAGGTGCTGCTCGTCGACAAGGCGCCGACGGCCATTTCCGTGGAACGGGTGCCGATGGCCGAGTGGCTGCTGGCGGACGCCTGCGAGATCACCTCGCTCGACGAGGCGGCGCTGCAACGCTGCAGCGTCGTGATCGCCGCGACCGGCGACGACAAGGTGAATCTGGTCGTCTCCCTGCTCGCGAAGACCGAATACGGCGTACCGAGGGTCGTCGCCCGGGTCAACAACCCCAAGAACGAGTGGCTGTTCAACGAGGCATGGGGAGTCGATGTGGCGGTTTCCACGCCCCGTCTGATGTCGGCCCTGGTCGAGGAGGCGGTGAGCGTCGGCGATCTGGTCCGGCTGCTGCGCTTCAGCCACGGCGACGCCAACCTGGTCGAGCTGACACTGCCCCCGGAGTCGGCGCTGGCCGGCACCCAGGTGGGCGAAGTGGCCTGGCCCGACGACACCTCGCTGGTCACCATCATCCGCGGGCAGCGCGTGCTGACTCCGAGCACCGACGAGACGCTGGAGGCCGGTGACGAGCTGCTCTTCGTGGCCGCGCAGGCGCGCGAGGAGCAGCTGGAGGACCTGCTGTCGGTGCGCCGGGGCGACTCGGACGACTGAGAGCCTGTCGGGTGACCTTCGATCCCGATCAGAGGTCACCCGACAGGCTCTGAGACTCCGGCGACTGACCGGAATGGCCCTGGACAGACGGAAGAGCCCGGAACTGTGTCACTTTGTCACGGTTCCGGGCCCTTCCGTCTGTCCAGGGCGGTTCAGTATTCCTGCTGGCTCGCCGCGGCGGCGGCCGCTTCCGCCTTGCGGGCCTTCTCGGCCTGCTCCTGCGCCTCCATCTCGGCGAAGACATCGATGGGCGGCGGCGCCTTGGCAAGGAAGACCCAGGTCAGATAGACCGCGAGCAGGAACGGGGGAATCTTCAGCGCGACCAGGATCCAGCCGAGCTGCGTGGTGTCGGCCCACCAGTACAGCGGGAAGAGGATCGCGCACTTGGTGAGCAGGATCAGGCCCCAGGCGTAACTGGCCTTGGCGTACGCCTTCTTGCGGCCGGGGTTCCTGGTGCGCCAGGAGAGGTTCTCCTTGAACAGCGGGCCCAGGATCAGACCGATCAGTGGCACCCCCGCGAGGGTGGTGATCAGGTAGGCGAGCGCCAGGCCGAGCGTGTAGAGCATGCCCGGCAGATAGAAGTCCTTGGCATTGCCGGTCATCATCGCGAAGACCACACCGAAGGCCACGCCGAAGACACCGCTGAAGGCGTGCTTGACGGTGTCCCTGCGGATCAGCCGTACCGCGGCGAGGACCAGGGAAACCACCAGGGCCGCGATGGCCGAGAGGTGCAGGTCCTTGTTGATGGTGAAGATCGTGGCGAAGAGCACTCCGGGAAGAACTGTCTCCAGCATCCCCCGGACACCGCCGAATGCCTCGAAGAGTACTGCCTCGGTGACCGCCTTCGCGTCAGCCTCCTGCTGGTCGGTGTGGTTGGTGCGGTCCGTGTCGGACGTCGGCTTGTCCAGAGACGTCACCGGCTACTCCTTGCCGAACGGTCGGAGTTCGTATTTGGGGTTGAACAGCACCCGGCGTCCATGGCTCATGGCGATCCGGCCCGAGGCGATCAGCTTGCGCCCCGGTTCTATGCCCACGATGGAACGCCGGCCCAGCCAGACCACGTCCAGCGGCGCGGTGCCGTCGAAGAGCTCCGCCTCCAGGGCGGGCACTCCGGCACGCGGTCGCAGGGTGACGGTCCGCAACGTACCAGTCACCTTCACGATCTGCCGGTCGGTGCACTCGGAGATCCGCGTGCACCCCGACGCCTGCGCGTCCTCCTGCAGCTCCTCGGACTCCAGGTCCTCCTGGGAACTGGACAGCCGGTCGAGCATCCGCCGGAAGCGGCCGGACGGCTTCGCCGCCTTGCCGGGCTTCTCGGATCGAGGAACAGCACTCATAACCGAAGGGTACCGGTCTCCTGTGCCCCGAGCGGGCGCCCCGGGTCTCACTCGACCGGGTTGCTCACCGGGGTTACGGAGCAGGGCCGCCCCGCGAGGCGGGGAATACGTCACGGGGCCGCCCGGCGGCGCAAGGACATGAACGCTGCCGGCCGTGGGTGCTGCCGCTGGTGAGCGCTACCGGGCGCGGCCCGTTCAGCCGCGCTCGAAGCGGTAGCCCATCCCCGGCTCGGTGACGAAGTGCCGCGGGTGCGACGGGTCTGCCTCCAGCTTGCGCCTCAGCTGTGCCATGTAGACCCGCAGGTAGTTGGTCTCGGTGCCGTACGAGGGCCCCCAGACCTCCTGGAGCAGCTGCTTCTGGCTGACGAGGCGGCCGCTGTTGCGGACCAGGACCTCCAGCAGGTGCCACTCGGTGGGGGTGAGCCGTACGTCGCGGCCCTCGCGGTGGACCTTCTTGGCCGCCAGGTCGACGGTGAACCCCTCGGTCTCGACGGTCACGATGTCGTCGGAGCCGTGCTGGCCGACGGGTTCGGCGCGGCGGACGGAGGCGCGCAGCCGGGCCAGCAGTTCGTCCATGCCGAACGGCTTGGTGACGTAGTCGTCGGCGCCGGCGTCCAGGGCCTCGACCTTCTCGTCGGAGGTGTGGCGGGCGGAGAGCACCAGGATCGGCACCCGGGTCCAGCCGCGCAGCCCCTTGATCACCTCGACGCCGTCCATGTCGGGCAGTCCGAGGTCGAGGACGACCACGTCGGGGTGGCGGGCGGCGGCGAGCTGAAGGGCGGTCGCGCCGTCGGGCGCGGCGTCCACCTCGTACTTGCGTGCCTTCAGGTTGATCACGAGGGCGCGTACGATCTGCGGCTCGTCGTCGACCACAAGCACCCGGGTCATGGGGGCCCTGCCTTTCTGCTGTACGGCGATCTCCCGGAACGTTGCGGAGATCATGAGGTGACCTGCGAGGTCATGAGGTGACCCGCGCGGGCAGGTCGGGGCTGACCGGAACGTATCCCGATGCCGCCCTGAGCGTCAGCACCATGGTGAGGCCGCCGCCGGGGGTGTCCTCGGCGTCCAGGGTGCCGCCCATGGACTCCACGAAGCCGCGGGCGACGGCGAGGCCCAGTCCGACGCCCGCGCCGCGCGGAGCGTCGCCGTAGCGCTGGAAGGGCTCGAAGATGCGCTCCTTGGCGTCTTCGGGGACGCCGGGACCACGATCGGCCACCCGCAGTTCGACGCGTGAGCCGAGCGCACTGGCGGAGACGATGACGCGTTCGCCGTAGGGGCTGTACTTGACCGCGTTCTCGACGATGTTGGCGACGGCCCGCTCCAGCAGCCCGGGGTCGACGTCGACCATCGGCAGCGTCTCGGGGATGTCCAGGTCCACGCTGCCCTCGGGGACGCCTCCGAGCGCCATCGGGACCACCTCGTCGAGGTCTATCTCGCGGATCAGCGGCGTGACGGTACCGGTCTGCAGCCTGGACATGTCCAGGAGGTTGCCCACGAGGTGGTCGAGGCGGTCTGCGCCGTTCTCGATGCCCTCCAGGAGTTCGGCCTCGTCCTCGTCGGACCAGGCGACGTCGTCGGAGCGCAGGGAGCTGACGGCGGCCTTGATGGCGGCGAGCGGGGTACGCAGATCGTGGCTGACCGCGGCGAGCAGCGCCGTCCTGATCCGGTTCCCCTCGGCGAGCCGCCGGGCCTCCTCCGCCTGGCCGACCAGGCGCTGCCGGTCCAGTACGACGGCGGCCTGGGCGGCGAACGCGCCGAGCACCCGGCGGTCCTCCGCGGGCAGCACCCGGCCGGAGAGCGCCAGCGCCATGTGGTCGCCGACCGGCATGTCCACGTCGGCGTCCTCCGGCCGGGCCACCGGGGCCGGCCCGACGCTCCCGGCGCAGGTCCACGGATCGACGTCGCTCTGCCGCTCCAGCAGGGCGACGGACTCCATGCCGAAGGTCTCGCGGACCCGGTCCAGGAGCGCGTCCAGGGTGGTCTCGCCGCGCAGCACACTGCCCGCCAGGAAGGAGAGGATCTCCGACTCGGCCCGCAGCCGGGCCGCCTGGTGCGTGCGGCGGGCCGCCAGATCGACGACCGAGGCGACCGAGACGGCCACCGCGAAGAAGATCAGGATGGCGACGAAGTTCTCCGGGTCCTGGACGGTCAGCGTATGCGTGGGCGGGGTGAACCAGTAGTTCAGCAGCAGCGAGCCGGCGGCGGCCGAGGCGAGGGCGGGCAGCAGCCCGCCGATCAGGGCCGCCGCTACGGTCATGAAGAGGAAGAGCAGGACGTCGTTGGCGAGCCCGGGGCCGCTGTCCACGCCGATCAGGAGCAGCGTGAGAAGGGCCGGGCCGCCGACGCCGACCAGCCAGCCCCAGATGATCCGGACCCTGCCCAGCCGGGCGCCGCGGGCGATGGGCAGCCCGCGGCCCTTGGCGACCTCCTCGTGGGTGACGATGTGGACGTCGAGGTCGGGGCCGGACTCACGGGCGACCGTGGCGCCCACGCCCGGTCCGTAGATGTACTGCCAGGCCTTGCGGCGGCTGGAGCCGAGGACGATCTGCGTGGCGTTCACCCCACGGGCGAATTCGAGGAGCGCCGACGGTATGTCGTCGCCGATGACGTGGTGGAACGTGCCGCCGAGGTCCTCCACGAGGGTGCGCTGGACGGCGAGTTCCTTGGGCGAGGCGGCGGTCAGTCCGTCGCTGCGGGCGATGTAGACGGCGAGGATCTCGCTGCCGGAGCCCTTGGCCGCCATGCGGGACGCGCGGCGGATGAGCGTTCGGCCCTCGGGGCCGCCGGTGAGTCCGACGACGATGCGTTCGCGGGCCTGCCAGGTGGTGCGGATGTTGTGCTCGCCGCGGTACTGCTGAAGGTATTCGTCGACCCGGTCGGCGACCCAGAGAAGGGCCAGTTCGCGCAGGGCGGTCAGGTTTCCCGGGCGGAAGTAGTTGGACAGCGACGCGTCGATCCGGTCCGGCTTGTAGATGTTGCCGTGGGCCATCCGGCGGCGCAGGGCCTGGGGCGACATGTCGACGAGTTCGAGCTGGTCGGCCCTGCGGACGACCTCGTCGGGGACCGTCTCGCGCTGGCGTACGCCGGTTATCGCCTCGACGACGTCGCCGAGCGACTCCAGGTGCTGGATGTTGACGGTGGAGATCACGTCTATGCCGGCCTGGAGGAGCTCTTCGACGTCCTGCCAGCGTTTGGCGTTGCGGGAGCCCGGCACATTGGTGTGCGCCAATTCGTCCACCAGGGCGACGGCCGGGGCGCGCTCCAGTACCGCGTCGACGTCCATCTCGGTGAAGACGGTCGAGCGGTACTCGATCTCGCGCCGCCGGATCTGCTCCAGGCCGTGCAGCATGACCTCGGTGCGCGGGCGGTCGTGGTGCTCCACGAAGGCGACGACGCAGTCGGTGCCCCGCTCCACGCGCCGGTGGGCCTCGGAGAGCATCGCGTACGTCTTGCCGACGCCGGGTGCTGCACCCAGGTAGATCCGAAGCTTGCCGCGTGCCATGGCCCCATTGTCTTCTCTGAACCGGCTGCGGCCGATGCGGCAGCCGGTTCGAAGCTACCCCGAGGATTCCCGACATAGAGGACGTGGGGTGGGGTGGGGGACCGAATTGACAGGATTCTGACGCCCGGGCGCGCGATCGGCAGGCCGGTCTCGCGGCATGACGACGCCCGGCGGACCGCCCCTGCGGGATTCCGCCGCCCGGGCCGGGGCCCGGTGGGCCGGTCCGGCGATTTCGCGCCCATCCGGGCGAGCCCGGCCTCCTCCCCCGCTCCCATGCCGCCCCGCCCGCTACTCGTGCTCGACGATGTGCCCGTCGCTCAGTTCCAGCACCCGGTCCGCGAGCCCCAGCAGCTGCGCGTCGTGCGTCGCGACCAGTGCGGTGACGCCCTCGCTCCGCACCACCGCCCGCAGCAGCTCCATCACCGCGAGCCCGGTCTCCGCGTCGAGCTGCCCCGTCGGCTCGTCCGCGATCAGCAGCGCGGGACGGTTGGCCAGCGCGCGGGCGATCGCAACGCGCTGCTGCTGGCCGCCGGAGAGCTCTCCGGGGCGCTGAGCGGCGTGGTCGGCGAGGCCGACCATGGAGAGCAGCAGCGCCACCCGGTCCTCGCGCTCGCGCGAGTCCGCCTTGCGCAGCCGCATGGGTACCCCGACGTTCTCCGCGGCGGTCAGGATCGGGATCAGACCGAACGACTGGAAGATGAAGCCGATCCGGTCCCGGCGCAGCTCCAGGAGCTCGTTCTCGCCGAGGTCGGCGAGGTCCGTACCGTCGACGGTGATCCGGCCGCCGTCGGGGCTGTCGAGGCCGCCGACCAGGTTGAGGAGTGTGGTCTTGCCGGAGCCCGAGCGGCCCTTGAGCGCGACCAGCTCGCCGCGCGGCACCTCGAACGACACCCCGCGCAGCGCGTGCACGGCCCCGGCGCCGGAACCGTACGAGCGGTGCAGGTCCTCGACCCGGACCATGGGTCCGCGGGCCGGGTCCTCGACGACTGCGGCGCCGCCCTGCCCGCCGGTGCTCGTCCGGCCCGTGTTGTCGGTCATGCCTCTCCCCCGTACATGTCTCTCCCCCGTGCGTGCTCGGTCCCGTCGGCCGCCAGTATGTGCATGCGACCGGGGGCTGGGCAATGGCCGGCGGGTGCTGATCGGGAGTCCGGACGGCCCCGGTGTGGTGCCGGGCCGCCGCAGGGGCTCTCCCGGAACCGGATGCGGACGTGGGGTACGGACTTGACGGCCCGTCGGAACCGGGGGCCGGCCGCCCCGGCGGCTCCCCCATCGAAGGAATACCGCTTCCTGACAACTTCCTGACACCGGCCAACCAGCCTGACCAAGGTCCACCGGGGCGAGTGCCCCGTCCTTGAAAGGGTGCTTATGACATTACGGAAGAGTCTTCCCGGGCTGGCCGCCGGAGCCCTCGGGATATCCCTGACCCTCTCTGCGGCACCGGCCGCCACCGCCGCCGGAGAAGCACCGGCACCCACCGTCTCCGAACAGCAGGTGATGCCCCATCTGCGCGCACTGCAGGACATCGCCGACCGCAACGGCGGCAACCGCGCGCACGGCACGAAGGGGTACGCGGACTCGGTGGCGTATGTGAAGAGCGCCCTGGACCGGGCGGGATTCCGCACGAAGCTGGTCCCCTTCATGTACAAGGGCGCCACCGGCAACAACCTGATCGCCGACTGGCCGGGCGGCGACCAGGACCATGTGCTGCTGACCGGCGCGCATCTCGACAGCGTCGCGGAGGGCCCGGGAATCAACGACAACGGCTCGGGCTCGGCCGCGGTCCTGGCCACCGCCCTCCAGGTGGCCAAGTCGGGGCTGAAGCCGCAGCGGCACCTCCGGTTCGCATGGTGGGGCGCGGAGGAGCCGGGGCTGATCGGCTCGGCGGACTACGTCGGGAAGCTCTCCGCGGCCGAGCGCGACAGGATCGACGTATATCTCAACTTCGACCAGGCGGGCAGCAAGAACACCCAGCAGTGGCTCGTGGTCCACGACGACGAGCACGGCGAGACCGAGGCCCAACAGGCGTTCGAGGCATGGTTCGCCGAGCGGGACATCCCCACGTTCGACATCGGCGTCGGCGGTTCGGACCACGAGTCGTTCGGAAACGCCGGCATCCCGTCGTCCGGTTTCAGCACCGGCATCTCGGACTGCATCCACCAGGCGTGCGACGACCTCGCCAACGTGGACCCGAAGACGGAGACGACCAGCACGAACGCCCTCGTCGGCGTGGTGTGGAAACTCGCCGCCACCGCTCCCCGGCACTGACCCCCGTCCCAGGAAAGAGACATGCGCAAACTGCTGAACCGACGCCGCAGGACCGCTGCCGCCCTCGTGGCCGCGGTTGTGAGCGGCTCCCTGCTCGCCACCGTCCCCGCCTCGGCCGCCATCGGCGGTCCGGGCATCGGTGACCCGTACTTCCCCGACGACGGCAACTCCGGCTACGACGTGTCGCACTACGACGTCCGCATCGCCTACGACCCGGCACGCACCGACCGCCTGGACGGCGACACCACCGTCACTGCCCGTGCCCTGACCGGCCTGGACCGCTTCAGCATGGACCTCAAGGGCTTCACGGTGGCCTCGGTCTCGGTGGACGGCACCCCGGCGAAGGCGTTCTCCCGGTCCGGCGCCCACAAACTGGTCATCACCCCGGCCCGCCCGGTCGTGAAGGGCTCGACGTTCACGGTCCGGGTGACGTACGCCGGCAAGCCCGACGCCGAGGGCTGGCACACCCTGAAGAACGGCGGCGCGTACGTGGCCGGCGAACCGCACTCCGCGACCTCCTGGTACCCCGCCAACGACCATCCCTCCGACAAGGCCACCTTCGCCCTCACCGCGACGGTGCCCGACGGCTGGTCCGTCATCGGCAACGGCCTGCCCGGCCCGGAGAGCGTCGAGAACGGCAGGAAGACCTTCCGCTGGTCCGAGGACAGCCCGATGGCGACGTACCTCAGCACGGTCGCCATCGACAAGTTCACCGTCCACCAGGGGAAGACGGCCGCCGGTACGCCGGTCATCACGGCATACAGCCCCGACGCCGTCATCGACCCGGACGCGGAGGCCGAGCAGACGGAGATCCTGGACTTCCTGACCGCGAAGTTCGGCCCGTACCCCTTCTCCTCGGCGGGCGCCATCGTCGTCGGTGCCACGAAGGAACCCACCAACGGCCCCCTCGCCCTGGAGACGCAGAGCCGCCCCATGTACGGCTCCACACTCTTCGACGGCTCGGTGGTCCACGAGAACGCCCACCAGTGGTTCGGCGACAGCGTGTCGTTCAAGGACTGGCGGGACGGCTGCGTCGCGGAGTGCTTCGCCCAGTACGCCGGGCAGCTGTGGGAGGAGCACAAGGGCGCCGACCTCGACAAGGGCTACTACCTGTCCGAGGTCGAGGCCAACAAGAACGATCCGTCGTTCTGGTCGACCAAGCTCTACGACCCGGGCCGGGGCAAGGAGCTGGACAGCGCCCTGTACTTCAAGGGTTCCATGATGCTGCACGCCCTGCGGCGCACGGTCGGTGACGACGCGTTCTTCGCGACGCTCAAAGCCTGGACCCATGACCACGCGTACAGCAACGCCTCCTTCCGGCAGTTCGAGGCGCTGGCCGCGAAGGTCTCGGGCAAGGACCTCAAGGGCTTCTTCGGGGCCTGGGTGGACAGCACGGTCATCCCGCCCGCGAAGTACCTCTACCCGGGCAGCCTGGGCGCGCCGGCCTCCTAGGACCTCTCGTTCGGGTCGGACCGGAACGCCGGGGAGCCTGACGGCACCGAGGTGCCGTCAGGCTCGCCCGAGCCCGCTGAAAGTCCCTCAGCCCTCGTTCACCAACTGCTTGAGGGCGATGTTGAGCTGGAGGACGTTGACCCGCGGCTCTCCCACGAAACCGAGGATCCGGCCGTCCGTGTGCTGCTCGACGAGCTTCTCCACCTGGGCGACATCGAGATGGTTGCGCTCGGCGACGCGGCGCACCTGGAGCCGTGCGTACTCCGGGGAGATGGCGGGGTCGAGGCCGGAGCCCGAGGAGGTGACGGCGTCGGCCGGCACGTCGGCGGGGCTGACGGGGTGGCCGGGGACGGAGTTGTCCTTGACGACGGCGGCCTTGGCGGCGGTGACCCAGTCGATGAGTTCCTTGTTGTCGCCGGAGCGGTTGGTCGCGCCGGAGAGGATCAACTGGTACTGGGTGTTGACGCTGTTGGTGCCGAGGCCGTTGGACGGGCGCGGCTGGAACCACCTGAGGTCCGGGGCCGCGGTCTGCTGCCCCTTCTTCAGCGGCAGGTCGTAGCGCTGGCCGATGAGTTCGGAGCCGACGACCTTGCCGTTCGCGGTGATCTCTGAGCCGTTGGCCTTGCCGGGGAAGACGCCCTGGGCGACACCGGTGACGGCGAGCGGGTAGAGCACGCCGCAGACGACGGTGAGGACGAGCAGGGCGCGCAGCCCGGCCCAGAGCAACCGGACGGTGTTTGCTACGGAGTTGTTCATGGCAGGTCAGCCGATTCCGGGGATGTGGGAGATGATCAGGTCGATGATCTTGATGCCGATGAACGGGGCGACCAGGCCGCCGAGTCCGTAGATCCCGAGGTTGCGCCGGAGCATCGAGTCGGCGCTGCTGGGCCGGTAGCGCACGCCCTTCAGGGCGAGCGGGACCAGTGCGACGATGATCAGCGCGTTGAAGACGACGGCGGACAGGATCGCGGACTGGGGCGAGGACAACTGCATGATGTTGAGCTTGTCCAGGCCGGGATAGACCACCGCGAACATCGCCGGGATGATCGCGAAGTACTTCGCGACGTCGTTGGCGATCGAGAAGGTCGTCAGCGCGCCACGGGTGATGAGCAGTTGCTTGCCGATCTCGACGATCTCGATCAGCTTGGTCGGGTTGGAGTCCAGGTCCACCATGTTCCCGGCCTCCTTGGCGGCCGAGGTTCCGGTGTTCATGGCCACGCCGACATCCGCCTGGGCCAGCGCGGGCGCGTCGTTGGTGCCGTCACCCGTCATCGCGACCAGCTTGCCGCCCGCCTGCTCCCGCTTGATGAGGGCCATCTTGTCCTCGGGGGTGGCCTCGGCGAGGAAGTCGTCGACCCCAGCCTCCTGGGCGATGGCCTTCGCGGTCAGCGGGTTGTCGCCCGTGATCATGACCGTCTTGATGCCCATGCGGCGCAGCTCGTCGAACCGCTCCCGCATGCCCTCCTTGACGACGTCCTTGAGGTGGATGACGCCCAGGACACGGGCGCCGTGCTCGTCCTCCAGAGCAACCAGCAGCGGCGTGCCGCCGGCCTCGGCGATCCTGTCGGTGAGCACCTGCGTGTCCGGTGAGACGCTGCCGCCGCGCTCCTTGACCCAGGCGACGACCGAACCGGTCGCGCCCTTGCGGACCTTGCGTCCGTCGGCATCCACGCCGGACATGCGCGTCTGGGCGGTGAACGCGACCCACTCGGCCTGCCGCAGCTCGCCCTGGTGGCGTTCGCGCAGCCCGTACTTCTCCTTGGCGAGCACAACGATCGAGCGGCCCTCGGGCGTTTCGTCGGCCAGTGAGGACAGCTGGGCCGCGTCCGCGAGTTCGGCCTCGGTCGTGCCCTGGACGGGGACGAACTCGGCGGCCTGCCGGTTGCCGAGCGTGATGGTGCCGGTCTTGTCGAGGAGCAGGGTCGAGACGTCCCCGGCGGCCTCCACGGCCCGCCCCGACATGGCGAGCACGTTGCGCTGCACCAGCCGGTCCATACCGGCGATGCCGATCGCGGAGAGCAGGGCGCCGATCGTCGTCGGGATCAGGCAGACCAGCAGGGCGGTCAGCACGATCAACGACTGCTTCTGGCCTGCGTAGACCGCGAAGGGCTGGAGGGTGACGACGGCGAGCAGGAAGACGACGGTGAGCGACGCCAGCAGGATGTTCAACGCGATCTCGTTGGGCGTCTTCTGCCGGGCGGCACCCTCGACCAGGGCGATCATCCGGTCGATGAACGTCTCGCCGGGCTTGGTCGTGATCTTGACGACGATGCGGTCGGAGAGCACCTTCGTGCCCCCGGTGACGGCACTGCGGTCGCCGCCGGACTCCCGGATGACCGGCGCCGACTCACCCGTGATCGCGGACTCGTCCACGCTCGCCACGCCCTCGACGACGTCTCCGTCACCAGGGATGATGTCTCCGGCCTCGCAGACCACCAGATCGCCGACGCGGAGCTCGGTGCCCGGCACCCGCTCCTCGTTCCTGCCGATCATCCGCCGGGCCACGGTGTCGGTCTTGGCCTTGCGCAGGGTGTCGGCCTGCGCCTTGCCGCGCCCCTCGGCGACCGCCTCCGCCAGGTTGGCGAAGATCGTGGTCAGCCACAGCCAGACCGCGATCGCCCAGCCGAACCAGTCGCCGGGATCCAGGCACGCCAGCACGGTGGTGAACACCGAACCGATCAGCACCACGAACATCACCGGGGACTTGACCATCACCCGGGGGTCGAGCTTGCGTACCGCGTCGGGGAAGGACTTGAGCAGCTGCTTGGGGTCGAACAGGCCCCCGCCCACACGTCCTTCGCTCTGGTGAGCCGTGGGCGTGTCCTGGTGCGGTGCCCGGGTGGGGGTGACAGTGGACATCGAGTCCTCTTGCTTCGTACGAGTGGTCATGACGCCAGCCCTTCGGCCAGCGGCCCCAGCGCCAGGGCCGGGAAGTAGGTCAGCCCGGTGATGATGAGAATGGTGCCGACCAGCAGCCCGCTGAAGAGCGGCTTGTGCGTGCCCAGGGTTCCCACGGTCGCCGGCACGGGCTTCTGCTCGGCGAGCGAACCCGCCAGCGCGAGCACGAACACCATCGGCAGGAACCGGCCCAGCAGCATCGCGAGACCGATCGTCGTGTTGAACCACTGCGTGTCCGCGTTCAGCCCGGCGAACGCCGAACCGTTGTTGTTCGCGCCCGAGGTGTACGCGTACAGCACCTCGGAGAATCCGTGCGCACCGGTGTTGGTCATCGAGTGGGGCGGGGTGGGCAGCGCCATCGCCGCGGCGGTGAAGCAGAGCACCAGCGTCGGGGTGATCAGGATGTAGCAGGCCGCGAGCTTGATCTCGCGGGTGCCGATCTTCTTGCCGAGGTACTCGGGTGTGCGGCCGACCATCAGACCCGCGATGAACACCGCGATGATCGCCATGATCAGCATGCCGTAGAGGCCGGAGCCGACACCACCGGGCGCGATCTCGCCGAGCTGCATGCCCAGCATCGTGATCCCGCCGCCGAATCCCGTGTACGAGGAGTGGAAGGAGTTCACCGCACCGGTCGAGGTCAGCGTGGTGGCCACGGCGAAGATCGACGAGCCGGCGATGCCGAACCGGGTCTCCTTGCCCTCCATCGCCCCGCCCGCGACGTCGAAGGCGGGCCCGTGGTGGGCGAACTCGGTCCACATCATCAGGGAGGTGAAGCCGAGCCAGATGACGCCCATCGCCGCCAGGATCGCGTAACCCTGCTTGAGCGAGCCGACCATCCGGCCGAACGTCCGCGTCAGCGCCGACGGTATGAGCAGGATCAGGAAGATCTCGAACAGGTTGGACAGCCCGTTGGGGTTCTCGAACGGGTGGGCCGCGTTGGCGTTGAAGTAGCCGCCGCCGTTCGTGCCCAGCTCCTTGATGACCTCCTGGGAGGCCACGGCGCCGCCGTTCCACTGCTGCGAACCGCCCATGAACTGGCCGACCTCGTGAATGCCGGAGAAGTTCTGGATGGCGCCGCAGGCGACCAGCACCAGCGCGCCGACCACGGCAATGGGCAGCAGGATCCGTACGGTGCCGCGCACCAGGTCGGACCAGAAATTGCCCAGCTCACCCGTGCGGGAGCGGGCGAAGCCCCGTACCAGCGCCACCGCGACAGCGATGCCGACGGCGGCCGAGACGAAGTTCTGCACCGCGAGGCCGCCGGTCTGTACGACATGGCCCATGGCCTGCTCGCCGTAGTACGACTGCCAGTTGGTGTTCGCGACGAACGACGCCGCCGTGTTGAACGCCTGGTCGGGGTCGATCGAGGAGAAGCCGAGCGATCCGGGCAGACTGCCCTGGAGCCGCTGCAGCAGATACAGGAAGAGAACACTCACCGCGGAGAAGGCGAGCACACCACGCAGATACGCGGGCCAGCGCATCTCCGTGTTCGGATCGGCACCGATGGCCTTGTACATCCACTTCTCGACGCGCAGGTGCTTCTTCGAGGAGTAGACGCCGGCCATGTAGTCGCCGAGCGGTCGGTACGCCAGCCCCAGCGCCGCAACGAGCGCGAGGACCTGGAGCACACCAGCGAGGACGGGGCTCATTTCGGGCTCAGAACCTCTCCGGGTACAGAAGGGCGAGGATGAGATAGCCCAGCAGGGCGACGGCCACGACGAGGCCGACGACGTTTTCGGCGGTCACAGCTTGGCCACCCCCTTGGCGATGAGAGCCACCAACGCGAACACCGCGATCGTGGTGACGACGAAGGCCACGTCGGCCATCGTGTGCTCCTAGATGAGGTTCGGAATCACTGACTGCTTGAGCAAACCTCGCGTTTCGGCCGTCTTGGCCTGTGTTGATGGCTTCCTTACGGGCAGGGGCAGGCCCTTGACGGCGCATATACGTGCCCCATACGCGCCCCTTACGCGCTCCTGCCGTGCGCCCGGGGAGTTCGTCCCGGGCCCTGGACGGCATGCGAAAAGGCCGGTGGGCCGCACCCCCTGGGAAGGGGATACGGCCCACCGGCCTTCAGCTGTGCCGGGCGGCAGCCCGTACCTGCTCAGCGCACCTCGGTTCGGCGCGTCTGGTCTCAGCGCACCTCGGTGATCTCGGGCCCGCGCTGGAGCTGGCCCATGCCACCGGAGAACTTCGAGCCCTCCTGGCTCTCCTGCTGGACGCCCTCGGGCATCATCTGGGCGTCGTTGGGAAGCTTGAGGACGATCGGGTCGCGCGGCGCCATCGGGCCCTCGCCACGGACGACCACGGTGTCCCGGAAGACCGTCTCCAGCAGCCCCGCCGCCTCCGGCTGCACGGCGCCCTGGCCGGAGATCACTCCGCGCAGGAACCAGCGCGGCCCGTCGACGCCGACGAAGCGCACCAGCTGCACGCCGTTCGTCCCGTCCGGGAGCTGTACGGGGACCTGGGCACGGAGCTCCCAGCCCAGCGGGCCCTCGACCTCGTCGATGATCCCGCCCTGCTGGGTGATGCCCCCGGCGATCTCCTCGCGGACCTCACCCCAGATGCCCTCCTTCTTGGGGGCGGCGAAGGCCTGCAGCTGGATGGCGCTGTCGCGCAGCACCACGGTCGCGGCGACGATCGCGTCACCGGCCACCTCGACACGCAGCTCCATGCCCTCGACACCGGGCACGAAGATGCCGCCCAGGTCGACCCGGCCCTCGCCGGGCTGGGAGACCTCGGTGATGTCCCACGGTCCGTCCGGCCGCGGCGCCGGCGGAAGATTCACCCGACGCGAGCCGCTATCGGCCCCATCGGCGTCATCGAGCTCGTCGACGACCTGCTCGGCCTCGCGCGCTTCGTCCGCCGCGTCCTCGGCGGAACCACTCTTCTTGCGACGTCCGAACACGTCACTGTCCTTCCCGGTCGGGTACGACCGAAGCGTAGCTGTTCCCGCCCTGGGTGATCCCGCCCCTGACGCCATCAACATCACCGGAAGCATGACCTCCGGTGGATCCGAACCCTCCGTCGCCGCGGGCCGAACCGGGCAGCTCCGCCACCTCGTGGAAGCGAACCTTCTCGACCTGCTGTACGACCAGTTGGGCAATCCGGTCGAACCGCTCGAACCGCACGGGCTCGCGCGGGTCGAGATTGACGACGATCACCTTGATCTCTCCACGGTACCCGGCATCAACCGTCCCCGGGGCATTCACGAGGGCGACTCCGCAGCGTGCGGCGAGGCCGGACCGCGGGTGAACGAACGCGGCATACCCGTCGGGCAGCGCGATCGACACTCCGGTGGGCAGCACCGCTCGCTCGCCCGGGGCCAGTTCGGCGGCCTCGGTGGTCACCAGATCGGCCCCGGCGTCGCCGGGATGCCCATAGGCCGGAATCGGCACCTCGGGGTCGACACGGCGGATCAGTACGTCCACGGGACGGCGCATCAGGGGTTCACCTCGAACGCACGGGCACGCTTGGCCTGGTCCGGGTCGGCCATCGCGGCCTGGATCTCGGCCGGGCGGCCGTTCTCGATGAAGTGGTCGACCTTGACCTCGATGAAAAGGGCCTCGGCTCGGACCGCCACGGGCCCGTCCGGCCCGCCGATCCGGCCGGTCGCCCGGGAGTAGAGCTTCCGGCCGTGCACCGCGGTGATCTCGGCGTCGAGGTGCAGCACGGTGTCCACCGGCACCGGACGCACGAAATCGGTCTCCAGCCGTCCGGTCACCGCGATCACCCGCAGCAGCCAGTTCAGCGAGCCGAGCGTCTCGTCCAGCGCGGTGGTCAGAATGCCCCCGTGCGCCAGCCCCGGGGCACCCTGATGGGCTGCCTTCACGGTGAACTCGGCGGTGACGCTGACGCCCTCACCGGCCCGCGCCTGGAGGTGCAGCCCGTGCTGCTGTCCCTCACCGCAGCCGAAACAGTGTTCGTAGTGCGCGCCGAGGAGTTCGCCGGGCGCCGGGGCTTCGGGGTGCCGGACCGGTTTCACCGCGCCGACCGGGGGCTTCAGAGCCGCAGATGTTCCACTCACAGGCGCAGACCTTACCCGCGCGGCCACCCGCGGGTCGCGCCGTGCCAAGCTTGGGTGCATGCAGCCTTCCACCCCGCCTTTCGACGAACGACTGACTGCGCCCCGCTCGTGGTGGCTCATCGCCTTCCTGGTCGGCATCGCCTGCGCCCTGATGCTGCTGCCGCTCGGCACCCTGCCGCTGCTGGCCGGCCTGGTGGTCGGTACGGCCCTGTCGGCGGCCGCGGTGAGCTCGTACGGTTCGGCCAGGATCCGTGTGGTCGCGGGCGCCCTGGTGGCCGGTGACGCGCGGATTCCGGTGACGGCGCTCGGCGAGGCCGAGGTGCTGGACGCGGACGAGGCGCGCGCGTGGCGCTCGTACAAGGCGGACACCCGCGCGTTCATGCTGCTGCGCAGCTACATCCCGACGGCGGTCCGGGTGGAGGTCACCGACCCGCAGGACCCGACGCCGTACGTCTATCTGTCGACCCGCGAGCCGCAGGCCCTGGTCGCGGCACTCGGTGCGGTACGGGCCTGAGGCACACAGCCCCCGCGAGCCCGGCATGATCCGAACGAGAGGCCCTAAGGGCTGTCCCGTAATCCCTGGCTGACGTCGTGCGCCCGCCAGGGATTACGGGACAGCCCTTAGCTCTCCGGCTCGCCCGGCAGGCCCTTGCGCGGCGCGGCCGGCCGCTCCAGCGGCGGCAGCTGCGGAAGCCGGTCCCAGGAGATCTGGCGCTTGCGCAGGTCCTTCCTGACCCGCTCGGCCAGCTTTCTGGTGTCGCGCCGGTTCATCGTCGCACCGACGACGGCGCCGACCATGAACGGGACGAGGTTCGGCAGATCGCGCGCCATGCGCTTCATGATCTGCTGGCGCAGCTCACGTTTCATCTGGCCGCCCAGCGCCGCGTTGACCGTCGTGGGGTGACCGACGTCGATGCCGCGCTCCTCCGTCCAGGAGGTGAGGTAGGCGCCGGAGCGCTGGGCGATCCCGCCCGGTGGGCGCAGCCCGTAGACCTCGTGCAGCTCGGCGACGAGCTTCATCTCGATCGCGGCCACTCCGGTGATCTCCGCCGTCAGCTCGGCGAGCATGGCGGGCGGTACGGGCAACATGGCCGCCGCGCCGATACCGGCGCCGACGGTGGCGGTGGCTCTGCCCGCTCCCGCGATGAGCTTGTCGGCCAGTTCCTCGGGCCCGAGGCCCGGGAACTGCTTGCGCAGGGTCGCGAGATCGCGCACGGGGATGCGGGGAGCGTTCTCGATGATCAGGTCGGCGATATGACCGATCGCGGCCCTGGCGCTCTCCCCGCCCTTGCGTGCTCCCCGTTTCACTGAACTCAGACGGCCTGTCCCGGGCGCGGGCTCCGTCCTGTCGACCTGTCCGGCCCCATCGGCCGTGTCGACCTCTTCACGCTCTTCATGCTCATGCACTTCGATTGCCGTGACTGCTTCGAGCGAGGCCGACAGGCCCCGCTCGTCGTCCCGCTCACCCGGGGAGGGTGGCAGGGCGGACCGCTCGGCAGGCGCTGCTACGCCTTCTGCCGGGCCTGTACCGCCCTGATTCGCCTCCGACGACCTTCTGCGCCGCAAGCGTCGCTTCCGGAACGGTGTGTCGCCTGCCACGGTCGGCTCGACCTAGTCGCAGTCGCGGCAGATCGGCTGGCCGTTCCTCTCCCGTGCCAGCTGGCTCCTGTGGTGCACGAGGAAGCAGCTCATGCACGTGAACTCGTCGGCTTGCTTGGGCAGGACCCTTACGGCCAGCTCTTCGTTGGACAGGTCCGCGCCAGGCAGCTCCAGTCCTTCGGCCGCGTCGAATTCGTCGACGTCGACGGCGGACGCCGTCTTGTCGCTCCGGCGCGCCTTGAGCTCTTCAAGGCTGTCCTGGTCGACGTCGTCATCGGTCTTGCGTGGGGTGTCGTAATCCGTTGCCATGTCGCTCTCCCCCTCTGGGTGTCTGCGGTGTCTCAGCGCTCGTAACGCGTGAGAGGCCGGACTTGTGCCCGACCCGAGGCGGAGATTTTGCCTCACATCAAGGTCTGTTACTCAATCGACACCCAAAAGGACCGCTCGCGAGCGATCTGCTTAGGTGGCGATGGGGACCGTACACGGTCCCGGTGTCGCGCTTCACGGGCGCCACCCCGTGTACTTCCCGTGATATCTGGCCCCGAAAACCCCGACTTTTGCGGGTTTTCCGGCGAAGACCCTGATCACGGAGCGTTGGCGCCCCCCGATTCGACTCTGTGATCGATCACACACGGCCATTCCGGGTTCAGGTCCCGAAAATTCCGCTCAAAGCGAACAAAGTGATGCGCCTGCGGATCGCCCCCGTCCGGACCGTCAGACCGGCAGTGAGACACGCATCACAAGGCCACCGCCCTCACGGGGTTCCGCGAGGATACGTCCGCCGTGAGCGCGCGCCACGGACCGCGCGATCGACAGGCCGAGCCCGACCCCCTTGTCGCTGCCCGTTCGCTCCGTACGCAGCCGCCTGAAGGGCTCGAAGAGGTTGTCGATCTCGTACGCGGGCACCACGGGGCCCGTGTTCGTGACCACCAGCACGGCGTGGCCGGACTGCAGCTCGGTCGTCACCTCCACCCAGCCCTGCTCCGGGACGTTGTAGCGCACGGCGTTCTGCACGAGGTTCAGCGCGATCCGCTCCAGCAGGACGCCGTTGCCCTGGACGACGGCGGGGGCCCGCTCGCCGCGGATCTCCACGCCTCGCTCCTCTGCCTCGCCTCGCGTCTGGTCGATCGCCCGCGAGGCCACCTCGGCCAGGTCGACGGCTTTGCGCTCGACGATCTGGTTGTCACTGCGGGCGAGCAGCAGCAGGCCCTCGACCAGCTGCTCACTGCGTTCGTTGGTGGCCAGCAGGGTCTTGCCGAGCTGCTTGAGCTCCGGCGGGGCCTGGGGATCGGAGAGATGGACCTCCAGCAGCGTGCGATTGATCGCGAGCGGGGTGCGCAGCTCGTGCGACGCGTTTCCGACGAACCGCTGCTGAGCCGTGAAGGCGCGCTCCAGGCGGTCGAGCATCTCGTCGAAGGTGTCGGCGAGCTCCTTCAGCTCGTCGTCCGGGCCGTCCAGCTCGATCCGGCGGGACAGATCGGTTCCGGCCACCTGGCGGGCCGTGCGGGTGATCCGGCCCAGCGGGGAGAGCACCCGGCCCGCCATGGCGAAGCCGAAGGCGAAGGCGATGACGCTGAGGCCGACCAGAGCCAGCAGCGACCGGTTCAGGAGGGTGTCCAGCGCCTGCTGGCGCTGGTGGTTGACGCAGGTGTTCATGGCCGCGTTGACGGCGTCCGCTGTGGACACGCCGTTGAAGTTGCAGACGTCACTGGTGAGCTGGCCGCTCACGATCTTGAACGGCAGCTCGCTGCCGACATGGAGGGCCTGGGCGGCCAGCATGTAGATGATCGAGAGGAGCAGGATGCCCGCGATCAGGAACATGCCGCCGTACAGCAGCGTGAGCCGTATCCGGATGGTCGGACGCAGCCAGTAGGGCGGCTCCTGCTGCTTGGGCGCCCAGGTGGGCTTCGGGGGCGCTGTCGGCGGCGCCGGGACGGTGGGCATCGGCCGTCAGATCCGGTACCCGGAACCGGGCACGGTGACGATCACCGGCGGCTCGCCGAGTTTGCGCCGCAGCGTCATGACGGTCACCCGGACGACATTGGTGAACGGGTCGGTGTTCTCGTCCCAGGCCTTCTCCAGCAGCTGCTCGGCCGAGACGACCGCGCCCTCGCTGCGCATCAGCACCTCCAGTACGGCGAATTCCTTCGGCGCGAGCTGGATCTCCGCCTCGCCCCGGAAGACCTCGCGGCGGTTGGGGTCGAGCTTGATTCCGGCGCGCTCCAGGACGGGCGGCAACGCCACCGTCGTGCGCCGGCCCAGCGCCCTGACCCGCGCGGTGAGCTCGCTGAAGGCGAACGGCTTGGGCAGATAGTCGTCGGCGCCCAGCTCCAGGCCCTCCACCCGGTCGCTGACGTCCCCGGACGCGGTGAGCATGAGCACCCGGGTGGGCATGCCCAGCTGGACGATCCGGCGGCAGACGTCGTCGCCGTGCACCAGGGGGAGGTCCCGGTCCAGCACCACGACGTCGTAGTCGTTGACCTCGATGCGCTCCACGGCCGCGGCTCCGTCGTACACGACATCGACGGCCATGGCCTCACGGCGCAATCCGGTGGCCACCGCATCGGCGAGCAGCTGCTCGTCCTCCACGACGAGTACGCGCACGGCGCTTTCCTTCCCTAGAAACTTCAGAACGTGGAAACTTCGGAATGTCACGATGCGCTCACGGTCCGCGATGCGGGCCGCTCATCGGCATCGGTCTGTGCTGCTCCATCCTGCCCGCAACGCGTATAAACCGGCGGTAAGGCGGCGCTGGCCGGCCGGGACCCCCGGGGAAGCCACGGGATTTCCGGGCCGGTTGAGGTTTCTCCGAGCTCGGTGCCGGGGAGGACGCATGCACACCCGCGATCACGCCTTGAATGTGGCGCGCCACCGGCCACTCCGTCCCCGGAGAGTGCGTGATCACCCGCCCTACCGCCTCCGTGCGGAGGGAAACCCGGGCACACCCCCGTGCCACCGACCCACGATGAGGGGGCGCATTATGGACGCTTTCACCGCAGGTCTGCTGCAACGCATCAAGACGACCGAGTCCGACCTCACGAAAGCTCGCGAGACGGGCGACGACTTCCTCGCGGATGTCGAGCAGGGCGAGCTGGACGACCTGCACCGCCTCGCCGCCGAGCACGGCGTCGAGATCGGCGCCACGCGCGTCTGAACCACTTGTGGGCCCCTGATGCCGCATCCGGCGTCAGGGGCCCTCTCGCGTGCCGGAGGGGCCCGGACGGGGGCTCCCTAGTCGTGCCAGGCGCCCAGCTCCTCCAGCAGGGCCTGCAGCGGCTCGAAGACACCCGGTGTCGCGGCGATCGTCAGGTCACCGTCGGCGGGCAGCCCCGGACGGCCGCCGGTGTACGCCCCCGCCTCGCGGGCGATGAGATCGCCGGCCGCCAGGTCCCACGGGTGGAGCCCGCGCTCGTAGTAGCCGTCGAGCCGCCCCGCGGCCACATCGCAGAGGTCGACTGCGGCGGAGCCGCTGCGCCGGATGTCGCGCAGCCGCGGGATCAGCTGCTGGGCCACGTCCGCCTGGTGGGCACGCACATGGCCGACATAATTGAAACCGGTCGAGACGAGCGCCTGGTCGAGCGGCGGCGCAGGCCGGCAGCGCAGCGCGGTGCCCTCGCCGTACACACCGCCGACCGCGTACGCGCCGCCGCCGAGCACCGCCCGGTACGTCTCACGGCGCATCGGGGCCTCCACCACGCCGACGACCCGCTCGCCGTCCCGCTCGGCGGCGATGGAGACGGCCCACGTGGGCAGTCCGTACAGGTAGTTCACGGTGCCGTCGAGCGGGTCGATGACCCAGCGGATACCACTGCTGCCCTCCGCGCTGGCGCCTTCCTCACCGAGGAAACCGTCCTGCCGGCGCCGCTCGGTGAGGAAGCCGGTGATCAGCTTCTCGGCGGCGATGTCCATCTCGGTGACGACGTCGATCGGGCTGGACTTGGTCGCGGCCACCCCCAGGTCGGCGGGGCGGCCGTCGCGCAGCAGCGCACCGGCGCGGCGCGCGGCCTCCAGGGCGAGGTCGAGCAGTTCGGACAGGTTCGGGTCGGTCACGGCGCTCCAGGTCTCCAGGCGGACGACGGGCTATGCGTACGGGCTGTCGGCGCCCGCGGCAGCGGGCTTGAGGGCCCGGGCCGGACAGCAGCCGACCGGGCAGAGGTCATGACTCGGGCCGAGCGTTCCCAGCGCGCACCGCTGCGCTCCACGCCCCTGTTCGGTGGCGGCGCGCTCCAGCACCAGTTCGCGCACGGCCGCGGCGAATCGCGGATCGGCGCCCACGGTTGCGGACCTGCGCACCGGAAGTCCGAGCTCGGCGGCCTTCGCGGTGGCCTCCGTGTCGAGGTCGTACAGCACTTCCATGTGGTCCGAGACGAACCCGATGGGGGCCATCACCACGGCGGGGACACCTTCGCCGTGCAACGTCTCCAGGTGGTCGCAGATGTCGGGCTCCAGCCACGGGATGTGCGGGGCGCCGCTGCGCGACTGGTAGACGAGCTGCCAGGGGTACTCGACGCCGGTCTCCTCGCGCACCGCGTCGACGACCAGGCGGGCGACGTCCAGATGCTCGGCGACATAGGCACCGCCCTGGCCGTGCTCCTCAACGGGGCCAGAGGTGTCGGCGGCGGAGGTGGGGATGGAGTGCGTGGTGAAGGCGAGGTGCGCCCCGGCCCGCACGTCCTCGGGGAGGTCGGCCAGGGAGGCGAGCACGCCGTCCACCATGGGCCGTACGAATCCGGGATGGTTGAAGTAGTGCCGGAGCTTGTCGACCCGGGGCACGGGCAGCCCCTCGGCCTCCAGGACCGCCATCGACTCGGCAAGGTTCTCGCGGTACTGCCGACAGCCCGAATAGGAGGCGTAGGCGCTGGTGGCGAGTACGGCGATGCGGCGGTGTCCGTCTGTGACCATCTCGCGCAGGGTGTCCGTGAGGTACGGCGCCCAGTTGCGGTTGCCCCAGTACACCGGCAGGTCGAGTCCGTGCTCGGCGAAGTCCTTGCGCAGCGCCTCCAGCAGGGCTCTGTTCTGGGCGTTGATCGGGCTGACGCCGCCGAACAGGAAGTAGTGCTTGCCGACCTCCTTCAGCCGCTCCTCGGGGATGCCGCGGCCACGGGTCACATTCGTCAGGAACGGGACCACGTCGTCCGGGCCTTCGGGGCCGCCGAAGGAGAGCAGCAGTAGGGCGTCGTAGGGAGCGGGATCGCGCAGATCGGACATGACACCGATCCTGCCACTCGTCTCGGACAGCGCTCCCACCGACATCGATTACCCCACCCGGCCCGCTGTCGGACCGACCACCCCGACCGTAAGCTGTACCGGCCACATTCATGCATTACAGGCGCGTGCGATCACGCTGTTCCGGAGCCTTCCTTGCCCAGTCCCTACCGCGCGATATTCGCCGCCCCCGGCACCAAGGGGTTCTCGGCGGCCGGATTTCTCGGCCGGATGCCGTTGTCCATGATGGGCATCGGTGTGGTGACCATGGTTTCGCAGCTCACCGGCCGCTACGGGCTCGCCGGCGCGCTCTCCGCGACGCTGGCGATGTCGGCGGCGGTGATCGGGCCGCAGATCTCCCGGCTCGTCGACCGGCACGGACAGCGCCGCGTCCTGCGTCCCGCCACCCTCGTCGCGCTGGCGGCGGTGGCCGGTCTCCTGATCTGCGCGCAGCAACGGCTGCCGGACTGGTCGCTCTTCCTCTTCGCGGCGGGCGCGGGCTGCGTCCCCAGCGTGGGTTCGATGATCCGGGCGCGCTGGGCGGAGATCTACCGCGGTTCGCCGCAGCAACTGCACACCGCGTACTCGTGGGAGTCGATCGTCGACGAGGTGTGCTTCATCTTCGGGCCCATCATCTCGATCGGTCTGTCCACCGCCTGGTTCCCGGAGGCGGGGCCGCTCCTCGCGGCCGGGTTCCTGCTGGTCGGTGTCTGCTGGCTGACCGCGCAGCGCGCCACCGAGCCGGTGCCGCATCCGCGCGCGCAGCACACCGGCGGCACCGCGCTGCGCGCCCGGGGCCTCCAGGTGCTCGTGGTGACATTCGTGGCGACGGGTGCGATCTTCGGGGCGGTCGACGTGGTCACGGTGGCCTTCGCCGAGGAGCAGGGCCACAAGGCCGCGGCGAGCCTCGTGCTGGCCGTGTACGCGCTGGGTTCCTGCCTGGCCGGAGCTGTCTTCGGCCTGCTGCGCCTCACGGGGAAGGCGTCCGTCCGGTGGCTGGTGGGTGTGTGCGCGATGGCCGTGAGTATGATCCCCCTCCAACTGGCCGGGGACCTCCCGTTTCTGGCCGTGGCGCTCTTTGTCGCGGGCCTCGCCATCGCACCGACGATGGTCACCACCATGGCCCTCGTCGAGCAGCACGTACCGCGCACGAAACTGACCGAGGGCATGACCTGGACCAGCACCGGGCTCGCCGTCGGTGTGGCGCTCGGCTCCTCGGCCGCCGGCTGGGTGGTCGACGCGTCCGGGGCCGAGGCGGGGTACGCGGTGCCCGCCGTGGCGGGAGCGCTCGCGGCCGCGGTGGCGTTCCTGGGATACCGCCGGCTCAGCGGGCCGGTTCCTACGGAAGGACGCGGGGAAGATGACCGACACCGCACGGACGACGACGAACGCGTGGCGTAACTGGGCGGGGAATGTCAGCGCCCGTCCGGTACGGGCGGTGTCCCCCGCCTCGGTGGCGGAACTCGCCGAGGTGCTGCGCCGGGCGTCCGAGGACGGTCTGCGGGTCAAGCCGGTCGGCACCGGGCACTCCTTCACGGCGACGGCGGCCACCGACGGTGTGCTGATCCGCCCGGATCTGCTCACCGGCATCCGGGAGATCGACCGCGAGGCGATGACGGTGACCGTCGAGGCCGGCACCCCGCTGAAGCGGCTGAACGCCGCCCTGGCCCGGGAGGGCCTGTCGCTCACCAACATGGGCGACATCATGGAGCAGACGGTCGCCGGCGCCACCTCGACCGGCACCCATGGCACCGGCCGCGACTCGGCGTCCATATCCGCGCAGATCCGCGCCCTCGAACTGGTCACGGCCGACGGCACGGTGCTGACCTGTTCGGAGAAGGAGAACCCCGACATCTTCGCCGTCGCCCGGATCGGGCTCGGCGCCCTGGGCGTTGTCACGGCGATCACCTTCGCGGTGGAACCGATCTTCCTGCTGACGGCGCGTGAGGAGCCGATGACCTTCGACCGGGTCACGGCGGGGTTCGACGAGCTGGTCGCCGAGAACGAGCACTTCGAATTCTACTGGTTCCCGCACACCGGCAACTGCAACACCAAGCGCAACAACCGCAGCGCGGGCCCCGCCGCCCCGCCCGGAAAGGTCAGCGGCTGGATCGAGGACGAGCTCCTCTCCAACGGGATCTTCCAGGTGGCGTGCTCCCTCGGCCGGGCGGTGCCCGCCACCATTCCGTCGATCGCCAAACTCTCCAGTCGCGCCCTGTCGGCCCGTACGTACACCGACATCCCGTACAAGGTCTTCACCAGTCCGCGCCGGGTCCGATTCGTGGAGATGGAGTACGCGCTGCCGCGCGAGGCCGCCGTGGAGGCGCTGCGCGAGGTCAAGGCCATGGTCGAGCGTTCGCCGCTGCGGATCAGCTTCCCGGTGGAGGTCCGTACCGCCCCCGCGGACGACATCGCGCTCTCCACGGCCTCGGGCCGGGAGAGCGCGTACATCGCCGTCCATCTGTACCGGGGCACGCCCTACCAGGCGTACTTCACCGCGGTGGAGCGGATCATGACCGCCCATGCCGGCCGCCCGCACTGGGGCAAGGTCAACACCCGCGACGCCGAGTACCTCGCCGGGGTATACCCGCGGTTCGGCGAGTTCACCGCCGTACGCGACCGGCTGGACCCGGGCCGGCTCTTCGGCAACGACTATCTGCGCCGGGTGCTGGGCGACTGAGCGCCGCGCCGTTCACTGCCCGGTTCCCGTGCCCGTGCCCGTGGTGGCGTGGTCGCCCTGGGCCGGGGCGTCGCCCGGACCCACGGGGTTCGAGCCGCCGCCGTCACCGGGCGCCGACGGGGAGGGCGTGACCTCCGGGGACGGGCTCGTCCGGGCGCCGGTGCCATCGGACGGCGTGGTGCTGGGGACCGGGTCCGCCGAGGAGTGGCCGCCCTGGCCGGAGTCCGGGTTCCGGCTCTGCCCGCCCTGCGGCTCCGTACCGGGCGTCGCGCCACTCCCCTGCCCCGGGCTCTGCTCCCGGCCGGGGTCGGTGCCGGCCGGCGGTGCCGGGTCGTCCGCCCCGGAGCCCCGCTCCCCGCCGCGTACGACGGAGCCGACGGTGGTTCCCCGGCCACCGCTCAGGCCGTTGCCGGAGACCAGCTCGAACGTGGTGATCCCGGCCATCGTCACGGCGAAGACCACGACCGCTGCGAGCGCCGACCGCTTCCAGCCGCGGATGCGGGTGCCGTGGGTGGTGGCTGTGGAGAACTCCTCGTCCGGGTCCGGAGGGGTCGTCGCGAGTGAGGGGGTCCCGCCGAGCGGCCTGAGCAGCCGGGTACGGTCCGGGTCGTCCGTCACGTTGCGCAGCACGGTCGTGGCGTCCGTCTCGTCCCGCGCGGCCGTGGCGTCCACGGCGCGCATCATCATGGTGGCGTCCGTGGCTCCGTCGGGTGTTCCGGCCGCCGATCGCCCCGGGGCCCGCGCGGCTCCGGTCTCCCGCGTGTGCACGGTCACCTCACGGCCCGGCTGCTTCGCCTGGACCGTCACCTCGCGGATCTGCTCCCCCGTGCGGCGGAAGAAGTGCTGGAAGACCGAACCGCCACAAGTGGCGACGACGCTCATGACCCCGGCGCCGAGGATCGTTCCGTACACACCCAGCTGCGAGGCCGCCACCGCTGCCGCGACTGCCGCCACGGCGCTGCCCGCCACCTGAGGCACGCTCAGGTCTATACGCCTTTCTTTGGGTTCTATGTCACTTTCCGGCTTCTGTACCATTTCCAGCCCTTGATTGACATCTCTCCCACCATGCAACAGGAAGGGACATTTGAGCGAAGCGAATAGTTCCACTTCAGGAGATTCTGTGAAGCAGGACACGCACGAAGGGCATCCCGCACCCCATGGAGTGACTCAACTCCCGCACCTCACGAGAAGTTCGGCGGCGCGGCGGTCCACCCACATGGCCCGAATGGAGTACTGTGGCGAGCCCTGGGGCCGGACTCCCACCATGGGTGTCCGGGATCTTCGGGAGGGGGCCGAAGGAGGCACTCGATCCGGCGGCGCCACGTCATCGCACGGGGACTGGCTACACGAGGTGACCATCGGTCACTTTGTGTTGCACAATAGGTCACCGTGTCATACCGGCGATCAAGGGCTCACGCCCGACACGCCGGGTAACACGGCAATGTTGTGGCAGGCTGCACCCGGGCAGGCCACACTCGACTAGCGGAAGCAGCGACGCACGTGACGTCGGCAGGCACCACCCGGGAGGTCCCCATGCCCGAACTGCGTGTCGTGGCCGTCTCCAACGACGGCACACGACTGGTGCTCAAGGCTGCGGACAGCACGGAGTACACGCTTCCGATCGACGAGCGGCTGCGAGCCGCCGTGCGCAACGACCGCGCGCGGCTCGGCCAGATCGAGATCGAGGTGGAGAGCCACCTCCGCCCCCGCGACATCCAGGCGCGGATACGAGCCGGCGCCTCCGCGGAGGAGGTCGCTCAGTTCGCCGGGATTCCGGTCGACCGTGTCCGCCGCTTCGAGGGCCCCGTGCTCGCGGAGCGCGCCTTCATGGCCGAGCGGGCCCGGAAGACTCCCGTACGCCGTCCCGGCGAGAACACCGGCCCCCAGCTCGGCGAGGCGGTGCAGGAACGGCTGCTGCTGCGCGGCGCCGACAAGGAGACCGTCCAATGGGACTCCTGGCGCCGTGACGACGGCACCTGGGAGGTGCTGCTGGTCTACCGGGTCGCGGGTGAGCCGCACTCGGCGAGCTGGACGTACGACGCGCCGCGCCGACTGGTCCAGGCGGTGGACGACGAGGCGCGTTCGCTGATCGGTGAGACCGATGACGTCGCCGCGCCCGAGCCGAGCTTCCCGTTCGTGCCCCGGATCGCCCGGCTGCCCCGCGACCGGCCGCTGGACCGAGCCCTGGACCGCCAGATGGAGCGGCCCACGGCCCCGGCCCCCGTGCCCGAGCCCGAGGAATACATCGGTGGCATCTCGGCCGGCGAGCGTGATTCGCTGACCAGTCTGCTGGAGGCCGTACCGAGCTTCCGCGGCGACATGGTGGTGCCGGAGCGTCCCGCACCGCCCGAGCCGCCCGCCATCGAACCGGCCGCACAGGAGCCGGAGGCCGACGAACCGCCGGCCGCCGCCTCCGCGGGCGCCGGTTCTGCCTATGCGGACGTACTGATGCCACGGGCCGTGGCCGGTCATCGCGACCGGCTGACCGGGACGACGGACCGCCAGGCCGAGGCGGACGGTGTCCGGCCGGGCCGCCGGGCGGCCGTGCCGAGCTGGGACGAGATCGTCTTCGGTACGCGCCGTAAGAAGCAGGACTGAGGCAGGCGACCACAGGATGACAAGGGCCCGTACGCCGCTGCGCACGGGCCCTCGTGTCGTATCGCCCCGATGCGCCGTGCGTGCCATGCGTGCCGCCCCTGTTACGTGTGCCCGGATTCCGTTGGGGCGGTTCCGGTCCCGGCGGTCGGCGCGGATCCCGTTACCGGGGGTCGGGGCCCTTGGCGACCGGGCGGGACTCGTCGGCGGACCACTCGGACCAGGAGCCCGCGTACAGCGCCGCGGGGATCCCGGCTACGGCCAGGGCGAGCACCTCATGGGTGCCGGAGACACCGGAACCGCAGTAGACGCCGATCTCCGGCGCCCGGTCCGCACCGAGGTCCTTGAAGCGTGCCGCCAGCGACGGGGCGGGCAGGAACCGGCCATCGTCCCCCGTGTTCTCGGAAGTCGGTGCCGACACCGCGCCAGGAATGTGGCCGCCCACCCGGTCGACCGGCTCCACATCGCCCCGGTATCGTTCCGCGGCCCGCGCGTCGAGCAGCAGACCCGAGCGGGCCAGCGCCGCCGCCCCGTCCGCGTCCAGCAGCGGAAGTGCGCCGGGAACCGGCCGGAAGTCGCCCTCGGCCGGTGCCGGGACCTCCGTCTGGAGCGCCCCCTTCGCGTCCTTCCAGGCCACGAGACCGCCGTCCAGGACCCGGACGTCCTCGTGTCCCGTCCAGCGCAGCAGCCACCACGCGCGGGCCGCCGCCCAGCCCTGGCCGCCGTCGTACACGACCACCGGAGTGTCCCGGGAGACACCGGCCCGGCGCATCACCGCACCGAATTCCTCCGGATCGGGCAGCGGATGACGGCCTCCTCGGCCTGCCGGACCGGCAAGTTCCGCGTCCAGATCGACGAAGACCGCCCCGGGAATGTGCCCGGCCTCGTAGTCGGGACGGCCGTGCGGGCCGCCCAGCTGCCAACGTACGTCCAGGAGCACCGGCGGACGTGGCCCCGCCGACTCGCTCGCGTATTCGGATGTCGTGATGATGGGCTTCATGAGTGCCATCCTCGCGCAGCGAGCTCCCCACCCGTAACAACGCCGAAGAGGACGTTTCTCGCCAAAACGGTGGCCCTCCGTCGAGATCCCGGAAAGTGCGGCGCGGCCGGGGCACATCGTGGGCCGGGTGGTGCAACATCTGCACGGGGCGCACACATCCTGTACCGCATGACGGCACACCGGCCCCGTTCCCCCCGTACGGCCACCACGATGGTCCGAGGAGAGAGTGACGATGACCGAGGCTGCCGCCCGGCGCACGCCCGGAACACCTTGCTGGGTGAGTCTGCTCGTGCACGGCCTGAGCACGACCCAGGACTTCTACTCCCGCCTGTTCGGCTGGGAGTTCGTGCCGGGTCCGGACCAGCTGGGCCCCTACGTCCGGGCGCTGATCGACGGAAAAGTGGTCGCGGGCATCGGGCAACTGCCGCTCGACCGCCATCTGCAGGTCGCCTGGACGACCTATCTGGCCACCGACGACGCCGATGCCACGGCGGAAGTGATCCGCTCCTGCGGCGGCACCGTCGCCGTCGGGCCGCTCGACTCGGGTGACAGGGGTGACGCGGGCCGGCTCGCCATCGCCTCCGACCCCAGCGGCGCGGTCTTCGGGATCTGGCAGGCCGCCGCGCACCTGGGCACGGCCCTCGCGGGGACCCACGGCACACCGGTCTGGAACGAGCTGATGACCCGCGAGACCTCAACGGTCTGCAAGTTCTACCAGACGGTTTTCGGCTACGAGGCGGAGGCGGTCGTCTCGGCCGACTTCGACTACCAGACCCTCCACCTGCACGGTCGTCCGGTGGCCTCGCTGCACGGCGTCGGCCATGCCCTGCCGCGCGACCGCGGTCCCCACTGGATGACGTACTTCGAGGTCGACGACACCGACGAGGCAGCGCACCGCGTGGTGGAAATCGGCGGATACGTCCTGCAGCCGCCCCGGGAGGGGACGGGCGGCCGGGTGGCGACCGTGGCGGACCCGGAGGGTGCGGTGTTCACGATCGTACGGTCGACCGCTCGCTGAACCGCCGGGCCGGGGACGACCGGCCCCGGCCGCGTGGCGGATCAGCCGGACCGGACCCGTTCGACATGCCGATGGGCGGGACCGGCCAGCCGGGTGTGCAGCTCGTCGAAGAGTTCGGACGCCTCGGTTCCGCTCCACTCGGCCGGCAGCAGTTCGCGCGCGACGCCGGGGTCGAGATAGACGAGCCGGCGCCAGTCGGTGAGGACCCTGATGTAGGTCGTGAACGCCTCACTGTCCGTCACCCGGCAGCCGCCCGCGATCCGCGCGGCCGCCGGCCGGTGTGCCGCGAGGAATTCGACGTACAGCTGCTGCAGCCGGGCGGTGTCCCACCAGGAACGCACCTTCGCGGGCAGATCCCCGTGCCCGTCCTCGCCCTTGTCCCCGGCGACGGCGAGATAGTCGGCCCGGAAGAGATCGGCGTACGAGCGCAGCCCGTGCCGGGCCAGCATGTCCTCCGCCTCTCCGTGGACATGCCCCGGTGCGATCCACACCCCGGCGGACACCGAACCGAAGCCGAGGCGGGTCAGCTGGGTGCGCAGGGTGTGCCGCTTGGCGCGCTCGGACTCGGGCACGGAGAAGACGACCAGCACCCAGCCCTCGTCCACGGTGGCCCTTCGGGCCGCGAAGATGCGCGGATCGCCGTCGCGCAGCATCCGCTCGGTCTCGGGCGAGATCCGGTAACCGGCCGCGCCGGACACCGATTCGGCTTCGAGCAGTCCGGCGCGCTTCAGCCGGGAGACCGAAGACCGTACGGTCGGCCCCTCGACACCGAGGCCGTCGAGCAGCTGGATCAGCGAGGCCACGGACATCCAGCCGCCGGTGTCGCGCGCGTACAGCCCGTAGACCGTGACGATCAGCTGCCGCGGCTGCACCTTGCCCGGCGGCCCGTGTTCGGACTCGGCCCCTGTTCCGCTCACCGTGTTCACGGCGTCATCCTAAGCATCCGTGCCGGACGCCCGGAGGGACGGGCTCAGGCGGCGGGCAGCACGTCCGGCGGGAGCGCGCCCGCACGGGCGGCGGGGCCAGTCGTCCTGCGCTGGTGGTGGCGCCGGCACCAGTCGGCCAAACGCCGCCCTCGGCATCGGCACCCCGACCAGGGTGCGACGCAACCTTGTGGGCGTCGCGACAGAACCCCCGGCCGGGGACCCGCAGTTCACCTGGGCCGGATCGGCTCGTCGAGTACGCGGCCCCGGGCCTCGTTCGACCTCAGCGTGGGGAGAGGTCCTCGGGGAGGAGCAGCCGCAGGTCGTCCAGGCTCGGTACCGCGATGGCGCTCAGCCGTCCCGCCTGATGGGTCATCATCTGCTCCAGCGTCTGCCGGGCCAGCCGGGCGTTGCCGAACGTCGCCTCCCTGGGGATGCCGTCGAAGTGCTCCCGCAGCGCGTTGGCCGTGCCGGGCGCGCACTCGTAGCCGTTGTCGGCCGCGTGCATGCGGACGATCGTGACCAGTTCGTCCGAGGAGTAGTCGGGGAACTCGATACGCCGCGGGAAGCGTGAGTCGAGACCCGGATTGGAGCCCAGGAACCGGTTCATCTCCGCGGTGTACCCCGCCACGATCACCACCATCTCGTCGCGGTGGTCCTCCATCAGCTTCAGCAGTGTCTCCACCGCCTCCTGGCCGAAGTCTGAGGAACCGGCGCCCGAGCGAGGCGTCAGGGTGTACGCCTCGTCGATGAACAGGACGCCTCCCAAAGCCCGTTCGAACACCTCTCGGGTCAGCTGCGCGGTGTGCCCGACATAGCGGCCCACCAGGTCCGCACGTGAGACCTCGACGAGCTGGCCGCGCGGCAGTACGCCCAGGGAGGCCAGCAGTTCGCCGTAGAGCCGCGCCACCGTCGTCTTGCCGGTGCCGGGCGGGCCCGCGAAGACCAGATGGTTGCTGATCCTGGGCGCGGGCAGCCCGGCCTCCTTCCTCCGGCGCGCGGTGGCGAGCAGATTGACCAGGTCGCCCACCTCGCGCTTGACGGCCGCGAGGCCCACCAGGGCGTCCAGCCGCAGCAGCGGATCCTCGCCCTGCCCGTCCTTCTGCGCGCCGCCCGCCGGGACGCCCACGTCCTCCGCGGTCAGCACGGCCAGCTCCCGCTCGCCGGCCTCCGGCAGGGCGGCCAGCCGGGACGCCTGCCGGTCCACCATCTCCTCGAAGACCTTGCGGGCGGTACGGCCGTTGCCGAAGCCCGCGTCGCGGGGAATCTGCTCGAAGCGGGTGAGCAGTGCCGCCCGCGCCGCCGGATCCAGCTCGTAGTGGTGGCCGGTGCACATCCGCTCCACGATCGTGACCAGCTCGTTGGAGGTGTAGTCGCTGAACTCGACGCTGCGGGTGAAACGCGAGGCGAGACCCGGGTTGGACGCCAGGAAGTCCGTCATCTCCTTCGGATATCCGGCCGCCACCACCACCACGTCCTCGCGGTGGTCCTCCATCAGCTTCACCAGGGTGTCGATCGCCTCGCGCCCGAAGTCGGCGCCACTGCCGCCGCCGTCGGAGAGCAGGGTGTACGCCTCGTCGACGAACAGCACCCCGCCCAGCGCCTTGTTGAAAGTCTCGGTGGTCTTGATGGCCGTCCCACCGATGATCTGTGCCACCAGGTCGGCACGCGAGACCTCCACCAGATGTCCGGAACGCAGCACGCCGAGCGAGGCGAGGATGGAGCCGTACAGCCGGGCGACGGTGGTCTTGCCGGTGCCGGGCGGGCCCGCGAAGACCAGATGGCGGCTCATCGGCGGAGCGGGCATGCCGATGCTCGCCCTGCGCTGCGCCATCCGGTTGAGGTTGATCAGCGTCAGCACCTGCTGTTTGACCTCGTCGAGGCCGATCAGCGACTCCAGCTCGGCCACCGGGCCCGCACCGGACCGGGTTTCGGCCGCCGCCGGGGCCGCTCCGCCGGGCAGCCGCCCGTCGCCCGCCGCCCCCGCGTCCTCCGCGGTGCCCCAGGCGTCCGGGGCACCGTTCTCCGCACTGGCCAGCCCCTCGACGGCGAGCCGGTCGCCGGGCACCGTCTGGCGCACTCCGCTGCCCCGGTTGGCGCGGACGGTGCAGCCGGTCAGCGACACGGCGTCGGTGCCCTCCACCCGTATGCCGTCGGCGCCCGAACCGGTCACCTCGCAGCCGTTGAGGGAGGCGCGGGCGCCCGCGGCGACCAGTACGCCGTGCTCGGCGGCCCCCTTCAACACGGCGCGCACGGCCGCCAGTTCGCCCTCGGCCGCGATGTGGATGCCCGCGCCACCGGACTCCTCCACCTCGGTGTCCCGCAGTGTGAGCACGCCGAGCGCCCCGATGTGGATTCCGGCCCCGGCGGAGGAGCGCAGCCGGCCCTTGCCCACGAACAGGTTGCCGTGGCCCGAGACATGGACCGCCGAGTCGCCCGACCGCTCGACGACGCTCTCCTCCAGCCGCCCCCTGCCGTCCTTGACGACCTCCACGCCGTGTGCGCCTGCCCCGGTGACCGTGGCCCGCAGCAGCAGCGGGTTGGCGCCGCTGCGGATCACGATTCCGGACCCGGCGCTGTCGCGCACCTCAAGGCGGTTGAACTCGGCGGCCGAATCCTCGTCGAGCAGCACACCGATGCCCTTGGAGTCATGGACGGCGGTGTCCGTCAGCACCGGTGAGGAGAAGCCGGTGACCCGTACAGCGGGTTCCTCGGCGGTGGCGAACACGCACTCCTCGAACGTACCGCGGCTGCGCTCGGTCACCAGCAGGCCGTGCCCGCTGGTCCGTTCGGTACTGCACCGGGTCAGCGTCGGTGAACTGCCGCCGCCCAGGACGAACCCGTGCCCGGTGACATCGCTGACGGCGACGTCCTCCAGGACGACCAGTCCGGCGCTGTTCACGAACACGCCGACGACGGCCTTGCGGACCGTGCCGCGCACCATCCTGACCGAACTCTCCTCCTCGACGGCGACGCCCGGCTTGCCGGTCGCCGATATCGCGCATTCCTCCAGGAGGACGTGCGCCTGCCCGTTGGTGAGGACGCCGTTGCCCTTGGTGTCCCTGAGCCGGCTGAAGCGCGCGGTGATCCTGCCCCGCTCACCGGCCACCACGGCGGATGTCCCAAGGTGTTCGACGACGCAGTTCTCGAGGAAGCTCTCGGCCGAGGAGGTGGACACCACACCGGCGCCCACCGGGTTGCTGATCCGGCACTGACGCAGCGCCAGCGACCCGCCGTCCCGCGCGAAGAGCGCCGACCAGGCCGAACCGTGGATGTCGCACCGGTCCATCGCGAGCTGCCCGCGCGGCGCGTCGACCACGGGCAGTTCGTCGTCGTGCCCGCGCAGCACGAGGTCCCTGACCATCACCGCGTCCCTGGTGAGCGTCAGCGCCGTCCCGCGCCGCGGCGCCAGCTCCACCGTCCCCTCGCCCTCGGCAGCGGTCAGGGTGATCGCGGCCGAGATCGTCAGGCTCTCCTCGTACCGTCCCGGAGCGATCCTGACGACCGCTCCGGCACGGGCCCTGGCGACGGCCTCCCCGACGGTGCGGTGGTCGCCCGTCCCGTCGGCGGCGACGGTGAGCATCTGGCGTGACACGTTCTGACCTCCCGGACCCCTGCGCCGTAGATACGGGGCAAAGACGCGCGGCATGTAGGGCGTGGGGAACTGCTGTGGCCATCATGCCTGTTGCCGCAGGTCGCCCGCCATGGTGGTCGGCGTTCCGGCGCCGCCGGAGCACCGGTTCGGGACGTTCCGGGGCAGGTACCGGTGGTACGGGGAGCGTCGCTACCATCGGCGCATGCGATCTTCGAGGTCCTCGGTGTCCCGCGCACTCGGACCGGCAGCACTGGCCGCTCTGCTCCTGATACCCGGCACCGCGGCTCCCGCCGGTGCGGCGGGGGACGCGGACAGCCCCTCGTTGCCGGGAATGCCCGCCACTGTCGCCGACGGCCGCCCGTGCACTCCGGGGTCCGCCAAGAAATCGGCCCAAGTCCCTTGGGCGCAGAGCTTCCTGGGGATCGACAGAGCCTGGGAACTCAGCCGGGGCGCGGGGGTGAAGGTCGCCGTCGTCGGTACCGGAGCGGATCTGCGCCGGGTACCGGCGCTGGACGGCCGGGTCACCGGAGGCCCGGATGTGGTGGCGGGCGGCACCGTGCGGGACGACTGCGTCGGACACGGCACATTCCTCGCCGGCATCGTCGCGGGCAGGCAGCAGCAGGGTCTCAAAGCGGCCGGGGTGGCCCCGGAGGCCGAGGTGATCGCGGTGCGGGCCACCAGTAAACATGGCGCGACCACGCCCGAGGCGCTGGCCAAGGGGATCAGGGCGGCCACCGAATCCGGGGCGCAGATCGTCCATGTGGCGCTGAGCGTCCCTTCCGCGCCACAGCAGCTGAAGGACGCCGTCCGCGCCGCACAGAAGGCCGGTGCTCTGGTGGTGGCGCCCGCCTCGGCGCGGGAGTGGGAGAGCGGGGCGGGGGCATCCCAGGCGGAGAACGGGCCCGCCTATCCGGCGGCGCTGCCCGGGGTGCTCGCCGTCTCCTCGGTGGGGCCGGGCGGCATGCCGGAAGCGCCGGGCACGGAGAAGGGGCGGCGTTCACAGCCCAGGCTGAGCGCTCCCGGCGTCTCGGTGGTGGGGCCGGGGCCGGGCGGCCGCGGCCAGTTCACCGGCCGCGGCGACTCGGTGGCCGGCGCCTTCGTGGCCGGTACGGCGGCCCTGGTCCTCTCCTACCACCCCCGGCTGACCGCCGAGCAGCTCGCGCACCGGCTGGAGTCCACGGCCTACGGGGCCGTGGGTGACACGCCGGACCCCGGCATCGGGCTGGGGATCGTCGATCCGGTGCGGGCGCTCTCCGCCGTACTTCCCGAGGAACGCGCACAGTCCCCGTCCGGAACGCGGAATGCCCCGGCCCCAACCGTCCCGCCGCTCGACCCGCCGGAGGCACGCAACCGTGCGCTGGCCGTGGCCGGCGGGGCGGCCGGGGTCACGGTGCTCGTCGCCTTCCTCGCGTTCGTGCTGCCCAGAGGGCGCCGCCGGGGATGGCGGGCGGGCGGGGCCGGGGGGCCGGTCACAGAAACGGGCTGAGCCCCCGGCAAAAGCGGCCGGCGGGTGGTCTGCCCGCGAGCGCGGTGTGTCGCGGTGGTGATCGCGGGTGTGCAGCCATGGCGGGAAGGCGTCGCGTCGTGAGGGCCTTTCCGGTCGCCGGTGCAGATCGGGCTGAGCCCCCGGCAAAAGCGGCCGGCGGGTGGTCTGCCCGCGAGCGCGGTGTGTCGCGGTGGTGATCGCGGGTGTGCAGCCATGGCGGGAAG